>DASUMQ010000166.1:0-10017 GCA_036277615.1 Steroidobacteraceae bacterium
CGCTCGGCCCCAGCGTCGACGCCGTGCAGCAGCACGGGCTCCAGCGAGCCGGCGCGGCCGATCATGGCCTGCACGTCGACGAAAGGCGCCACACCCAGCACGCCCGGGACCGCCCGCAGGCGCGCCGCGAGCTGCGGCCACTGGGCCAGGCGCCCGGGCGATCCGGTCACCGTCGCGTGCGCGGTGAGCGACACGAGACGGCTGCGCAGCTCGCCCTCGAAGCCGTTCATGACCGAGATGATCGTGATCAGCGCCGCGACGCCCAGGCACACCCCCGCCATCGAGATCCACGAGATGAAGGAAACGAAAAAGCCCTGACGTCGGGTCCGGACGTAGCGCAGGCCGACGAAGACAGGCAGCGGGTGGAACACCGACGAGGCGGCTCGATGGGGCAGGAGGCCGCAAGGCTACCCGGCGCGGCCCGGCTTTGCACCTGTCCGGTTCGGCCGCGCGATTTACGGATAGTGAACTGGAACAAGGTATTACGCGGCCAACCTCTTGCGCCGGACCACGAATGCTATAGTCCGGCGGGCTTGGTTCGGGAGATACGCATGTCGCGCACGCAGTCCTTCGTTGCATTCGGCCTGGCGCTCGTCGGCCTCGCCGGCACGCCCGCCGTGTTCGCCCAGAATCTGGAGATGACGCAGCCGCCTGCCGCGACGACGAACGTCGCAGCTCCTGGGCGCGGCATGACCATGGCCCAGGTCGAGAGGCAGTTCGGGGCCCCGTCCGAACGCTTCGCCGCGGTCGGCCAGCCGCCGATCACTCGCTGGGTCTACCCGGACAAGGTCGTCTACTTCGAATACGACCACGTCGTCCACGCGGTCCTCGTCCGTCCCTGAGGGGACGGCACACACCGACCCCGGTCCCCACTAGAATTGCGGGCTTCCTTGCCTGCCCGGCCGTCGCGCCGGGCCGGGCACTCTCTGCTTTTGGTTGTCCATGCCGCCCGCGAACCACGCCCTGCCACTGCCCTCCCCCGACCGCCCGAGCCTGCGCTGGACCGGACTGACCGGTGCCGCCACGGCCCTGTACGTCGCGCGTGCGGCGGCCGAGACGCGGGCGCCGCTGCTCGTGGTCACGCAGGACGCGGCCGGCGCCGCTCGACTCGAGGAGGAACTCGGTTTCTTCGCGGCCGGCACCGCGATCCTCGCCTTTCCGGGTTACGAGACGCTGCCCTACGACCAGTTCTCGCCGCACCCCGACATCATCTCGCAGCGCCTGCGCACGATGGCGCGATTGCCCGCACTCGAACGCGGCATCGTCATCGTCGACCTGCCCACTGCGCTGCAGCGCCTGCCCCCACGCACCTTCGTCGACGGCCACGCGCTCAGCCTGAAGGCTGGCGAGGCGCTCGACCTGGAGAAGTTCCGGCTCCGTCTCACGAGCGCGGGCTACGCGAGCGTGCCGCAGGTGGCCGAGCCGGGCGACTTCGCGATCCGCGGCTCGCTGTTCGACGTGTTCCCGATGGGCAGCGACGCGCCGCTGCGCATCGACCTCTTCGACGACGTCATCGACAGCATCCGCAGCTTCGACGCCGAGACGCAGCGGTCGCTCGAGAAACTGTCGCGGCTCGACCTGCTGCCCGCGCGCGAGTTCAGCCTCTCGCCCGAGTCGATCAAGGACTTCCGGCGGCGCTTCCGCACGCGTTTCCAGGGCGACCTCACGCGCATGCCGCTCTATCGCGACGTGGGTGAAGGCCTCGCGCCCGCAGGGATCGAGTACTACCTGCCGCTCTTTTTCGAGAGCACGACCACGCTGTTCGACTACCTGCCCGCCCGCACGACGGTGCTGCTGCCGGCCCACCACGACGCGGCACTGCAAGACGCCTGGCGCACGCTGGTCGAACGGCACGAGGAGCGCCGCTTCGACATCGAGCACCCGGTGCTCGACCCCGCCGAGATCTGCGTGCCGGCCGACGAATGGCTCACGCGCGCGACCGCGTCGCCGCACGTATTCCTGGGCGATCCGATCGCGGAACCGCACGCCGCTGCGACGCTGCCGCCCCTGCACGACTTCCGCACGGAACCCGCACCCGTCGCCCGCCTCGACCAGCGTCACGAGGAGACGCTGCGCGCCTTCGCGGACCGGCTGCGAGCGGCGCCGGGACGCGTGCTGCTGGCGGCCGAATCGGCGGGGCGGCGCGAACTGCTGCTCGAATTGCTGCGGCCGTACGGCGTGGCCCCGAAGGTCGTCGCGGACTGGTCGGAGGTCCTGGCCACGGACGCGCCGATCGTCGTCGCGGTGGCGCCGATCGCCTCCGGTGTCACGCTGCGTGAACCGTCCGTCACGATCTACGCCGAGGAACAGCTCTTCGGGGAGCGCGCACGGCAGGAGCGTCGCCGGCGGCGGTCGGACCGCGACCCGGCCAAAATCATCCAGCAACTCGCCGACCTGCGCCCGGGCGCACCGGTCGTGCACGAGGACTATGGCGTCGGGCGCTATACGGGGCTCACGACGATGGACGCGGGCGGCACGACGGCCGAGTTCCTCGTGCTCGAGTACGCGGGCGGCGACAAGCTGTACGTGCCGGTACAGGCGCTCGAGCGCGTCAGCCGGTACACCGGCGCGCCGGCCGACGCGGCGCCGCTGCACAAGCTCGGCGGCGACCAGTGGTCCAAGGCCCGCGCCCGGGCCGCGGCGCGGATCCGGGACGCGGCGGCCGAGCTGCTCGACGTGTACGCGCGACGCGCGGCGCGCGAGGGCCATGCATTTCCGGTCGACGAACAGCAGTTGCGCGCATTCGAGGCGGGCTTTCCGTTCGAGGAAACGGTCGACCAGCTCAGCGCGATCCAGGCCGTCGTCGACGACCTGCGCTCGGGCCGCCCGATGGATCGCGTCGTCTGCGGCGACGTCGGCTTCGGCAAGACCGAGGTCGCGCTGCGCGCCGCGTTCGTGGCCGTGCAGGCCGGCAAGCAGGTCGCGGTGCTCGTGCCGACGACACTGCTGGCCCAGCAGCACTACGAGACCTTCGTCGACCGTTTCGCCGACTGGCCCGTGAAGATGGAGCTGATCTCGCGTTTCCGCGCAGGCGCGCAGGCCAAGGCAGCGCTCGACGGCCTCGCGTCGGGCAAGGTCGACATCGTCATCGGTACGCACAAGCTGCTGCAGCCGGGGATCAAGTTCAGGGACCTCGGGCTCGTCATCATCGACGAGGAGCATCGCTTCGGCGTCCGCGACAAGGAACGGCTCAAGGCGCTGCGCGCGGAGGTCGACGTGCTGACACTGACCGCGACGCCGATCCCGCGCACGCTGAACATGGCATTGGGCGGCCTGCGCGACCTGTCGCTGATCACGACCCCGCCCCAGTGGCGACTCTCGATCAAGACGTTCGTCAGCGAGTGGAGCGACCCGACGATCCGCGAGGCGTGCCTGCGCGAGCTGCGCCGCGGCGGCCAGGTCTATTTCGTGCACAACAGCGTCGAGACGATCGACAGGACGGGCGAGCGGCTCGCCGGGCTCGTGCCGGAGGCCCGCATCTCGATCGGACACGGGCAGATGCGGGAGCGCGACCTCGAGCAGGTCATGCTCGACTTCTACCACAAGCGCACGAACCTGCTGCTCTGCACGACGATCATCGAGAGCGGCATCGACGTGCCCACCGCCAACACGATAGTGATCGACCGCGCGGACCGCTTCGGCCTCGCGCAGCTGCACCAGCTGCGCGGGCGCGTCGGTCGCTCGCACCACCAGGCCTACGCGTACCTGGTCACGCCGCCGAAGAACGCAATGACGGCCGATGCGCAGCGCCGGCTCGAGGCCATCGAGTCGCTCGAGGACCTCGGCGCCGGTTTCGTGCTCGCAACACACGACCTGGAGATCCGGGGCGCCGGCGAGCTGCTCGGCGAGGACCAGAGCGGCCAGATCCAGGAGGTCGGATTCGCGCTGTACATGGAACTGCTCGAGCGCGCGGTGAAGGCCATGCAGGCCGGCAAGGACCTCGACCTCGAGAAGCCGCTGCACCACGGTCCCGAGATCGATCTGCACGTACCGTCCCTGCTGCCGGAGGCGTACCTTCCCGACGTGCACGCGCGGCTCGTGCTGTACAAGCGCATCGCGTCAGTGCAGTCGGTCCCCGAGCTCGACGACCTGCAGGCCGAGACGGTCGACCGGTTCGGACCGCTGCCCGATCCCGCGAAGAACCTGTTCCGGATCGCGCGCCTGCGCATCGTCGCCGCCCCACTGTCGATCGAGCGCATGGACGTCGGCACGGCGAGCGGCTCCGTGAGCTTCGGCGACGACACGCCGCTCGAGCCCGGTGCGCTGATCCTGCTGCTGCAGAAGAGCTCGCGCACGATGCGCTTCGACGGCCCGAAGAAGGTTCGCTTCACGGGCACGTGGGAAGAGCCGGAGCAACGCTTCGCGGCGGCCCAGAAACTGCTCGACCAGCTCGCGGGATGCGTCACGCGCCACTGAGGCTGTCAGTCGGCGCCCTGCCCGGACGCAGGCATTCGTCCGCACCTGCGACGACGGCAGCCCCCGCCGTGCTGTAATCGTCGCGGAACACTCCGAGGATCCCCACCGTGCGTCGAAGAATTTACCCAGCGCTGGCTTGCCTCCTGCTCGGGATGACGGGCTGTGCGTCGGACGCGAAGTTCGACGTGGTGGAAGGCACGGGACCGAGCCCGAAGCTGCCCGACCCGACGCCCGAGCGCTTCCCCACGATCGAGATCGCGCGTGCGACCGGTTGGCCCGAAGGCCGCACACCGACACCGGCACCGGGCCTGCGTGTCACGGCGTTTGCGCTGGACCTCGAGCACCCGCGCTGGCTGCACGTGTTGCCGAACGGCGACGTGCTCGTCGCCGAGACCGCGGCGCCGGAGCGTCCGGACGAGTTCAAGGGCCTGCGCGGCTGGATCATGAAGCGCTTCATGGACAAGGCCGGGTCGGTCGTCGAGAGCGCGAATCGCATCACGCTGCTGCGCGACACCGACGGCGACGGTCGTGCCGACGTGCGCACGGTGTTCGTCGAGGGGCTGAATTCGCCGTTCGGCATGGCGCTGGTAGGCGACGAGTTCTACGTCGCAAACACCGACGCGGTGGTGCGCTTCCCCTATGCGTCCGGCGCCCGCCAGCTTTCCGGCGCAGGCCAGGTGGTGGCGGCGTTGCCGGCCGGCTCACGCAATCACCACTGGACCAAGGGTCTGATCGCGAGCCCCGACGGTAGCAAGCTCTATGCAACGGTCGGCTCCAACAGCAACGTAGCCGAGCACGGCATGGCCGAGGAAGAAGGACGCGCGGCGATCTGGGAGATCGACCGCGTCACCGGAAACGCGCGCGTGTACGCGACGGGACTGCGCAACCCGAACGGCCTGGCCTGGGTACCGGAAACCGGCACGCTCTGGACGACGGTCAACGAACGCGACGAACTCGGCAGCGACCTCGTACCCGACTACATGACGTCGGTTCGCGACGGCGGCTTCTACGGCTGGCCGTACAGCTATTACGGCGATCACGTCGACACGCGCGTCGAGCCGCCACGCCCCGACCTCGTGGCGAAAGCGATCGTGCCCGACTACGCCTTGGGGCCGCACACCGCGTCGCTGGGGCTGGCGTATTCGACGTCGAACGCGCTGACGACCCAGCTCCAGCGCGGCATGTTCGTCGGCCAGCACGGCTCGTGGAACCGCAAGCCACGCAGCGGGTATGCAGTGATTTTCGTGCCGTTCCAGCAGGGTCGTCCCGCGGGCCCGCCGCTCGAGGTGCTGGCGGGATTCGTCGACGACGAACGCAACGTCGCCTATGGCCGGCCGGTCGGCGTGGCGCTAGACGCCGAGGGTGGATTGCTCGTCGCGGACGACGTCGGCAACGCGGTGTGGCGGGTGAGGAGAGCGGACTAGTGATTGGTGTCTAGTGTCTAGTGGTTGGTCGGAGGCGGCTGCGCCGCACGCGCGAAGTGCCCTCTTACTGAACACTGAACACTGGACACTAGTCACTAGAGTTCGCCCCGCACCGCACGATTGCCGCCGCCCGAGCGGGCGAGGTGCAGCGCGTTCGTGGTCGCGAGCACGATCGCGTCCACGCCGCGATCGCGCGGGGGCGAGGCGGTGACCACGCCGGCGCTGACCGAGAGGAAACGACCGCTCGTCGAGCGCGGGTGATGCACCGAGAGGATCCGGATCCGGCTCAGGATCTGTTCCGCGAAACCGAGTGCAGCGTCGGGCTCCATCGATACCCCGAGCACCAGTATTTCGTCGGTCGCGGTCCGCGCGACCACGTCGCTCGCCCGCTTGGTCACGGTCGCGATCGTGCGGCCCACCTGCCGCAGCACGTTCTCACTGGCGCTGCGGCCGAAGATCTCGCGGTACTCTGCCCACGCGTCGATCTCGAACCGCATCAGCGTCACGGTGCGGCCGTCGCGCTGGCCGATCGACCAGTCACGGGTCAGCATGTCGAGCAGGTACTCCTCGCTGCTCAGCCCGCTCGAGCGCTCCAGTGCTGCCGCGAGGGCGCCCGGGGACGTGCGTGCCGCCGGGCGGTAATACAGTGCGACACGCGCGTCGGGGAGCATCACGGCCCAGCGTTCGCAGTCGACCATCGAGCCGTCGACACGTTTGAGGCGCACGCGCATGCCGATGCCGGAGGCCGTCATGTTGGGGTCGGCCGGCGCCTCGACCTCGATCGCGTCGAGCGGCCGGTCGACCGCCCAGTCCTCGGAACGTCGCAACAGCGCGGCGAGCGTCGCGTTGGCGTAGACGATGCGCATGGCGCCGTCCCGCGTCTCGACCACGGCGATGCCGTCGAGTGCGTGCCGCAGCACCTCGGTCAGCAGGCTTGCATCGTGCACCGGCGTTGGCGCCACGGTTTCTGACATCGAGCGGTCCCCTTTTATCGCTCAGGCATTCAGCTGCAGGCTCGGCGCGTCGCGACAGTGATCGACTGCTGCCCGGCATTCGGTCCAGCGCGCGGACGCGTGCAGTTCCGCACGCGCCGGCATGGGCCGGCCGTGCAGGCGCACCAGGCGCACCTGGCTCAGCGGATCGGCCTCGCCGGCGAGTTCGTCGAGCGTGGCGTGCACCGCGTCGCGATCGTTGCAGATCGGCAGCAGGTCGCAGCCCGCCGCGATCGCGCGCCGGGCGCGCTCGGGCACGGTGCCGGCGAACGCCGCGCCCCCCATGCTCAGGTCGTCGGAGAACACCGCGCCCGTGAAACCCAGCGCCCAGCGCAGTTCCCCGTGAATCCACCGCGACGAGAAGCCCGCCGGGGCCTCGTCGACTTCCGGGAACAGCACGTGCGCCACCATCACCGACGTGAGCCCGTTCGCGATCAGCCGCCGGTAGGGCAGCAGTTCGTCGCCGAGTTCGCTGAGCGGGCGCCGGTCGACCGGCAACGCCTTGTGGGAATCGGCCACGACGGCACCATGACCCGGGAAATGCTTCGCGGTGGCCTGCATGCCCGCCGCGCGCATGCCCTGCATGCACGAGACCGCGAGCCGCGCGACCACTTCCGGGTCGCGGTGGTACGCACGGTCGCCGATGACTTCGCTCACGCCGTAGTCGAGGTCGATGCAGGGCGCGAAGCTCATGTCGATCCCGACCGCGCGCAGTTCGGCGGCGAGCAGCCAGCCACACTGCCAGGCGAGCCGCCGGCCCGCGTCGGCATCGACATCGTAGAGGCGGCCGATCGCGCGCTGCGGCGGCAGTACCGTGAAGCCCTCGCGAAAACGCTGCACCCGACCGCCTTCGTGGTCGACCGTGACGAGCAACGGCGGCGTACGCACGGCGCGAATCTCGTCCACGAGCCGCTCCAGCTGCGCGTAGCTTTGATAGTTCCGGGTGAAGAGGATGACGGCGCCGACGAGCGGGTGCGCGAGAATGCGTCGGTCGTCGGCGTTCAGCTCGGTGCCCGCCACGTCCACCATCAGCGGACCCAGCGTCACGCCTGCCCCTCGTTCGTCGTCGTGCCGATCCGCATTGCGGGCCTCATCGGTCGAAAATCGCCATCGCTTCCACGTGCGTCGTGTGCGGGAACATGTCCATCACGCCCGCCGCCGACAACCGGAAGCCATGCTCGCGCACGAGCAGCCCCGCGTCGCGCGCCAGGCTGCCCGAGTGGCACGAAATATACACGACGCGCCTCGCGCCACTGGCCGCGACGACCGGCAGGACCCGCTGGGCGCCCGCGCGCGGCGGGTCCAGCAGCACGCCGTCGTACGGACGGCGCGTCCAGGGCAACCCCACCACATCCTCGAACAGATTGGCAACGTGAAACTCCACGTTCGTGACGTGGTTGCGTTCTGCGTTCGACCGGGCGCGCCGAACCAGCCCCGCGTCGCCCTCGACCGCCACGACCCGGCCGGCCCGGCGGGCGAGCGGCAGCGAAAAGTTGCCGAGGCCGCAGAACAGGTCGAGCACCGCGTCGGACGACGCGAGTTCAAGCGCGTCGAGCGCGCGCGTGACCATGGCTTCGTTCAGGACCCCGTTGACCTGGACGAAATCAGTCGGCTCGAACTCCAGCGTGACGTCCCCGACCCGATACTGCAGGGGCGGGATTGCGGGGTCCGTGCGCAGCGCGGAGACCGTGTCGGGGCCGCCCGGCTGCAGATAAAAGCGGACCGCGTACGCTTGCTCGAACGCCGTGAGTCGCTGGAGGTCCTCCGGCGAAGGCGGCGCCAGAACCCGCAGCACGAACGCCACCGTCTCGTCCGAGACGGCCACCTCGGCTTGCGGCACGCGGTCGGCGATGCTCAACGACTCGATCAGGCGGCCGAGCGGCGTGATCAACGTGCCGACGGGTTCGACCAGGACGTGGCATTCGTGCAGGTCTGTCACGTAGGGAGAAGACCGCTCGCGGAACCCGACCAGCACCTTGCCCTTGCGCGGCACGAGCTTGATGCCGAGACGCGCACGGCGCCGGTAGTACCAGACCGGACCTGTCAGCGGCTCGAGCAGCCGCTGCGGTTGCACGCCGCCGAGTCGCGAGAGGTCTTCGATCAACTGGGTCTGCTTGAACGCGAGCTGCGCCGCCGGCGCGAGGTGCTGCAAGGCGCAACCGCCGCAGGTGCCGAAGTGCGGGCAGCGCGGCACGACGCGATCCGCGCTCGCGCGCAGCACTTCTTCCGTGACGGCGTAGTCGACTTTGCGCTGGCGGTGCGTGCGGCGCAGGCGCACCTGCTCACCCGGCAACGCGTCCGCCACGAACACCGTCTTGCCGTCGATGCGCACGACTCCGGCGGCCTCGTGCGTGAGATCGACGACGTCCGCGACTTCGGGTGCGGCCTGCAGCCGCTTCATCCGCGCGCCTTCAGCACGCGCACTTCGCCCATGCGTGCGCATATTCCTGCAGGTGTCCGCGTGGCGACTCACGCAGGGTCTGCCGCACGAGGTCGACCTCGCGGTCGTGCTCCTCGTGCGTGAGCCGCCCGCGCATGAGCTCGAAGCGCAGGTAGATCAGGTAGGTGTTGACGACATCGGTCTCGCAGTAGTTGCGGATGTCCTCGGCGCGGCCTGCGAGGTGCGCGTCCCACACCTGTTCACCAGACATCCCGAGCTTGCCGGGAAACCCGAGCAGCTGCGCCATTTTGTCGAGCCCGACGCGTCCGCGGCCCTGGAACCCGGCCAGCACGTCCATGAGGTCGACGTGGCGCCAGTGGAACCGGCTGATGTAGTTGTTCCAGCGGAACGCCTGGTCTTCCTCGCCCATTTCCCAGTAGCGGTGCGCCTGCACCCGATGGCGCAATGCGCGGTAGTGCAGGACGGGCAGGTCGAAACCCGACCCGTTCCAGCTCACGAGCGTCGGCGACAGCCGCTCGATGCCGTCGAAGAAACGACGTACGAGTTCCTCCTCGCTCGAATCGGGCTCGCCGAGGCTCCAGACCTTGAAGCCGTCGCGAGTGCGCATCGCGATCGAGATGGCGACGATGCGCTGCTGTTCGAGCGACAGGAACTCAGAGCCGGTCGACTCGCGCTGACGCGTCTGCATCACGTAGCCGACCTGCTTGTCGGTGAGGCCCTCGAGCCCGTGCAGCCGGCGCCCGAACTCGACGTCGGGGACGGTCTCGATGTCGAATGCGAACAC
>DASUMQ010000167.1:0-4910 GCA_036277615.1 Steroidobacteraceae bacterium
GAGCATTTCGGGCGGCATGGCCGCGAGCAGGTCGGTCTTGACGAACCCCGGCGCGATCGCGGCGGCGCGGATGCCGAAACGCGCGAGTTCCTTCGACCACGTCACCGCCAGCGCCGCGACCGCGGACTTCGCGGCGGAGTAGTTGCTCTGGCCGGCATTGCCGGCCTTCGAGATGCTCGCGATGTTGATGATCACGCCGCCCTCGCCGAACTCGATCATGCGCTCGGCTGCCTCGCGCCCGCACAGGAACACACCGGTCAGATTGACGTCGATGACCGCCTGCCACTGCGCCAACGACATCCTGGAGACGACGGCGCCGTCCTTGACCTTGACCAGCAGCGCGTCCTTGATGATGCCCGCGTTGTTGACCAGTACGTCGAGCCGGCCGTGCGCGGCGGCGACCTCGTCGAACGCACGGATCACTTCGTCTTCCTTCGCGACGTTGAGCGCGTGGGCGCTGATCCGGGATCCCCGGCTCGCAAGCTCCGCCCGCGTCGTCTCGAGCTCCGCTTCATTGAGGTCGAGCAATGCGACGGTCGCGCCGCGGTCCGCGAACACGCTCGCGATCTCCTTGCCGATGCCGCGCGCGCCGCCCGTGACGACGACGACCTTGCCTTTCAAGTCCACGCTGCTGCGTTCCGTCTCAGGGCAGCTCGATCGCGACCGCGCAGGCTTCGCCGCCACCGATGCACTGCGTTGCCACGCCGCGACGCAGGCCCCGCTTGCGCAGCGCGTGGATCAGCGTCGTGATCAGCCGCGCGCCGGTGGCGCCGATCGGGTGACCCATCGCGCAGGCGCCGCCGTTCACGTTGACCCGTTCGTGGGGCAACCCGAGGTCCTTCATCGACGCCATCGCGACGCACGCGAACGCCTCGTTGATCTCATAGAGGTCGACGTCCGTCGTCCGCCAGCCGGCCCGGTCGAGTGCCTTCTGGATCGACGGCGCCGGCGCGGTCGTGAACCACTCGGGCGCGTGCGCGTGGCTCGCATAGGACACGAGCCGGGCGATCGGTTTCGCGCCGGCCGCCGCCGCCGCGGACTCGCTCGCGAGCACGAGAACCGCGGCTCCGTCCGAGATCGAGGACGACGAGGCCGCCGTGACGGTGCCGTCCTTGCTGAACGCCGGCTTCAGGTTCGGGATCTTCGCAACGTCGACCGTGAACGGTGTCTCGTCGCGATCGACGAGCTGTTCGCCCTTGCGGGTCTTCACCGAGACCGGCGCGATTTCTGCCGCGAAGTCGCCGTCGTTGACCGCGCGCTGCGCGCGCCGCACCGACTCGGCCGCGAACGCGTCCTGGTCGTCGCGGGTAAATCCGTATTTCGCGGCCGTCGCGTCCGCGAAACAGCCCATCGCCTTGCCGTCCCACGGACTCTGCAGGCCGTCGAAGAACATATGGTCGTAGATTTCGCCGTGACCCATGCGGAAACCGCCGCGCGCCTTGGTCAGCAGGTACGGCGCATTGGTCATCGACTCGAGACCGCCCGCCAGCATGGTTCGTGTCGAACCGGCGCGAATCTGGTCGGCCGCCATCATCACGGCCTTCATGCCCGAGCCGCACATCTTGTTGATCGTCGTGGCCGGCGTGCCCAGCGCGATTCCGGCGCCGACCGCCGCCTGGCGCGCCGGGGCCTGGCCGAGCCCGGCCGGCAGCACGCAGCCGAATATCACTTCGTCGATCGCATCGGGTGCGAGGCCGGCGTCGGCGAGCGCAGCTTTCGCGGCAACGGCTCCGAGTTGCGTCGCGCTGACCGAAGCGAGCACGCCCTGGAAGGCGCCGATCGGCGTGCGGCGGGCCGCAAGGATGACGAGGGGTTCAGACATGGTGGCCGTCCTCTGTTCGGAAACGTCGGGGGCAGAACGCAAAGGGTGGGCGATAGTACGCTGCGGTCTTTTTGCAGCGCAAGACGACCAAGGGCCGACCGTCGGCGATCAAACGGTTGCACCGGCCTTGCGCCGCGTCCTCGAGCGCGGGGCGGGCGGCGCCAGGGCCGGGCGCGGGGCTAGCCCGTGCTCCAGGAACTGCACGAATGCCTCCGCCACCTGCTCGGGCGACAGCGAGCGCCCGGCACGGTACCAGTGCGCGATCCAGTTGAGCGCACCCGCGATCGCGAACGCCGCCAGCTTGGGGTCCTGCACGGCGATCGACCCGTCGGCGATGCCGGCCTGCAGCAGCCTGCGGATGCCGCGGTCGATCTCGGACTTGAGGGCCTTGACCTCGGCGCTCAGGTCACGGCCCAGGTCCTGGTGTTCGGCGCGTACCATGCACCAGCCGTACTCGGACGCGATCGCGACCGCGTAGTCGCGGATGACCTCCCGCAGGCGCTCGCGGCCCGTGCCGGTCGTCGCCTCGGCGCGGCGCAGCGCGGTGCGGATCGGTTCGAGCCCTGCCCGGAAACACTCGAACAGCAGTTGTTCCTTGTTCGAGACGTAGTAATAGACGGTCGGCTTGGTCACACCCAGGGCTGCCGCGATGTCGTCGAGCGAGGTGTTGTGGTACCCGTGCTCGTCGAAGGCGCGGGCCGCCGTACGGATCACGGCGTCGCGTTTCGAGCCGTGGTCGCGCCGGCGCCGGCGACCACGCCAGGGGTCGGCGGGGTCGAGTGCCGCGGGGCGGGCAGGGGGCCGGGATGCATCCGCCATCTGGTGGAACCGATTGACTGGCGAGGGGACCATAATCATACTGCTTGGTAGAATTCTACTCAACAGTAGTATCCGCATCAGTAGTATCCGTCGGGGCAGTGGCCCCGGCCGTTGACCGATCGCAGGAGACGCGACATGTCCGGACGAACGACGGCGCAGCAGCGCGGCAGCGAGACCACCCGACGAGCCGCCGCCGCGGCCACCGACCAGGCTCCGCTGCGCTTCGTGAGCGCAGCGTCGCTGTTCGACGGCCACGACGCCGCGATCAACATCATCCGGCGCCTGCTGCAGGCCCACGGCGCCGAAGTGGTGCACCTGGGCCACAATCGCAGCGTGGCCGACATCGTGCGGGCCGCGATCCAGGAAGACGCGGACGGCATCGCGTGCAGTTCCTACCAGGGCGGGCACGTCGAATATTTCAAGTACATGGTCGACATGCTGCGGTCCCTGGAGGCCGGGCACATCCGTATCGTCGTGGGTGGCGGCGGCACGATCGCCCCGCACGAAGTCGAGGAACTCGAGACCTACGGCGTAGAGCGCATCTACACGCCCGAGGACGGGCGCAAGCTCGGCCTCGACGGCATGATCGACGACGTGTTCACCCGCGTGCGTCATGCGCGCCGGCCCGCGTTCGAGTTCGGCCCGGTCGGCCCACGTGACCACCAGCAGATCGCCCGCACGATTTCCGCGCTCGAGCACGGCGAGGAGGACGCTGCGCTCCGCGAGACGTTGCGTCGCGCGGTCGCGCGCAGTGCGAAGAAGGCGCCGGTGGTCGGCATCACGGGCACCGGCGGCGCGGGCAAGTCGAGCCT
The DNA here is from genome assembly GCA_036277615.1 of Steroidobacteraceae bacterium. Taxonomy (GTDB): domain Bacteria; phylum Pseudomonadota; class Gammaproteobacteria; order Steroidobacterales; family Steroidobacteraceae; genus RPQJ01. Next base: position 3,454 of record DASUMQ010000167.1, read on the forward strand.
GACCGACGAACTGCTGATGCGCTTCGTGCGCCATTTCCCCGATCGCAACATCGCCGTGGTCGCGATGGACCCGACGCGCCGCCGCAGCGGTGGCGCACTGCTGGGCGATCGCATCCGGATGAATTCCCTCGCGGCCGAGCAGGTGTTCATGCGCTCGCTCGCGACTCGACGGCAGAACCTTTCGACGAGCGCGGTGCTTGCGGATGTGCTGAACCTGCGGCGCTACGCCGGCTTCGACCTGGTGGTCGTCGAGACGGCCGGCATCGGCCAGAGCGACTCCGAGATCGTCGACCTCGTCGACGTGCCGATGTACGTCATGACGAGCGAGTACGGCGCCGCGAGCCAGCTCGAGAAGATCGACATGCTCGACTTCGCCGACCTCGTCGCGCTGAACAAGTTCGAGAAGCGCGGCGCCGAGGACGCACTGCGCGACGTGCGCAAGCAGTGGCGCCGCAACCGTGTCGAGTTCAAGGCGCCGGACGAGCAGGTGCCGGTGTTCCCGACGATCGCGAGCCGCTTCAACGACCCGGGCGTCAACCGGCTCTTCGCCGCGCTCTGCGCGAAGCTCGACGTGAAGTCGGGGGACGGCGGCGAGCGTCGCTGGCACACGGGCGACGTCGGCCCGACGGACCTCGTCGAGCGACATGCGCTGGTGCCGGCGCAGCGCTCACGGTACCTCGCCGAGATTTCGGGGAACGGTCGTCGCGCCCGCGACCTGGTCGACCATTGCGCCGACGCCGCGAGCCGAGCCCAGAGCCTCCATGAGGCGCTGCACACGTTGGGGGATGCGGCGCTGCCTGCACCGTTCGAGCGTTATGCGGCGGTGGCGGTCGTGGACGGCGCGGCCGATGCGGCGGTGATCCGGCTGCGCAGCGCCTACAACGACGCGCTCGAGGCCGTCGGCACCGAGGGGATCGCCCTGCTGAAGAAGTGGCCGGCGCTCTCCAGATCGGCCACCGACGACGAGTACGTGTACAGCGTGCGCGGGCGTGAAATCCGCGGCGAGAACTACGTCGAGACGCTGAGCCACAACAAGGTGCCGAAGCTCGCGGTGCCGAAGTACCGTGACTGGGGCGAGCAGCTGCGCTTCCTGCTCAAGGAAAACCTGCCGGGCCACTTCCCCTACACGGCGGGCGTCTATCCGTACCGTCGCGAGGAGGAAGACCCGACGCGCATGTTCGCGGGCGAAGGCGGCCCCGAGCGCACCAACCGCCGCTTCCACTACGTCGCCGGTGGGCACGGCGCCGCGCGCCTGTCGACGGCGTTCGACTCGGCGACCCTCTACGGCGAGGACCCGGACGAGCGCCCTGACATCTACGGCCGCATCGGCAACTCCGGCGTGTCGATCGCGACCCTCGACGACATGAAGAAGCTCTATTCGGGCTTCGACCTCTGCGCACCGACGACCTCGGTGTCGATGACGATCAACGGCCCGGCACCGATGATCCTGGCGATGT
>DASUMQ010000168.1:0-3037 GCA_036277615.1 Steroidobacteraceae bacterium
GGCGCGGATCAGGATGGCGGCGATCGCGCGCTGCGCCTCGAGCGAGCGCGCCAGCGGGAACAACGCGGCGATGGCCTGCAGGCTTTGCGGGTCGACGAGGCGCTGGCGCGCCAGCGTCTCGAGCGCACGCACCTGGGCGCCACCGGCGCTCATGCGTGCGATCTCACCCGTGACGCCGCGCAATTCATGCACGCCGGCCAGCGGCCGGTGGCGCAGGTAGGTCTGCGCGATCGCGGCCTCGTCGTCGCGCGAACTGGTCAATGCGCGAACGGTCAGCTCGTGGGCCTCGGCGCTACCCAGGCAGGCCAGCACGGCCGAATGCACCACGTTGCCGGGTCGCACGGCACCCGTCGACAGCACGTGCCGCGCGAGCCCCGGATCACGCTCCGGAGCGTTCTCGCAGACCAGATCGACCTCATGCTTGCCCAGGCCGTCGCGCGCCATGCGCTCGGCGACCATACGCAGGAATTCCGCACGCTCCTCGTCCGGCGACAGCCAGCGCAGGCTGCGTGCCAAGGCCATCATGCGCGTGTGCACCGCCGCGTCGTCGGCGTCGCGGGCGAAGGCGAGGAAGCGATCGCGCGTGCGATGGTCGCGCTCGATCGCGTCGAGCGCGGCGGCCACTTCGGGCACGACCCGCCGGGCGGGACCGATCGAGGCGGCGTATCGCTCGACATGATCGAGAAACATGCGCACCTCGGTCATGTCGCGCTGCAGCACCTGGTGCATGAAGGCGACCTTGTGCGCATCCGACGGCCCGTCGTCGGCGAAACCGCACATGTCGCGGCGGAAACCGGCATGCGGGTCGGCGTCGGTCAGGCCGGACACGGCGATCATCGAACTCGGCCCGAACAGCTTGAGCAGCGTCGGGCTCACGCGGCCGCTTCCCACCTCGCCCGCCGGTGCCGTCTGGAAATAGCGATCCAGCAAGGGCCCCGCAAAGCGCCCGAGTGGCGCCTTCGACGAAAAGCCGTAGAGCACCGGAACGTCCTTGAACACATGGCGCAGCCGGTCGCGGTTGCTCTGTCCGTAGCGCTCGCTGAGCACGGCGGACGCGCGCGCGGCCTCGGAGGGCGAGCGACCGGCACGCAGGAGGCTGCGCGTGATCTCGGGCGATGCCGAATAACGCGGGTCCGACTTCAGCGTGTTGCAGCCGAACAGATAGACCTCCTTCAACTGCGAGAACAGGGCGCTGCCGGCCGCGCTGCAAGAGGCCTGCTGCAGCTCGTGCACGGTCAGGAACTCGCGGTTGTCGAAGCGGTCGGTGTAGAACTCGGTGCCGTCGTCGAAGTGGCCGGAGATGACGAGCACGTCGCAGGTGACGCCGCGCCGGCGGGCCGCGGCCAGCCACGCCGGATTGCCGTGCTCGACCAGTTCGACGAACCGGTACCCGTCGCGCGGCAGGTGACGCATGAACGCGTCCTTCTCGTCGGACGAGTTGATGGTGACGGTGCACACCGTCTTCGGCGCCGCGTTCGCCGCGAACGACCACGCCCCCGCCACGCACGCCAGCAGGGCAGCCGACGCGCGACTCAGGGATTTGCGCAGGATCGATCGACACGGCACCGGCCCAGTGTTTCACACCGGGCGCCACCGGCGAAAGGGCATGTAAGCGTCGGCCCGTGCATTCAGGACGAAAGCAGCTTCCTCAGCAGCGCGTCGATCATGGTGTCGCCGGGCGGCGCCGGACGCCGGTCGTTGACCAGGGTGCGCACGAGTTGCGGACTGGCGATCGAGCGCTGGTCGGCCCGGATCAAGATGCCCGCGATCGCGGCCTGGACGGCCGACGACGAGGTCTCGGAGTACAGGCGGATCAGCAGGTCGAGGATCGCACGGTCGGCCACGTAGTGCCGGCCCAGCGACTCGAGCGCGCGCACCTGCGCGTCGGACGCAGGCATGCCGACGATGGCGGCGGCGACGCGGCGCAGCTCGGCGGCGTCGGTGATGGGGCGGTGGCGCAGGTAGGCCTGCGCGATCTGGACCTCGGCGGTGCTCCGGCTCACCAACCCCTCGAGCGTGCGCGCGCGCGCCTCGGCGCTGCCCAGACAGGCGCGCACCGCAGCATGCGCGATGTCCGCGTCTTCCACCGGCCTGAAAGCACCGTCGAGGTCGTGCTCCTGGTTCAAGGTGCAGGCCAGGTCGACCTCCGTCAGGCCGACCACGCGTCGCGCCTGCAGCTCGCCCAGCATCATCGCGAGCTCGCGCCAGCGGGCCTCGGGCGTCAGCCAGCCGAGGTCGCGCGCCAGGGTGAGCAGGCGCCCCCTGACGGCCGGCTCGTCGGCGTCGCGGGCGAATTCGAGGAAGCGCTCACGGGTGGCGGCGTCGCCGGCAATGTCCGCCAGCGCGCGTGCCACGTCCGGCGCTTGCCGTGCCGGCGCGTCCAGCGCCATCGCGAAGCGCTGGATGCGATCCAGATGGACCCTCGTCTGCGACACCGGCCGCTGCAGCAGCTGGTGGACGAAGCCGAGCTTGTCCGCCTTGGAGGGCCGCTCGTCGGCGAACTGGCAGACGTCGCGCCGCACTTCGACATGCGGATCGCGCTCGGTCATTCCCTGCGTCACGGTCATTGCGAAGGGCGAGAACTGCGTCAGCAGGCGTTGGCTCGAGCGGCCTTGTCCGATCTCGCGCGCGCCGGTGGTGCGGAAGTAGCGCTCGAGCGTCGAGGCCGCGATCGGACCCAGCGGGGCCACCGAAGAAAAGCCGTAGATCACCGGCACGTCCTTGAACACCAGGCGCATGCGGTCGCGGCTGCTCTGGCCATGCCCGGCATTCAGGGCCTGCAACTGGCGTTCGGCCGCCTTCAGCGAGTGACCCTCGCGCACCAGGCTGCGCACGATCTCGGCCGAGCCGCTGTTGTGGGCCTGGCTGTTCAGCGTGTTGCAGCCGAAGAGGTGGACTTCCTTCAAGCGAGAGAACAGGCCGGGGCAGGAGTCGCTGCACGAGACGCGCTCCAGTTCGTCCACCGGCAGGAATTCGCTCGCCTCCAGGCGATCGGAAAAGAACTCGTTGCCGCCGTCGTAGTGGCCGGAGACGATCA
>DASUMQ010000169.1:0-2851 GCA_036277615.1 Steroidobacteraceae bacterium
GCGGCGTGCGGCTCGGCCAGCGCGTGCGCCACGGCAAGTTCGGCGAGGGTGTGATCCTGAATCTGCAGGGACAGGGGAGCCACGCGCAAGTCGAGGTAAACTTCGAGCGCCAGGGCAAGAAGTGGCTGATGCTGGCGTACGCGAATCTGGAAGTCGTCTGATCCGCGCTAGAATGGCGCCGCAGCCCCAGACGGCCCAAGAAACTTGAAAATCATCATCCTAGGGGCCGGGCAGGTCGGCCGGACGGCGGCGTACCACCTCGCCCGGGAAGAAGCGAACGACGTCACGGTCGTCGACACGGACGAGTCGCTGCTGCGCGACCTGCAGGACCGCATCGACATCCGCACGGTCCAGGGCAACGCCGCGAGCCCGCGCACGCTCGAGACCGCGGGCGCACGCGCCGCCGACATGATCGTCGCGCTCACGAACAGCGACGAGACCAACATGGTGGCCTGCCACGTCGCCTGGAGCCTGTTCGGCACGCGCACGAAGATCGCCCGCATCCGCTCGCGCGATTACACGCGCCATCGCGACCTGTTCGTGTCGACCGAGCCGACGACCGGCGACGACACCGCATCGGCGCCACCGACGCGCGGGCCGCGCGGCTTTGCGATCGACATGTACCTGAGCCCGGAACAGTCGGTCACCGATTACATCGAGCGGTTGATCCGGTACCCGGGTGCATTGCAGATCGTCGATTTCGCCGCAGGCAAGGTGCGGCTCGTCGGGCTCAAGGCGCTGCGAGGGGGCGCGCTGGTCGGGCGGCCGATCCGCGAACTGAAGACGCACATGCGCAACAGCGAAGCCCGCGTGGCGGCGATGTACCGCAACGGGCAGAGCATCGAGCCCGAGGGCGACACGAACATCCTCGACGGGGACGAAGTCTTCTTCGTCGCCGCGACGCAGGACATCCGCATCGTCATGAAGGAGATGCAGCGGCTCGAAGACCCGGTCAAGCGCGTCGTGATCGCCGGGGGCGGCAACATCGGCTTCCGGCTCGCGCAGACGCTCGAGGAGGAGAACCAGATCAAGGTCATCGAGCGCGACTCGAAGCGCGCCCGGCGCATCAGTGAGCAGCTGCGCAATTCGATCGTGCTGGTGGGCGACGCCGCCGACGAGGAACTGCTGGTCGAGGAGAACATCGACAGCGTCGACGTGTTCTGCGCGCTGACGAATTCCGAGGAAGCGAACATTCTCTCGGCGATGCTCGCGAAGCGGCTCGGCGCGCGTCGCGTCATGGCGCTGATCAGCCGTCCGGCATACGCGGACCTCACGCAGATCGGTTCGATCGACGTAGCGATTTCGCCGCAGACGGTGACGATCGGCTCGCTGCTGGCCTACGTGCGCCAGGGCGACGTCGTGCAGGTCCACTCGCTGCGCCGCGGCTCGGCCGAGGCGATGGAAACGATCGCGCACGGGCTGCGCGGCGGCAAGGTCGTCGGACGCCCGATCGAGGACATCAAGCTGCCCGAGGGCGCCAAGATCGTGACGATCGTACGCGGCGACGGCGTGATCATGGCCCACCACGACACGGTGATCGAGAACGGCGACCACGTGATCCTGTTCCTCTCGGACAAGCGGCACGTCGAGCAGGTCGAGCGCCTGTTCCAGGCCTGACGCCAGTCACCCGAACGGACGATCCCCGTGCTTGCCGTCCTCAACGTCCTCGGCTCGATGCTGATGCTGTTCAGCGTCACGTACGTGCTGCCGATGATCACCGCGGTCATCTACCGCGACGGGCTGCTCGTCGATTTCCTGTACGCGGCAGTGCTGTGTTTCGGTGTCGGCGCGATCGTCTACGGCGCCACGCTCCGGCACCGGCGGGAACTGCGTTCTCGCGACGGGTTCCTGCTGGTGACACTGATCTGGGTGCTGATGTCGGTCATTGCGACGGTGCCGTTGCTGATCGCACTTCCCGGCCTCAGCTTCACGGACGCCTTCTTCGAGTCGATGTCGGGTCTCACCACCACCGGAGCGACGGTGCTGACCGGTCTCGACAGCCTGGCGCCGTCCCTGAACATGTGGCGCGCCTCGCTGCACTGGTACGGGGGCATGGGGATCATCGTGCTGGCGGTGGCGATCCTGCCGCTGCTCGGTGTCGGCGGCATGCAGCTCTACAAAGCCGAGACGCCCGGTCCGATCAAGAACGAGAAGCTCACGCCGCGAATCACGCAGACGGCCAAGGCCCTCTGGTTCGTCTACGTGCTGATCACGCTCGCCTGCATCGGCGCGCTCAAGCTCGCGGGCATGAGCTGGTTCGATGCGGTCTTCCATGCGTTCTCGACACTGTCGCTGGGCGGCTTCTCGAACTACGACGCCAGCATCGCGCACTTCGACTCGCTCGGAATCGAACTGATCCTTGTCTTCTTCATGCTGGTGTCGGCGCTGAACTTTTCGCGCCATTTCATCGCGTGGCAGCAGAAGAGCATCCGGACGTACCTGACGGACGTCGAGGCCACGGCAATGCTTCGACTGCTGTCAGTGTCGATCGTCGTCGTCTCGCTGTATATCTGGATCGACGGCGTCTACCCGGACTTTCCCACGGCTTTGCGTCACACCGCGTTCAACGTCGTCGCAATGGCGACGACCTGTGGTTACGCGACGCAGGACTACGGGTCGTGGCCCATCTTTGCGCCGATGATCATCGTGATGCTGTCCTGCTACACGTGCAACACCGGCTCCACCGGCGGCGGCATCAAGATGTTCCGGACGCTCGTCCTGTTCCGGCAAGCCGTGCGCGAAATGATGCTGCTGGTCCACCCGCAGGCGGTCACTCCCGTCAAGATCCGCAACCAGGTCGTCGCCAACCACGTCGTGTTCGCCGTGCTCGCGTTCGTCGTGCTCTACTTCG
>DASUMQ010000170.1:0-11828 GCA_036277615.1 Steroidobacteraceae bacterium
TGCGGGTGGACATGGGGCGCGCGCCGGAAGCGGAAACGCCCAAATTATAAGGGGATAGGGGTTAGGGGATAGGGGATAGTGACGGAAGCGCCAACGGCGCACGGCGGCACAGCTGCCTCCTGCACTATCCCCTAACCCCTATCCCCTATCCCCTCTTCGTTCAGAGCCCGAGCACGATCCCCGCGCCGCAGAGGCTCAGCGCCGCGCCGGCGAGCGCGTGCGTGTATCGCTCGGCCGAGGCCAGCGGGACGCGCTCGAGGCCGCGGACGGCGAGGTAGACGATGCCGAGCATCGTGAGCAGCGTCGTGACCGCGAAGGCCACCACCACCAGCGTGACGCCCCACGCGCTGTGCTGCGAGGCCGGGTACATCAGCAGCGGGATCAGCGCCTCGCAAGGACCGAGGATGAAGACGACGAACAGTGCCCAGGGCGTGACGCTGCGGACGCCGTCCGTGTCGACCTGGACGTGGACGTGCATGTGCTCGTCACGCACCTGGTGCGCGTGCGTGTGGCGGTGGCGCGTGCCGTCGGCGTGCACGTGCTCATGCGAGTGCTCGCGCTTGCGCCAGGCCTGCTTCAAGCCCCAGGCCATGTAGACGAGCCCGAAGGCGATGAGCGCCCAGGCCGCGAGGTCGCCGCGGAGGCCCTCGATCCACTGCAGCCGATGCAGGGCCGCGCCGATGGCGATGCCGACGAAGCCGAGCACGATCGATCCCATGACGTGCCCGACGCCGCAGACCGCGGTCACGAGCAGCGTCTTGCGACGTGTCCACCTGCGCGCCGCGGACATCGCCACGAACGGCAGGTAGTGGTCCGGGCCGATCAGCGTGTGCACGAAGCCGATCGACACGGCAGTGAGCACCAGCAGGCCGAGATCGATGTCCATGCGTCTCCCGCCGGGCGCACGCGCGCGCCCGGTCGCTGCGCAGGTAACCACAGGACCCCGGAGCTGCCAACCGCGGGAAAGACCTATTCCGTTAAGGGGATAGGGGTTAGGGGTTAGGGGATAGTGCAAGAAGGGCGCGCGGCGCCCGCGCGCCGCAGGCGCTTCCTTCCCTATCCCCTATCCCCTATCCCCTATCCCCTATCCCCTATCCCCTCTTCCCCCTCTTCCTGACGATCGGTTCCGGCACCGCCGCCAGCAGCGCGCGCGTGTAATCCTCGTGCGGCGCCTCGAAGATCCGCTGCCGGTCGCCCCGCTCCACCAACCGGCCCTGGCACAGCACGGCGATGTCGTCGCAGAGGTGCCTGACGACGGCGAGGTTGTGGCTGATGAACAGCAGCGCCATCCGGTGCCGCTCGCTCAGGTCCCGCAGCAGGTTCACTACCTGGGCCTGGACCGAGACGTCGAGTGCGCTCACCGCCTCGTCGCAGATGAGCAGCCGTGGCCGCACGACTGTCGCCCGCGCGATGGCCACACGCTGGCACTGGCCTCCGCTCAACTCGTGTGGATACCGGTCGGCCAGCGCCGAGGCGAGACCGACCTCCTCGAGGGACGACGCGATGCGCTCGCCAGCCTCGCGCGGTGCCACGGGCCCGGCGGCCAGCGCGTGCAACGCCTCGGCGATCGCTTCGCCGGCGGTCATGCGGGGATCGAGGCTGCCGAACGGGTCCTGGAACACGACCTGTACCTCGCGTCGCAGCGCGCGCATCCCGAGGCGGTCGTGAAACTCGATCTCGCGACCGCGCCAGAGCACGCGGCCGGCGTGGGCATGTACGAACCCGAGGACGACGCGGGCCAGCGTCGACTTGCCCGATCCGGATTCCCCGACGATGCCGAGGCGGCCGCCCTCCGGCACTTCGACCGAGACTTCGCGCAGCGCCTCGAGGTAACGCTTCCGGGCGACCCACGACGATCCGCGCAGCGCATAGCGCACGCTGACGCAGTCGACCTGCAGCAGCGGCGTCACGCGAGCTCCACTTCCGCGCTTAGCGGCCAGTGACAGGCCACGGCGTCGCTCGCACCGGGAAGCGTACGGAGCTCCGGCCGCGTCTGCGTACAGCGTGTCGTGGCGCGCTTGCAGCGCGGCGCAAATGCGCAGCCCGGAGGCGTTTCGCCCGGCCGCGGCGGATCGCCCTCGATCCCCGCCAGGCGCCCCGACGCGTCGCCGCCATGCAGGCGCGGCACTGCCGCAAGCAACGCCGCCGTGTAGGGATGGGACGGCGCCGCGAACAGCTGCTCGACCGGCGCATGCTCGACGATGCGCCCGGCGTACATCACCGCGACTCGATCGGCGAGGCCGGCGACGACGCCGAGGTCGTGCGTGATGATCAGGAGCGCCAAGCCGCGGTCACGCACGCGCGCGAGCAGTTCGAGGATGCGCGCCTGCACGCTCACGTCGAGCGCGGTGGTCGGCTCGTCCGCGAGCAGCAACCGTGGCCGTCCCATGAGCGCCATCGCGAGCGCGACGCGCTGGCGCATGCCGCCCGAGAGTTCGTGCGGGTACTGTCGCAGTCGTGCTTCGGGTTCCGCGATCTCGACCTCGCGCAGCCCCGCGATCGCGAGCTGCCGCGCTTCCGCCGTGCTCGCGAGCCCGCGATCGAGCAACAGCTCGACCAGCTGCGTCTCGATGCGCAAGTGCGGGGTCAGCGAGCTCGCCGGGTCCTGCGACAGCAGTCCGATGCCGGTGCCACGCACGCGGTTGAGGGCCGCCTCGCTCGCGCCGAGCAGCTCACTGCCCTCGAACCGCACCGATCCCGACGCGCGTCCGTTCTGCGCCAGCAGGCCCAGACAGGCGAGCAGCAGTTGCGTCTTGCCGGAACCAGACTCGCCGACGACCGCGACGCACTCCCCGGCCAGCACCTCGAGCGACACGTCTTCGACCGCCTGCACCGGTCCGCGCGCGGTGCCGAAACGCACTGCGAGTCGCTCGATCTGCAGCAGTGCCGCCGGATCGGTCATCGTCGCTCGCGCGGGTCGAGCGCATCGCGCAACCCGTCGCCCAGGAAGTTCAGGCACAGCAGGATCGTGCCGAGCACGGCCGACGGGATCAGCAGCAGCCAGGGCGACGTTTCCATCTCGAGCGCGCCTTCGGCCACCAGCCGCCCGAGGCTCGTGAGTGGCTCCTGCACGCCGAGACCGAGGAAGCTCAGGAAACTTTCGAACAGGATCACCTGCGGTACCGTGAGCGTGGCGTAGACGATCACCGTGCCGAGCACGTTCGGCACGACGTGGCGGAAGATGATCGTGTGCGCAGGCAGTCCGAGCGCGATCGCGGCCTCGACGAACTCACGCTGGCGCAGCGCGAGCGACTGCCCGCGCACGATGCGCGCCATCGTGAGCCAGCCGACGGCGCCGATCGCGAGGAAGATCAGCACCAGGCTGCGGCCGAACACGACCGTCAGGATGATCACGAAGAACATGTACGGCAGCGCGTAGAGCACGTCCACGAAACGCATCATCCAGTCGTCGAGGCGCCCGCCGTGGTAGCCGGCGGTGGCGCCCCAGCCGACGCCGATCACGACGCTGACGATCGTCGCGAGCACCGCGACCAGCAGCGACACGCGCGTGCCGATCCAGACGCGCACGAACAGGTCGCGCCCGTTGGCATCGGTGCCGAACCAGTGGCCGGTGTCGAGCGACGGTGGCGATGCGAGTGCGGCCTGCGTCCAGTCGACCTGGTCGACCGCGTACGCGCTCAACGACGGGCCGACGAGCGATGCAAGGACGAGCGCCGCGAGCACCAGCGCCGCAATCCAGGCCGCACGGCTCCGGCGCAGCCGTGACCATGCGTCCGACCAGAGACCGGCGCGACGCGGTGCCGCCAGGCCGAGAACGGTCTCAGCCATGCCGGATCCGCGGGTCGAGCCAGCCGTAAAGCAGGTCGACCAATAAGTTCAGCAACAGGAGCAGCGCCGCGTAGAAGATCACCATGCCCATCACGAGCGTGTAGTCGCGGTTGATGGCGCCCTGCACGAAATGGCGACCCACGCCCGGCAGGCCGAACACCTGCTCGACCACGAGCGACCCCGTCAGCAGCGCGGCCGCGGCCGGTCCGAGGTAACTGACCACGGGCAGCAACGTCGGCTTGAGCGCATGCCGGCGCAGCAGCGCCCCGCGCGCAAGCCCCTTGGCGCGGGCCGTGCGCATGAACGGCGCCTGCAGCACCTCGAGCAGGCTGCCGCGCGTGAGCCGCGCGAGGTAGGCGACGAACGGCAGCGCGAGCGTCACGACCGGCAGCACCATGTGACGCACGCTGCCGGCCTCCCAGCCCGCGACCGGTAGCCACCCGAGGTAGACGCCGAAGCAGAGCGCGAGCACCGGCGCGAGCACGAAGCCCGGCACGGCGATGCCGACGAGTGCGGCGCCCATCACTGCGTGATCGATCGGGCCGTCGTGCCTGAGTGCCGCCGCGATGCCGAGCGGCACGCCGACCGCAACGGCGAGAAACAGCGCCAGCACGCCGATCGTGACCGTGACCGGCAGCCCGCGACCGATCAGCTCCGACACCCGATAATCCTTGTACTTGAACGACGGCCCGAGATCGCCGCGGACGAGCCCGGCGAGGTAGCGGCCGTACTGCACCAGCATCGGCTGGTCGAGGCCGTACGCCGCCTCGAGGTTCGCCGCGATCTCGGGCGGCATCGCCTGCTCTTCGTCGAACGGTCCACCGGGGGCGAGCCGCATCACGAAGAACGCGGCGGTGACGATCACGAACAACGTCGGAACGAGACCAAGCAACCGGCCGAGCGCGTAACGCAGCATGCCGTCAGGCACCCGGCCCGCCACGCCCGAGCATCCGCAGGAACGACGGCTCGTCGACGACCGTCACGCCGAGGTCCTGCGCCTTCTTGAGCTTCGAGCCGGCCTCGGCGCCGACGACGAGCAGCGATGTCTTCTTCGACACCGAATCCGTGACCGTCGCGCCCGCCGCGCGTGCGGCGTCCTTCGCCTCCTCGCGCGACATCGAAGTCAACGACCCGGTGATCACGACGACCTTGCCCGCCATCGGGCCCGGGCCCGCCGCCGCTGCGCGCTTGATCCGCGGCCAGGCCACGCCGGCCGCACGCAGTTGCGCCACGACCTTGCGATTGCGCTCCTCGTCGAAGAACTCCCGCACGTGCCCGGCCACCACGGGGCCGACGTCGCGGACCTGCTGGATCGACTCGAGACTCGCGTCGACGAGCGGGTCGAGGTCGCCGAAATGCTCGGCCAACGCAAGCGCCGTGGCCTCGCCGACGTCCCGGATGCCGAGTGCGTAGAGGAAACGGGGCAGCGTCGTCTGCTTGCTCTGCTCGAGCGCGGCGACGAGGTTCGCCGCGGATTTCGGCCCCATGCGGTCGAGCCCCGACAATTCCTCGATCGTGAGCGTGTAGAGGTCCGCCGGCGTCGCGACGCGACCGCTCTCGATCAGCTGCGCGATCAGGCGCTCGCCGAGCCCATCGATGTCCATGGCGCGACGCGAGGCGAAATGAAACAGCGCGCCGAGGCGCTGTGCCGGGCAGACCAGCTGGCCCGAACAACGGGCAACCGCCTCGCCCTCCGTGCGGTCGACGTGCGATCCGCAGGCCGGGCACTGCCTGGGCAGCCGGACCTCGCGCGCGCCGCGCACGCGTTTCTCCGGGACCACGCGCACGAGTTCGGGGATCACGTCGCCGGCGCGTCGCACGACGACCGTGTCGCCGACGCGCACGTCCTTGCGCGCGACCTCGTCCATGTTGTGCAGCGTCACGTTGCTCACCGTCACGCCGCCCACGAAGACGGGCTCGACGTGCGCGACCGGCGTGAGCGCGCCAGTGCGGCCGACGTAGAATTTCACCTCGCGCACGGTCGTGGTCTGTTCCTGTGCCGGGAACTTGTGCGCGACGGCCCAGCGGGGCGCACGCGCCACGAAACCGAGGTCGCGCTGCCAGTCGAGCCGGTCCACCTTGTAGACGACGCCGTCGATCTCGTACGCCAGCGTGTTGCGCTTCTCGCCGATGCGGGCGTAATACTCGAGGCAGCCGACGACACCGTCGACGACCGCGATTTCGGGGCAGGTGCGCAACCCGAAGTCGCGCAACGCCGCGAGCACTTCGCTGTGCCGGGGCGGCACCGTCCAGCCGTCGATCGCGCCGACGCCGTAGAAGAACAGGTCGAGCGAGCGCTGTGCGGTAATCGAGGGGTCGAGCTGGCGCAGGCTGCCCGCGGCCGCGTTGCGCGGGTTGGCGAAGGTCTTTTCGCCACGCTCGAGCCCGCGCTTGTTGAGCGCCTCGAACGACTTGCGCGTCATGAACACTTCGCCGCGCGCCTCGAGCACCGCGGGCCAGCGCTTGCCCCGCAGCTGGACCGGCACCGACCGGATCGCTCGCACGTTCGGAGTCACGTCCTCGCCGCGGGTGCCGTCGCCACGCGTCGCGGCCTGCACGAGCCGACCGCGCTCGTAGCGCAGCGTGATCGCGAGACCATCGAGCTTGGGCTCGGCCGAGTAGACGATGCGCTCGACGTCGAGCCGCTCGCGCGCCCGTCGATCGAAGTCGAGGATGTCCTGCTCGGCGAACGCGTTCTCGAGCGAGAGCATCGGCACCGCGTGCACGACCGCGCGGAACTCGCGCGAGGCCTGCCCGCCCACGCGCTGCGTCGGCGAATCGGCGTCGGCGAGCTCCGGGTGCCGGGCCTCGAGCTGCTGCAACTCGTGCATCAGCGCGTCGTACTGAGCGTCGGCGACCTCGGGATCGTCGAGGACGTAATAGCGATAGTTGTGGTGTTCGATCTGCTCGCGCAGCTCCCGGGCCCGTTTTGCCGCCTCGCGGGGTGCGGTCATGCGACTCAGGCGGCGTGGACCGAGCGCTCGAACTCGAGCGCTTCCTCGCGCAACCGACCGGCGCGGTGGGCGGTGAGCGGGACGCCCTTGTCGTCGGCGAGCGCGCCGTCGAGGTGCGTGGCGAGGGCACGGGCGGTGAACAGCATTTCGTCGAACGCCTCGCCTGCGCCGACCGGGCCGGGCAGGACCGCGAACACGAGGATACCCGGATAGTGCGTCTCGGCCATCGTCTGCGGATCGAACGTGCCGGGGTCCCGCAGGCTCGCGACACTGAACACCGGGCGCCCGTCACCGTGCAGGCAATGAAAGATCTCGTAGCGGCCGAACCTGAGGCCCTCGGCCTGCAGGGCGTCGAGCACGCGCTGGCCACTGAAACGGCCGGGGGCCGTGGCGTTCACGCGCACGGCGAAGATCTTCTGGGGACGCTTCGACCTGGCCGGCTCGGGCGCCTGCGCGGCCGCCGCGGCGGCGGGCGTCGCGGTCGCGGCCGGCGGCGCCGGACGCGTCATCGTGTCGGGCGGCGGCGCGGGCTCGACGCGCGCGATCGTTGGCTCGACACGTCCACCGGCGGCCGGCTCCGCGCGCGGGCTCGTCAGCATCGGGTCGACGCGGCGACCGAACGTGGGTTCGCGACGCCCGGCGGGCGTGCCGGTCGCGACCTCGTCGTCGTCGGCCTCGAGTCCCGCGCGTCGCTCGATCGCCGGGCGCTGTGTGTCGAGGTCCTCGTCGTCGAGGGAGACGGTCGGTTCGAGCCGCCGTCCGTCGCGCGCGATGGCGGGTTCCTCGAGGACGTCCGCGGCCGCGGTGTCGGCCGGTTCGTCGGTCTCGAACCCGGAGGCTCCCCCGGTGAAGACCGCAGGTCGTCGGGAGGCGTCGTCGCCGAGCGTCCGGCGGTCGCGCGAGCGCAACCCCCAGAGGTAAATCGCGCCGATCAGCAGGGCGCCTGCGATCAGCAGTATCCAGCGCAGTTCGTTCATCGTGCCTCGGGCGTCCTGCCCAGTGGTTACATCGCCGCCATGCGCACGGCTTCATCCACGTCGACGGCGACGAGGCGCGAGCAGCCCGGCTCGTTCATCGTGACGCCGAGCAGCTGGTTCGCGAGTTCCATCGTCGTCTTGTTGTGCGTGACGAAGATGAACTGCACGCGCCCGGACATTTCGCGGACGATGTCGCAGAAGCGGCCGACATTGTTTTCGTCGAGGGGCGCGTCGACCTCGTCGAGCAGGCAGAACGGCGCCGGGTTCAGTTCGAAGATCGAGAACACGAGCGCGACCGCCGTGAGCGCCTTCTCGCCGCCCGACAGCATGCTGATCGAGCTGTTCCGCTTGCCGGGCGGCCGGGCCATGATCGCGACGCCCGCTTCGAGCATGTCGTCGCCGACGAGTTCGAGGTACGCCTGGCCGCCGCCGAACAGGCGCGGGAATTTCTCGCGCAGGCCCGTATTGACGCGGTCGAAGGTGTCCTGGAATCGCGAGCGGGTTTCGCGGTCGATCCGGCGGATCGCGTCCTCGAGCGTCGCGAGCGCGTCGTTGAGGTCCGCGAACTGCCGGTCGAGGTACTCCTTGCGCTCGGTCTGCTCCGCGAACTCGTCGATCGCGGCGAGGTTCACGGCGCCGAGCCGCTCGATCTTCTCGCTGGTCTCGGCCAGCCGCTGCTCCCAGGCCTGCACGTTGGCGTCCTCGGCGAGCGCCGCGACCACGTCGGCGAGTTCGAGCCGCGTCTGGGCGAACTGCTCGACGAGTTGCTCGCGTCGGATCCTGAGTTCCTGGACCGTGAAGCGCACGTTCTCGAGCGCGCTGCGGGCCTGGTCCACGGCGGCCTCGCAACCCATGCGGCGCTCGTCGAACTGTCGCAGGTTCACGTCGACGGACTCCATCTTCTTGCGCGCGTCGGCCAGTTCGGCCTCGACCGCGAGCCGGCGCTGCAGCGCCTCCTCCAGCGTCGCCTTGAGCTGCGACTCGGCCTGCTCGCCCGAAGCGAGTTGCGATTCGAGGTCCTGGCGACGCGTCTCGAACTGTCCGATCTGCGAGTCGAGTCGTTCGAGCCCCGACAGCAGCGACTGGTGGCTCGTGCGTCGCGACTCCACCCGGATCGCGGCTTCGCTGGCCGCGTTGCGCTCGACCTGCGCGCGCTCGCGGGCCTGCGTCAGCCGGGCGCGGAGTTCGTCGCGTTCCGCCTCGAGCACCACGCGGCGGTCCTCGAGTTCGGCCATCGCGGCGACGGCTTCCTCGAGCCGGCCGCGGGCGGCGCGATTGCCGGCATTGGCCACTTCGAGCGCGTTTTCGACCTCGGTCAGCTCGAGCGCGAGCTGTTGCATGCGCCGGTCCCGCTGCTCGGCGCGCGCGCGCAGGCTGTCGATCTGCGAGCGGAGGTTCATGTGCGCGGCGCCGCTGCGCGACACCTGCGTCTGCTGGTCGGCGAGCCGGTCCTCGAGTTCACGCACGCGTGCGCGCAGCGCTTCGAGATCGTGCTCGGCGGCCCGGTGTCGAGCCTGTTGCGCCTCGAGCGCCGTGCGCTCGGTCCGCAGGCGCTCCTCGCGCTCGAGCACACCCTCGTGCGCGTCCTTGTCGCGGCTCACGCGCAACCAGTCGGGGCCGATCCAGATGCCGTCGCGCGTGATCACCGACTGACCGGGCCGCAGGCGCGGGCGCAGGTTCAAAGCCTCACCGAGCGTCTCCGTCGCGACGATGCCTTCGAACAAGGCGTCGAGGCCCGCCGGGCCGCGCACGCGCGCACGCAGCGTCTCGTCGCCGTGGCCCGACGCGACTGGACCCTGCGCGCCCGCAAAGAACGTGACCGTGCCGGCCGTCAGGCTCTGGAGCGTGGCGGCCACGTCCTCGAGCGAATCGACGCAGACCGCCTCGAGGTAGCTGCCCAGCACGGTCTCGACGGCGCGGTCCCAGCCCTTGTCGACCGACAGCTGCTGCGCGAGGCGCGGACTGCCGTCGAGCCCGCGCGCCCTGAGCCAGTCGACGACCTTGCCCTGGCCCTGGCCGAGCGCCGCACGCTGCAGTGCCGCGAGCGAGACGATGCGCCCTTCGATCTCCTGCGTCTCGCGTCGCGCGGCCTGTGCAGCCTGTGCGAGCTCACGCTCGCGGCCGCGTTCGGCCTGCAGCGTCGCGACCAGTTCTTCCATCTGGCGTCGCGTTGCTTCGTGCTGCTCGCGCGCCTGCGACACCTGCCCGTCGAGGCTCGCGAGCGTCGCGTCGACGTCGGTCCCCGACAGCGTGCCGTGTTCCTGTGTCGCGCGATCACGCTGGCCGACGAGACCGCGCAGCTGGTTCTCCATCACTTCGAGACGTGCGCGTTCGGCGCCGGCCGCCGAGGACGCCTGGCGCAGCGACTGGTTGAAGCCTTCCCACTGTTCCTGCCAGCTCGCCATCGCGGCTTCGGCTTCCGCCAGGCCGGCGGCCGCGAGCTGCTCGGCCTCCCGCGCCTTCTCGAGCCCCGGGCCCATCTCGGCCAGCGCCGCATCGAGCTCGGCTGCAAGCTGGCGGTCGCGGACCCGGTGCAGGTCGGCGTCCTGGATGCCCTGCGCGATCTGCTCGAGCTCCTGGCGCTGGCGCGAGCGAATTTCACGAGCGTGGTCGATGGCCTGTTCGCCGCGCGAGATTTCCGCGCCGACCTGGTAGTAGCGCCCCTGCACTTCCGACAGCACCGCTGCCTGCGCATCGTGCTCCTGCCGCGCACGCTCGATTGCGGCCTCGATCGAGCGCTGCTCCGCGACGGCGGCCTGCAGGGCGAGGTCGCGTTCGTTCAGGATCGACTGCCGCGCGGTGGATTCGCTCTCGACCTCGCGCATCCTGAGCGCGAGCAGCTCGGCGTGGGTCTGCCGCTCCTCCTGCTTGAGCGCCTGGTAGCGACGCGCCGTGGCGGCCTGGCGCTGCAGGTGGCGCAGCTGCTTCTCGACCTCGTCGCGCAGGTCGCCGAGGCGCGCGAGATTCTCCCGCGTCTGCGCGATGCGGCTCTCGGTCTCCTTGCGCTTTTCCTTGTAACGCGAGATGCCCGCGGCTTCCTCGAGGAACGCACGCATGTCCTCGGCCTTGGCCTCGATCACGCGCGAGATCATGTTCTGCTCGATGATCGCGTAGCTGCGCGAGCCGAGGCCCGTGCCGAGGAACAGTTGCGTGATGTCCTTGCGGCGGCAGCGCACGCCGTTCAGGAAATAGGACGACTGGCCGTCGCGCGTCACGACGCGCTTGAGCGAGACTTCGGTGTAGTTCGCGTACTCCCCGCTGAGCTTGCCGTCGCTGTTGTCGAAGACGAGCTCGACCGACGCGGTGCCGATGGGCTTGCGCGTGCCGGAGCCGTTGAAGATGACGTCCGCCATCGAGTCGCCGCGCAGGTGCTTGGCGGAGATTTCGCCCATCACCCAGCGGACGGCGTCGATGATGTTCGACTTGCCGCAACCGTTCGGGCCGACCACGCCGACCAGGTTCGTCGGGAAGCCGACCGAGGTCGGATCCACAAACGACTTGAAACCGGCCAGCTTGATCTTGGTCAGGCGCATCAATTCACCCAGGGGAACGGGGGCGGGAGCGGAGCGGGAATTCTAGAAGAATCGGACTCGGCCCACAGCATTTCCAGACGATCCCGCCGCGTGTGGAAACCGGCCAGGCGACCTGCATTTCCGGGGTAGACCGCGGACGTGCCGCCTGTATAATCGCGCGTCCTCCAGACAGGAGCGGGAGTTCGTCGATGTCCGTGAAGAAACCGTCTGCCAAGCCGAGCAAGCCGGCCAAGAAGACTGTTTCTGCCAAAGTCGCGAAGCCGGCGGCGCCGAAGGCGGCCGTCAGGCCGGCACCGAAGGCGGCTGCCAGGGACAAGGCAGCGATTCCGCGCAAGTCCGTCGCCGCGCGGCCGGCAGTTTCCAGTCCGGCACCCAATCTCGCTGCTGCACAACGCGAACCGCGTGACCGGCTCGATGCCGCCGTCGTCGATGCTGCGCGTGCCGAGGAACCCGAGTTCGAGATGAGCGCCAGCCTGCTGTCCGGCCCGCGCAACGTCCAGCCCTACCAGATCCGGAAGGGCGAGGAGTACATGAGCAAGGAGCAGCTCGAGCACTTCCGCAGGATCCTGGCGAGC
>DASUMQ010000171.1:0-2150 GCA_036277615.1 Steroidobacteraceae bacterium
CGACCTGGAGGTGCGTCCAGCCACCGGCCCGACGCTGCTGGCGCAGGGCGAAGCCTGTGCCTCCAGCGAGAAGTTCCTCGAGCAGACCGACATCGCCGTGCGCCGTGAGGGCAGCACCCTGCGGGTCGACGTGCTCGTGCCGGACCAGATTGTGGGCTTCGGAGTGTTCTACGCGACGCTCGACCTGACGGTGAGCGTACCCGCGTCACTGCCCGTCGAAATCACCGATTCGAGCGGCGACCTCGTCGCCTCCGACGTGCGGGTCGTGAAAATCACCGACAGTTCCGGCGACATCGTGCTGCTCCGCCCGCGCTCCGACGTAGAGGTCTGGGACAGCTCCGGCGATACCCGGATCGAGGATGCGGCGGGCCGCGTGCAGGTCCGTGACAGTTCCGGCGACATCGTGATCGTCGGTGCGAAGGACGTCGTCATTCCGAGTGACAGTTCGGGCGACATCTCGATCCAGCGCGTCGCCGGCAGCGTCAGCATCGAACAGGATTCGTCCGGCGACATCCGCGTCGCCGACGTAGGCCGCGACTTCACGCTGCTCGGCGATTCCTCCGGCGAGGTCAAGGTGTCGGGCGTCAAGGGCGCGACCCGCCTGCCGTAGGGCAGCTCAGCCGAGCTCGGCCAGCAGCCGCCCGATCATCGAGTCGGCCTGCCGCGCGTAAGGCCCGCCGAACAGGACGAAGTGATTGAGCACGTGATAGAGGTTGTAGAGCGGACGACGCGCGTCCGCGCCTCGATCGAGCGGCCACTGCGCCTCGTACGCCGCGTAGAACGCGGATCCGAAGCCGCCGAACAGGTGCGTGAACGCGAGGTCCGCTTCGCGGTCCCCGTGGTAGACCGCCGGGTCGAAGATCGCCGGTTCGTGCGTGGTCGCCACCGCCGACCAGTTGCCGCCCCAGAGGTCGCCGTGCAGCAATGACGGCGCCGGCCGGTGACCCGGGAAGAATGCCTGGCAGCGCTGATTGAGTTCGCGTCCGCGCTCCAGGGTCCTGCGAGCGAGACCCCTGGCCGCCGCGAGTTCGAGCATGTGGCCGAGGCGGCGTCGCTGGAAAAAGCGCACCCAGTCGTCGTCGGGATCGTTGGGCTGCGGGGTGCTGCCGATCGTGTTGGAACGGTGCCAGCCGAATTGCGTAGCCGTCACGCGATGTTGCGTCGCGAGCCGTTCGCCCAGCAGGGTCTGGACGCCCGCCTGGTCGGCGACCTGCGGTGACAGGTCGAGCCATTCGAGCGCGAGCACCGCGTGGTCACCGGCGATCCCGACCGCGATGACCTCCGGCACGCGCAGCGCCTTGGCCGCACGCAGCGTCTCGAGCCCCTCGGCCTCGGCCTCGAACGTCGGCAGCGTCGCTACCGAGGCCAGCTTCACGAATACGTCGCCGCCCTGACCCGGCCATCGTACGCAACGGTTGATGCTGCCCCCGTGGACCGCTTCGGCCGGTCGCATGCCGAAACGTCGGCCGCTGCGTTCGGTCAGCCAGGCGCCGATCTCGGCGTGTTGCGGCTCCGTACCCATGCACGAAGCGCGCCCCCCCTCAGGCGCCGTGCCGCGCGTATATGCGCCGCGCGTGTTCGCGCAACATCCGGCCGAAGCCCTGCGCTTCGCAGAACGTGTCGAGCGTGGACAGGTCCGGCGCGAGCCGGCGCAGGTCGCCGACCCGCGACACCGGCAACGGCATGTCGCACGCGATGGCGGTCAAGCGCCGCGACAGGAACGCGGCGTCGCGGTGCTCCCGGAGGCTCTCGGCGACGAACACGGCGTTGCGGAACTTGAGCTTGCGCACTTCCTCGAGGTTCTCGAAGACGCCGGCCAGCGTGTCGAAATGCTTGAGCAGCGTCTGCGCGGTCCTGCGGCCGATGCCGGGCACGCCGGGCACGTTGTCGACGGCGTCGCCCATCAGCGCCAGGAAGTCGGCCATGCGCTCCGGGATCACGCCGAAACGCGCTTCGATGTCGGCGTAGCCGTAGCGCACGTCGGCGATCGCGTCCCAGTACGTGTCCGCCGGGGAGAGCAGCTGCGTCAGGTCCTTGTCGCGGCTCACGATGGTCACCGGCAGCCCGGCCGCCCGGGCCCGGGTCGCGAGCGTGCCGATGATGTCGTCGGCCTCGTAACGCGAGCTGCCGTACTGCGTCAGCCCGAGCGC
>DASUMQ010000172.1:0-16034 GCA_036277615.1 Steroidobacteraceae bacterium
CGCCGCCCTGCGCGTAGCCCGCGAGCCGCGCGACAGGATCGAGCGTCTGCGCGGACAGGTCGCCGAGCGAGGGTGAGCGCAGCTTGAGTTCGGCGATCACGTCGAACCCGTCCGCCGACAGCATCGGTCGCGGCACGGCCCGCAACGTGGCGCATTGCGCGCGCAGCGCCGACTCGCTCGTGCGCGCCTGCGCGTCGCGCGAGCGCTGCGCGCTGCTCACCGCCATGTCCGCGAGCAGGCCCATCGTCAGGTTTCCCGGGCGACGGCTGCGCCGAACGCGGCGATCTTCTCGAGCAACCGCCGACCATCGCCGCGGTCGATCGCTGCGTTTGCGGCGCGAATGGCCACGTGCGGGTCCCGCTCGGCGCCGGTGATCTCGAGCACCAGGGCGGCGTTCAGCACCAGGGCATCACGGTGCGGCCCGCGATCCTCACCGGTGAGAACGGCGCGCATGCCGACGGCGTTGTGCGCCGCGTCGCCGCCCGCGAGGTCCTGCGGCGAGCAGCGGGCCAGGCCGTAATCGTGTGGATCGCGCTCAGTACGTTCGACGTGGCCGGGCCGCACGTCGTAGAGCTCGAACGGGCCGCAGGGCGTCGGTTCGTCCCAGCTGGGCTCGCCGTGCACGACGAATACGCGCTCGATCGCCATGCCCGCGATCGTCTCGGCCATGAGCCGGGCCGCGTCGCGGCTGTAGGCGCCGATCAGGCCGAACGGGGGCTCGGCCGGATTCGTCAGGGGGCCGAGCAGGTTGAAGACCGTGCGCACGCCGAGCGCGCGACGGACCGGCGCGATTTCCTTCATTGCCGGGTGGTAGTGCGGCGCGAACAGGAACGTGAAACCCGTCGCGGCCAGGCACTCGCCGGCACGCGTTTCGTCGAGCGGCAGCGGCAGCCCCAGGCATTCGAGCAGGTCGGCGCTGCCCGAGCGGCTCGAGACCGAGCGGTTGCCGTGCTTGACGACGCGGACGCCGAGCGCCGCGCTCAGCAGCGACGCGCCGGTCGAGATGTTGAAGCTGCCCGACGCGTCGCCGCCGGTGCCGACGATGTCGACCGCGGGCGGCCCGCCGGGCAGCACGGGATGACGCGCGAGCCGGCGCATCGCCGAGGCGAACCCGCGCACTTCGTCGGCGGTGAGTCCCTTCGCGCGCAGCGCCGCGAGCAGCGCACCGCCCATCGCCGGCGCCAGCGCGGGATCGGTGAGGACGACGAGCAAGTCGGCGGCCTCGGATTCCGCGAGGTCCTGCCGGTTCAGCAGGCGTTCGAGCGTGTCGCGTGCGTCGGCCATGGCCCGTGGTTCCTCACGCCGCGCGGCGTCCGCCCTCGAACTTCAGAAAATTGCCCATCAGCCGCGGCCCGTCGGGCGTCAGCACGCTCTCGGGGTGGAACTGGACGCCTTCGACGACGAAGTCGCGGTGGCGGACGCCCATGATCTCGCCTTCGGGCGTGCGCGCCGTGACTTCGAGCGCCGGTGGCAGCGACTGCGGTCGTGCGATCAGCGAGTGATAACGACCGACCTGCAACGGTCGCGGCGCGTCCTTGAATACGCCTCGACCGTCGTGCTCGACCGGCGAGGTCTTGCCGTGCATCAGCCGCCCGGCCCGCACGATCTCGCCGCCGAACACCTCGACGATCGACTGGTGGCCGAGGCACACGCCGAGCACCGGCACGCGGCCGGCGAACGCGCGGATCATGTCCATCGACACGCCCGCGTCGTGCGGCGTGCCGGGACCCGGCGAGATGCACAGGTGCGACGGCTCGAGCGCCTGCGCCTGCTCGACCGTGATCGCGTCGTTGCGATGCACGAGCACCTCGGCGCCGAGCACCAGGAACGCCTGCACGAGGTTGTAGGTGAAGCTGTCGTAGTTGTCGATCAGCAGCAGGCGCGGCCGGGTCGTGGTGGCCATCAAAGGCCCTCCCGCGCGAGCTCGAGCGCGCCGCGCAGCGCGGCGCTCTTCGCGAACACCTCGCGGTACTCGTTGGCCGGCACGCTGTCCGCGACGATGCCGGCGCCCGCCTGGAAACTGTAGGTGTCGCCGTGAAACACCATGGTGCGAATGGCGATCGCGTGGTCCATGTCGCCGCCGTGGCCGAAATAGCCCACGGTACCGCCGTAGAACCCGCGGCGCACGGGCTCGAGTTCGTCGATGATTTCCATCGCCCGCACTTTCGGCGCGCCGACCAGCGTGCCCGCCGGAAACGCCGCTGCGAACAGGTCGAACGCGTCCTTGCCGGCGGCGAGTCGGCCGTTGACGCCGCTCACGATGTGCATGACGTGGCTGTACCGCTCGATCGAACGGTACGGATCGACGTGCACGCTGCCCGCCGCCGCGACCCGGCCGAGGTCGTTGCGCGCGAGGTCGACGAGCATGACGTGCTCGGCATTTTCCTTCGGATCCGCCAGCAACCGCTCTTCGTTGGCGCGATCCTCGCCCTCGTCCGCTCCGCGCGGCAACGTGCCCGCGATCGGGCGCATCTGCGCGTAGCCGTCGTTGAGCTTGACCAGCGCTTCGGGCGAAGAGCCCACGATCGTCCGCGACCCGAGTTCACAAAAGTACATGTACGGCGACGGATTGAGCAGCCGCAGGGCGCGATAGGCCTCGAAGGGGTCCAGGTCGTGGCGACCCGAGAACCGGACGGCGAGCACGAGCTGGTAGACGTCCCCGGCCGCGATGTACTCCTTCGTGCGGGCGACGCGCTCGAGGAACTGGTCCTCGGACAGGCTCGCGTCGGGCGGGCCATAGCGTTGCTGCCAGGGCGGTCCTGGCAGGCCGCCGCGCAACGCGCGGATCACTTCCCGCCGCAGCGACTGACGTTCCTGGTCGGCACCGGCGTGCAGCAGCGCCGCTCGTCGGGTGAGGTGATCGAACACGAGCAGCGAGCGCGGCGCGACGTAATGCGCGTCGGGCGGCGCGTCGCCGTCCGCGTGTGGACACGACGGCAGGCGCTCGAAGTACCGGACGAGGTCGTAGCTCGCCACGCCCACCAGGCCGCCGTGCAGTGGAAAGCCGTGCTGGGCCACGTCGGGTCGCGGGGCACGCGCGAGCGCGTCACGCAGGCTGGCGAGCAGCGCGGCCTGGTCCGCCGGGCGCGGGGCGCGCGTGCCGTCGACGACCAGGCCGGTCGCGTCGAGCCGGTATTCGAGACAGTCACCGAAACCGATGAACGAGTAGCGCGCGAGACGCTCGCCGCCCTCTACGCTTTCCAGCAGGAAGCGCGGGCGGAACGGCTTCAACTTGAGGTAGGCCGACACCGGCGTGTCGAGGTCGGCGGCGATGTCGAACGAAGTCGTCGTCACTCACGGCTCCTCTGTCGCGGAAACCCGGAGGACGGACGACAAAAGACCCATCCCACGGTGATCGCGGAGATGGGTCCTGGAATCCTGCGAACGAGTCTGAACGCGTCCGGCCCCACTCCTAGAAGTGGCGCCACCACCAGCGAAGGTTGTTGTCGGAACGCGTGTTCATTTCGCGTTGCAGTATCCACGGCGCAGCGGAGAGCGTCAAGAAAAGGGCTCCCTATCCCCTAGAATGCTTCTTTCAGCACTGATCCTGGCACCTTGTCTCCAACCCACCTCGGCGGCGTACCGCGCGTCCGCATCGACGAACTGTTCGAGGCGGCCCGGCGTCGATACGTGGAGCAGCATCCGCGCGCGGCGCAGCAGACGGAGCGCGGCATCGACGGGTTCTACGACGGCGTGCCGATGCACTGGATGCGCGACTGGTCGATGCCGTTCCCGTTCGTGGTGGCCTCGGCGCAGGGCGCGACACTGCACGACACCGACGGCCACGAGTACGCCGACTTCTGTCTCGGCGACACCGGTGCGATGTTCGGCCACTCGCCGCCGCCCGTCGCCGAGGCGATCGCGCGACAGGCCGGTCGGGGCCTCACGTACATGCTGCCGACCGAAGATGCGCTCGAGGTCGGCCGACTGCTCCGCGCGCGCTTCGGGTTGCCACACTGGCAGGTCGCGACCACCGCGACCGACGCAAACCGCTTCGCACTGCGCGTCGCGCGGGCCGCGACCGGCCGGCCGAAGATCCTGGTGTTCAACGGGTGCTACCACGGCACGGTGGACGAGACCTTCGTGCGACTGGCGCACGGCCATGTCGTGCAACGGCCGGGCCTGCTCGGTCAGGCCGGCGACCTGACGCAGCTCGCGCGAATCGTCGAGTTCAATGACGCCGACGCGCTGCGGGACGCGCTCGCGCACGGCGACGTCGCGTGCGTCATCACCGAACCGGTGCTGACCAACTCGTGCATGGTGCTGCCCGAGCGCGGTTTTCTCGAGGCCGTGCGCACGCTCACGCGCGACGCCGGCACTTTGCTGTTGATCGACGAGACGCACACGATCTCGACGGGCCCCGGCGGGTATACGCGCGCACACGGACTCGAACCCGACCTGTTCGTGCTGGGCAAGCCGATCGCCGGCGGTGTGCCGGCGAGCGTCTGGGGCTTGACCGAGGAGGTCGCGCGCCGACTCGACGCCGTCCGCGCGCGGACCCCGCCCGGACATTCCGGCATCGGCACGACGCTGTCGGCCAACGCACTGTCGCTGGCCGCCATGCGCGCCTGCCTCGAGCGCGTCATGACCCACGAGGCGTACGACCACATGGAGCGACTCGCGGCCGTGCTCGCGCAGGGCCTCGAACGCGCGATCGCCGAGCATCGCCTGCCGTGGCACGTCGTTCGTGTCGGCGCGCGCGTCGAATTCGTCTGCGCACCAGGGCCCTTGCGTAACGGGACCGAAGCCGAGGCCGCACACGCCCCCGCGCTCGAGCGAGCGATCCACCTGTCGCTGCTCGTTCGTGGTTGCCTGATCGCGCCCTTCCACAACATGATGCTCGTCAGTCCCGCGACGACCGGGGAGCAGGTCGAAAAGCTGCGGCACGCCTTCGCCGAGGTCGCCGGCCTGCTCGCCCAGCGCTGACGGCGCACTCACCGGAGCTGCCATGCTGCTCGAACGGCTCGAACGAATCGTCGGACCCGACAACGTGCTCACCGGCGAACGCGTGAGTTCGCGTGCGGTCGGCTGGGCCGACCACAGTCCGTGTCGCGCCAGGGCGATCGTCCGTCCGGGCAGCACCGCGGAGGTGTCGCGGGTCCTGGCCGCGTGCCATGAAGCCGGTCAACCATTGGTCACGTTGGGAGGGCTCACGGGGCTCGTGCGCGGCTCGGTCGCCGAGCCGGATGAAATCGGGCTGTCGCTCGAGCGCATGCACCGGATCGAAGCGGTCGACGTCGTTGGCCGCACGATGACGGTCGAGGCCGGCGTACCACTGCAGCGTGTGCAGGAGGAAGCGGAGAGGCACGGCCTCCTCTACCCGGTCGACTTCGGCGCGCGCGGGTCCGCGCACATCGGCGGCAGCGTCGCCACCAACGCCGGCGGCAACGGCGTGATCCGCTACGGCATGACGCGCGAATCCGTGCTCGGCCTCGAGGCGGTGCTCGCGGACGGGACGGTGGTCCCGGCCATGAACCGCATGCTCAAGAACAACGCGGCCTACGACGTGAAGCAGCTGTTCATCGGCACCGAGGGCACGCTAGGCGTCGTCACGCGGCTCGTGCTCCGACTGCGCGAAATGCCGCGCAGCACGCAGACCGCGCTGGTCGCGTGCCCCGGGTTCGGCGCGGTGACGCAGTTCCTCAAGCACGCGGACGGCACGCTCGGCGGCGCACTGAGTGCGTTCGAACTGATGTGGAACGAGTTCTACCGGCTCGTGACGACGCCGCCGGCCAAGGGCTCGCCGCCGCTGTCGCAGGAGCACGACTATTACGTGCTGGTCGAAGCGGAGGGCGGCGACCCGGGCCGCGACCAGGCGCAGTTCGAGGACGCGATCGGCGCGGCGCTCGAAGCCGGTCTCGTCAGCGACGCGGTGATCGCGGGCTCCGAGGCACAGCGCGAATCGCTCTGGGCACTGCGCGACGACGTCGAAACGTTCTTCAGGCTCGGCATGCCCGTCGTGTTCGACGTGAGCCTGCCGATCGCCGAGATGGAGGCCTACGTCGCGGAAGTCGTGGCGCGGCTCGAGCGTGAATGGCCGGCCTATCGCCGGTTCGTCTTCGGTCACCTCGGCGACGGCAACCTGCACGTGATCGCGACGGGTCCGCCCAGCGGGGACGCACGGCGCGGCATCGAGCGTTGCGTGTACGAGCCACTCGCCGCGCGGCAGGGTTCGGTCTCGGCCGAGCACGGCATCGGCCTCGAAAAACTGCCATGGCTGGCGCAGTGCCGCTCGCCCGCCGAACTCGAGTTGATGCGCAGGCTCAAGCACACCCTCGATCCGAAGGGCATCCTGAACCGGGGTCGTGTCCTGCCGGCGCCCTGAGCGGGTCAGACCCGGCCGTTTTCGACCAGTTGTCCCGTCGCGGGGTCGACGCGAATCAGCGGCAGCCCTTGCGCCTTCCACGCCCGGACCCCGCCGTCGAGGTTCTCTACGCCGTGGACACCTGCGGCGGCGAGCGCCTGCGCAGCACGCATGGACCGGCCACCGCCGCCGCACTGCAGCACGACGCGCTTGCCGCTCGCAGCCGGGATCGCCTTCGGGTCGAACGTCGACAGCGGATAGAGCAGCGCACCGGGAATGCGTTCCAGCGCGTATTCGTGCGGTTCACGCACGTCGATCAGCAGCACGCTGCCCTGCGCCAGGCCGTCGCGTAAGTCGGCCGGGCTGGTCTGGGGAATGTTGCTCATCTGTTGTCCTCGCAGAATCACTTCGCGCGGCCGAACACGTCGAGCGGCACTCGCAGGTAGCGTACGCCGTCGGCATCCGGCGGCGGCAGGTGCCCGGCGCGGATGTTGACCTGGACCGACGGCACGATCAGGTTCGGTACGTCGAGCGACGCGTCGCGCTCGGTGCGCATCCGGACGAACGCCGTCTCGTCGACGTCGTCACGCAGGTGCGTGTTGCCGCGCCGCTGTTCGGCGACGGTGGTTTCGCACTGCGCCTCGCGGCCGCCCGGCCGGTAATCGTGGCACACGAAAACGCGGGTCGACGGCGGCAATGCGAACAGCCGTTCGACGACTGACCGATACAGCTGACGCGCTTCGCCGCCCGGAAAATCGCAGCGCGCCGAGCCGCTGTCGGGCATGAACAGCGTGTCGCCGATGAACACCGCATCGCCCACGAGGAAGCTCACGCTGTCGCTGGTATGCCCGGGCGTCGCCAGCACACGGACCGTCATCGCTCCGAGCGGCAGTTCCTGTCCGTCGTCGAGCAGCCGGTCGAACTGACTGCCGTCCGCCGCGAACTCTCCGCCGAGCCCGTAGATCCGCTTGAACGTGCGCTGCACGTCGAGAATGCCGCGACCGATCGCGACTTCGCCGCCGAGCCGGGCTTTCACGTGCTGGGCCGCCGAGAGGTGGTCGGCGTGAGCGTGCGTCTCCAGGATCCAGCGCACGTCGAGCGACCGCGAGCGACAGTGCGCCACGACTTCGTCGGCGGCTGTCGTCGCGGTCCGGCCCGACCGCCAGTCGAAATCGAGCACCGGGTCGATGATCGCGGCGGCCCGTGTCGCGGGGTCCGCGACGGCGTAGGTCCAGGTACCGGTCGGGGCGTGAAAGAAACTTGTGACGTCGGGCGACATGTGACGTTCTCGCTCGAATGCTGTCCTAGCGGGTCATCGGGCCGCGGCGCGGCGCGTCGGTGCCGCACGACCGCTCGGTGAGCGGTGCGCCCATGCCGGCCAGCACCGCGCGTTGCTGCGGGATCGGCGTGCGCACCTGCCGCTCCTCGAAGTCGCGCAGCCGCGTGAAGACGTCCTGCGCGAGCACGCGGTCGACGAACGCCGCCGTGCGCGGCCAGCGCCCGGCATCGACACGTTGCCGCGCAAATCCGAGATTGCGGAACGGCACCGCGAGCGCGATGTCGGCGATGCCGATGCGCGCGTGATCGAACAGGAAGCCGGCCTCCGGGACCTGCGTCTCCAGGTAATCGAGCACGCCCGGCAACTCCTCGCGCATGACGCGTTCGATCGCCTCGAGGTCGCGCGGGTTGCCCCACACGCCGGGGTCGAGCACCGCCTTGTTGAACACGCCCCAGACCACGACGTCGGCGAGACGCGTGTCCGCATACTCCTCGAGCCAGCGGGCACGCGCGCGGTCGGCGACGTCGGGCGGGTACAGCGGGTAGCGCTCGGGGTAGCGGTCCTCGAGGTACTGCGCGATCACCGTCGAGTCGCAGAGGGTGACGCGATCGTCGATCAGCACCGGGACGCGTCGCAGCGGGCTGAGCCGTGCGTACTCGTCGTCGCCGAAGAACGGGGCGATCGGGTCGATGCGGTACTCGAGCTGCTTGAGCGCGAGGCAGGCGAGCACCTTGCGCACGAACGGCGAGACATAGCTGCCGATGACCGTGATCAAGGGGGCGCCCTCACCCGCGCTTTGCGCGACCCCTCCCGCAGAGCCGGGAGCGGTGTCTCAAGCGGCCCCCGTCGCGGGCTTTTCGATCTCGGCGAGGCGGCGCTCGAGCGCGGTCAGCTTCTCGCGCGTGCGCTTGAGCACGGCGGTCTGCACGTCGAATTCCTCGCGCGTGACCAGGTCCAGCCGGGCGAGTTGCGACTGCAGCACGCCCTTGAAGTTCTGCTCGAGGTCGCGGCGCAGCGCGACGAGGTTCTCGGGGACGGCGCCGGCGAGCCGGCGGGCCAGGTCGTCGATCAGGCGGGGGTCGAAGGCCATGGGATAGGGGATAGGGGATAGGGGATAGTGTAAGAGACGCGCGACCGCTCCGTCCTGAGGCGCGCCGCCGGGCGCGTCGCTCCATCTTGGTGCGCTCGCGCGGCGCGGCGACGACACGCACGGCACAAATGGGCCGCCGAGCGCGTGGCACGGTTTCTGCATTGGGGGTTTCCGACGTTGCAGCGCGACGCGCGCGGCCAGGGAGTCCCGCCAATGAAGCTCATCACGGCCATCATCAAGCCGTTCAAGCTCGATGAAGTGCGCCAGGCCATCGCCGACATCGGCGTGCAAGGCGTGACTGTGACCGAGGTGCAGGGCTTCGGTCGCCAGCGAGGGCACACCGAGCTCTACCGCGGCGCCGAGTACCGCGTCGATTTCCTGCCCAAGAACAAGGTTGAGATCGCCGTCGACGACACGATCGTCGAGCAGGTGATCGAAGCCATCACCAACGTCGCCCGTACCGGGAAGATCGGCGACGGCAAGATCTTCGTGACCCAGCTCGACCAGGCCGTGCGCATCCGCACGGGCGAGACCGGCGCGGAAGCCGTCTAGTCGCCACGCATTCGAACCAATGACCACAGACGACTTGCACAGACCCACCGACAGGAGAACACCAGTGAAGATGTTGACTGCCGCGCCGAGCCGCCGCCCGTGGGCTGCCGCCGCGCTCGCACTGGGCGCGATGCTCGCGCCCGTCCTTGGGCTGGCCCAGGACGCCCCCGTCCCGGACAAAGGCGACACCGCGTGGATGATGACCTCGACCGTGCTGGTCATCCTGATGACCATCCCGGGCCTCGCGCTGTTCTACGCCGGCATGGTCCGGACCAAGAACGTCCTGTCGCTGCTGATGCAGGTCTTCATGACGTTCTGCCTCATCGCGCTGCTCTGGGCGATCTACGGCTACAGCCTCGCGTTCACGCAGGGCTCCACGTCGTTCATCGGCGGCTTCGACCGGCTGTTCATGGCCGGGCTCACGACGAGTTCCGTCGCCGCGACGTTCAGCAAGGGCGTCTACATCCCCGAGTACACCTGGTTCGTCTTCCAGCTCACGTTCGCGTGCATCACGCCCTGCCTGATCGTCGGGGCCTTCGCCGAACGCATCAAGTTCGGCGCGGTGCTGATGTTCATGGTGATCTGGTTCACGGCTGCGTACCTGCCGATGGCGCACATGGTCTGGTGGTGGGCAGGTCCCGACGCCTACACGGACGCCGCCGCGGGCGACGCGGCGCTCGCCTCCGCCGGCTTCCTGTTCCAGAAGGGCGCGCTCGACTTCGCCGGCGGCACCGTCGTGCACATCAACGCCGGTATCGCCGGCCTGGTCGGCGCGCTGATGCTCGGCAAGCGCATCGGCTACGGCCAGACCGCGATGCCGCCGCACAACGTGCCGATGGTCATGATCGGCGCCTCGCTGCTCTGGGTCGGCTGGTTCGGCTTCAACGTGGGTTCGGGCCTCGAGGCCAACGGCTTCACGAGCATGGTGTTCGCGAACACGATCCTCGCAACCGCGGCCGCCGCGCTCGCCTGGTCGTTCGCCGAATGGATCCACCGGGGCACGCCGACCATGCTCGGCGCGGCCTCGGGCGCGATCGCGGGCCTGGTCGCCATCACGCCGGCCTGCGGCTGGGTCGGTCCCATGGGCGCGATCGCGATCGGCGTGATCGCGGGACTTCTCTGCCTGGTGGCGGTCGCGTGGCTGAAGATGAAGCTCGGCTACGACGACTCGCTCGACGTGTTCGGAGTCCACTGCGTCGGCGGGATCGTCGGCGCGCTGCTCACGGCCGTGTTCTGCGACCCGGCGCTCGGCGGCACGGGTGTTTACGACTACGTCGCGAACGCCGTGGCGCCGTACGACATGGGCGCGCAGTTCAAGGCGCAACTGTGGGGCGTCGTGACCGCCCTGGTCTGGTCCGGCATCGTCGCGGCAGTCGCCTTCAAGCTGGTCGACCTGGTCGTCGGCCTGCGCGTGACCGAGGAGTCCGAACGCGAGGGTCTCGACACCGTGTCGCACGGCGAGCGCGCCTACAACTGACCTAAGGGTGTCTGTGGAGGGCGGCCGGTTCCTGGTCCGGTCGTCTTCTCCCCCGCTTGCGGGCACTTCGGTGCCCGCTTTTTTTTTGCCTGAATCCTTGAAGTAGCACCGGTTTTCGGCCAGGACGCCGCGGGCATAATCCGACGACTGTTAGACTGCGCGGGGATAGGGGTCAGGGGATAGGGGTTAGTGGCTGGAGCGGCGATCGCCGCCTCTTCACTATCCCTATCCCCTAGCCCCTAGCCCCTTATCCAAAGGGAGCCCCCCATGCGCATCGTCCTGGCCACCGTTGCCGCCGTCCTGATCTGCGTCCCGGCTTCCGCCGCGGAGGTCTTCGTGACCCGTGACGCACAGGGACGGCCCGTCTACACCGATCGCCCGGAAAGCCTGCCGGCGCAAAAGGTCAACGTCGTCACCCAGGAGACCGACGTGGTCGAAGTGCAGTCGCGCTACCAGGCCGACATGGCGAAGCTGCAGGGTGACCAGAAGGCGTCGGCCGACGCGGCTAAAAAGGCCGCCGACGCGAAGGCGGCGGCGGAGCTGACCGAGGCGGACAAGGCCAAGCGCTGCCAGGACGCGCGCACCCGCTACCAGAACCTCATGAACGCACGGCGTATCTATGAGCCGGGCTCTTCGCCTGACGAGCGGCGCTACCTCGACTCGGCCGAGATCGACGCGACACGCGAGAATGCAAAGAAAGTCATGGACGAGTTCTGCGCCGGCCGGTGAGGCATCCCCGTGGGGGGGCGTACCGACGGATGACCCCAGGGTGACGACGCCGTGACCAGCCCGAGCGTGGGTTTTGCCGGGCTCGGCGCCATGGGCCGCGGCATGGCGCGCAACCTGCACGAGGCAGGCTTGCTGCGGGCGGTCTGGAACCGGACGCCGAGCCGGGCCGGCGAGCTCGCCGCCGAACTCGGCGTGGTCGCGAGTTCCAGCCTCGGCGCGCTCGCGCGCGCCTGCGACACCGTCGTCACCTGCGTCTCCGCCGACGCCGACGTGCTCGAGGTCGTCGACGGCCTGCTGCCCGGGCTGCGCGAAGGTGCGCTCGTGATCGACTGCTCGACCGTGAGCGCCGACACCGCCCGCGAGGCCGCGCGCCGGCTCGCGAGCCGCGGGATGGAGTTCCTCGACGCACCGGTGAGCGGCGGCGTCGAAGGCGCCCGGGACGGCACGCTCGCGATCATGGTGGGTGGAGCGGCCGGTGCGTTCGAACGCGGCAGGCCCGTGCTGCAGGCCATGGGGCGGACCGTGACGCACCTCGGACCGTCGGGTTCCGGCCAGGCGGCCAAGGCCACCAACCAGATCCTCTGCGCCGGCGCGATCCAGGCGGTCGCCGAGGCGATGGCCTTCGCCAAGGCGCAGGGCCTGCCGTTGCCGCAGCTGATCGAGACGCTCGCCCAGGGCGCTGGCTCGAGCTGGTATTTCGTCAACCGCGCGCCGAACGTGGTCCGCGATGCATTCCCGCCCGGCTTTCGCGTGCGCCTGCACCAGAAGGACCTGCGCATCTGCCGCGACATGGCCGCGCGGTTCGGCGCCGCCCTGCCCATGGTCGAAGCGACGCTGGCGCAGTACGAGCAGCTCATCGCGCAGGGCCACGGCGACGAAGACATCTCCGTGCTGTTCCGCCTCAAGGACGCGCTCTTCACGCCCGCAGGCGAGCCGCCAGCGCCCACGCGCAAGACCGGATGAGCACGCCGGCGCCCGCGCCCCCTGCCGGCGCCGACGGCGACCGGTTCTTCCTGCCCGATTTCTGCCAGGCGCCTACGGTGCTCGCGATCGTG
This sequence comes from Steroidobacteraceae bacterium, assembly GCA_036277615.1. Classification (GTDB taxonomy): domain Bacteria; phylum Pseudomonadota; class Gammaproteobacteria; order Steroidobacterales; family Steroidobacteraceae; genus RPQJ01. The sequence continues at coordinate 12,487 of DASUMQ010000172.1, forward strand.
CTGATCGCGGCGCTGCTCGGGTTCGTGCTGGCGCTCGCACGGCTCCCCGCGGGCGGCGACTTCTGGATCGAGCTCGCGCGCACGACGGCGTTCCTGCTCTGGGCCGGCCTGCTCTGCGCGGGCGCGCTCTGTCGCCTGCGACCGTGGCTCGCCGGCAAGCCGCTGCGGCCGTCGGTCGCCTGGGCCCTCGGCACGATGGTCGGCGTCGTCGCGCTGCTCTCGCTCGTCGTCTGCCTGCTCGGGCAGTGGTGGGTCACGCGCTTTGGCACCGTGTCGTCGGTGTTTCCGGACCGGATGGCGGTCTTCGTGTTGCCGAACGTGCTGATCGCGGCGATCGTCGGTGCGCTCACGCTGCGCTACTTCTATGTGTCGCAGCAATGGCGTCGCTCGGTCGAACTCGAGGCGCGGGCACGCATTCACGCGTTACAGGCGCGGATCCGGCCGCACTTCCTGTTCAACAGCATGAACACGATCGCGGCGCTGACGCGCAGTGACCCGGCGCGCGCGGAAGAAGCGATCGAGGATCTCGCGGACCTGTTCCGCGTGAGCCTCAGCGATGCCCGCGCGCAGATTCCGTTGCGCGAAGAGCTGGAGGTCGCCCGGATCTACCAGCGCATCGAGCAGCTGCGCATGGGGGAGCGCCTACGCGTCGACTGGGACGTGCGCAGGGTCCCCGCGCGGGCGATCGTGCCGAGCCTGCTGCTGCAACCGTTGCTCGAGAACGCGATCGGCCACGGTATCGAACCCCTGCCCGGCGGCGGCGCCGTGACCGTGCGCGGCTGGCTCGAGGGCGATTCGATCGTGTTCGAGGTCACGAACCCGTTGCCACCGGACGGGACGGGTGCGACGCGCAAGGGCAACCGCATGGCGCTCGACAACGTGCGGGAGCGGCTCGAACTCGCCTTTCCGGGCCGGTCGGGCATCGAAGTGCAGGACGGCGACGGTCGGTTCTGTGTCAGGCTGCGCTTCCCGTACGTCGGCGACGGCCGCGCCGACGATGCGTCGGACGTACCGGTCGAGGCCGCCGGACGCCCGTCGTGACAGCACGGTCCGTCCATCGGAGAATCCCGGTCCTCGCATGGACGACACCGCCGCCACTTCCTCCCCACCCGACAAGCTGCGGGCGCTGATCGTCGACGACGAGGCGCCGGCGCGCGAGCGGCTGCGCCGCATGCTGGAGGAGTTGGACGACGTCGCGGTCGTCGGCGAGGCCGCCAGCGGCAACGAGGCACTCGAACGCTGCGCCGCGCTCGATCCCGACGTCGTGCTGCTCGACGTGCGCATGCCGGGCATGGACGGCATCGAGGCAGCTCGGCACCTGGGCTCGCTCGAGGAGCCGCCGGCCGTGATCTTCACGACGGCGTACGACCAGTACGCGCTCGACGCGTTCGAGGCGCAGGCGGTCGGCTACCTGCTGAAGCCGGTGCGGCGCGAAAAGCTCGTGCGCGCGATCCGGCACGCTGCGCGCGTCGCCGGGCCGCAGCTGGTGCGGGTCGCGGAGCAGGCGCAGATCGGCGTGCGGCGAGCGCAGGTGTGCACGCGGCTCGGCGACCAGCTCAAGCTCGTGCCGGTCGCGGACGTGCTCTATTTCACGGCGGAGCAGAAATACGTGACCATGCGCCACCTCAACGGTCGCGAGCTCATCGACGAGTCGCTGCGGGCACTCGAGCAGGAGTTCGCCCCGGACTTCGTGCGCATCCATCGCAACTCGCTCGTCGCGCGCCAGTACGTGAATACGATCGAGCGCACGCCCGAAGGGCAACTCGTCGTCCGCTTCAAGCAGTGCGACGACGTGCTGCAGATGAGCCGTCGCAACGCCGCGGAAGCGCTGCGCCAGATCCGAGCAGGAGCCTGAACCCCATGCCCGAGCCCATCGTCGAACGGCGCGAGCCGACCCAGATCGCGGCCGTGACCGACCCGGCGCGCGAGAAGCTGTTCATCGCGCGCGTCGGGCTGGTGATCCTGATCGTCGCGATGCTCTACCTGCTGTGGCTCATCGTCGGACCGCTCTGGCAACCGCTGGTGTGGGCCTTGCTGCTCGGGGGGCTGCTGGCGCCGGTCAACCGTCGGCTCACCCGCCGGCTGGGCAACCGGCCGAAGCTCGCGAGCAGCCTGACGACCGCAGGTGTTGTGGTGCTGCTGCTGATGCCGATCGTCGCAATCGGCGGCGCGGTCGCGGCGCAGGCGGCGCAACTGCTCGAGCGGTTCGACACGGACGCGCTGCGCATGGAAAACCTCGACCTCTCGCACGTGCCCGTACTCGCGGGACCACTGCAGTGGGTGCAGGGCACGACCGGAGTCACGCTCGGGCAGATCGAGGCATGGCTCGTTACCGGAGCCAAGCGCATGCTCGAGACGATGGCCTCCTCCGGCGGCTCGGTCATGCTGGGGGCCATCGGCACCATCGTGAGCTTCCTGCTGATGCTGTTCGTGCTGTTCTTCGTGCTGCGCGACGGACCGGTGTTCGCGCAGCGGCTCGTGCCGATCCTGCCGGTGGAGCCGCGGCTGCGCCAGAAGCTCTGGCGTCACCTGATCGACGTGACGCGGGCCGTGTTCATGGGCATCGGTCTGACGGCGCTCGTCCAGGGCGTCCTGCTCGGGATCGGTTTCGCCATCGCCGGCCTGCCCTCGCCGCTGGTGTTCGGCGTGCTCGGCGCGCTGTTCGCGCTCGTGCCGGTCGTCGGGACGGCCGTCATCTGGGTCCCGGCCGTGATCTGGCTGCTGATCCAGGGCGAGACGGGTTACGCGATCTTCATGGCCGCCTGGGGCGTGGTCGTCGTGGGGTCGGTCGACAACTTCCTGCGGCCAATCCTGATTTCCGGCCGCGTCGAAGTCCCTACCCTTGCGGTTTTCATCGGCGTCATGGGCGGGCTGTCCGCGTTCGGCTTCATCGGCCTGTTCCTGGGCCCGATCGTGCTGGGACTGTTCGTGGCATTGTTCCGCTTCACGGCGGAGGAACTGGCCGGCCAGGACGCCTAACGCAGGAGTCGAGTCTTGTCGCACACCCCGATCCGGATCGCCACGCGACGCAGCAAGCTCGCAATGTGGCAGGCCGAGCACGTCATGGCGCTGCTCCGGAGCGCGCACCCGGAGCTGCCGGTCGAACTCGTGCCGATGAGCACCCAGGGTGACCGCGTGCTCGACCGCGCGCTCGCCGACGTGGGCGGCAAGGGGCTGTTCGTCAAGGAACTCGAAGTTGCGATGCAGGAAGGCCGCGCCGACATCGCGGTGCACTCGATGAAGGACGTGCCGAGCGAGCTGCCGCCGGGTTTCGCGATCGTCGCCGTGCTGCCGCGCGCAAACCCGCTCGACGCCTTCATCTCGCGCAAGTACGCGCGCTTCGTCGACCTGCCCCAGGGCGCGCGGGTCGGCACCTCGAGCCCACGCCGGCAGGCGCAGTTGCGTCACGCGCGGCCCGACCTGCGACTGGAGCTGCTGCGTGGCAACGTCGACACGCGGCTGCGCCGGCTCGACGAGGGTGAGCTCGACGCGATCCTGCTCGCCTGTGCGGGCCTGGAACGGCTCGGCATCGCGCACCACGTCACCGA
>DASUMQ010000173.1:0-7523 GCA_036277615.1 Steroidobacteraceae bacterium
GAGCGGACCTTCGACGTTGACCTGATCAACAACTCGACGAGCGCGGCGACGAGCGACACGTTGATCGATTCCTCGGGCGCGCACTTCATCAACATCCCGAGCCCGCTCACGAGCCGAGACAACGGACGCCAGGCGGCTTCCGACCTGAACGTGCTGTCGAAGTCGATCAAGACCCTCGACCTCACGGGCGATGCGGTGTCCGACATCGACCCGGACCGCGTTCACCTGGTCGGTCTCTCGCTCGGCGCCATGACCGGCATCGTCGCCGCGGACCACACGGCGGTGCGCACGCTGTCGGCCTCGGCGCCGGGCGGCGTGATCACGCAGTTGCTGCTCGACTCGGCTACGTTCGGCCCGCGCATCAGGGCCGCGCTCGGTGCGGGCCTCGTGATCGACTCCTACGTCTACGACCTGTTCGTGAGCGACCTGCAGGCCGCCGTCGATTCGGGCGACCCGGTTAACCACATCGCCGGTGCACAGGACGCGGTCCCACTGCACCTTATGGAAGTGGTGGGCGACGCCGTGATCCCGAACTCCGCGACCGATCGACTGATCGTGGCGGGCGGCCTCACCAAGCTCACCGCGCTCGGGCCGAACCCGGTCGCCCCGGGCAGTGGGGGTTACACGATCTTCACGGCGGGTGACCACGGAACGTTGATCCGGCCGGATGCGAGCCTCGCAGCCACGATCGAAATGCAGAAGCAGGTCGTGAAGTTCGTGGCGACCACGCCGATGGCCGGCGGGCCGTTCGTCGTGATCGAAGACGTGACGGTGCTAGACCTCGAGTAATCGCCCGGCACGGTCCGGCAGCGGAAGGGCGGCAGCGATGCCGCCCTTCTTTTTTAGGCGTCCGCTACAATCGCGCCTCCACCCGCCCCGCGCGATTTTCCCGATGGGTCTGTTCAATTTCCGGTCGAAAAAGACCAAGGACGGCGACAAGTCGTCCCCGGAGGCGGACGCGCCCGCGACGCCTGCGCACGCGGAATCGACGAGCCCGGTGACACCGTTCGCGGAGCCTGCGGCCACGTCGCGACCTGCCGCGACGGAAGTCACGATGACGGAGCCCGAGCGCCGCCTCGGGTTCGTCGCACGCATGCGCGCGAAGCTCAACCGCGGCGATTCCTGGCTGACCTACGACCTCGCGAACCTGCTGCCGGGCGGCAAGATCGACGAGAGCGTGCTCGACGAACTCGAGACGCGGCTGATCGCAGCCGACGTCGGCATCGACACGACCGAGAAGATCCTGGGCTCGCTGCGCAAGCGCGTGCAGCGCAAGGAACTGGCCGACCTGAACGCGCTGCTCGGCGCGCTGCGGTCGGCGATGCTCGAGATCCTCGCCCCGGTCGACCAGCCTCTCGTCGTCGACCCCGCGAAGCGGCCGTATGTCGTGCTCGTGGTCGGCGTGAACGGGTCCGGCAAGACCACGACCATCGGCAAGCTCGCGCATCGGCTCGGCCGCGAAGGTCGCAAGGTGATGCTCGCCGCGGGCGACACTTTCCGCGCCGCAGCGATCGAACAACTGCAGGTCTGGGGCGAACGCAACGCCGTGCCCGTGATCGCGCAAGCCGCCGGCGCCGACCCTGCCGCCGTGACGTTCGATGCAATGCAGGCCGCGCAGGCGCGTGGCATCGACGTCCTGATCGCCGACACCGCCGGTCGCCTGCATACGCAGAGCAACCTGATGGAGGAACTCAAGAAGGTGCGCCGCGTGCTCGGTCGGCTCGACTCGACCGCACCCCACGAAGTGCTGCTCGTGCTCGACGCAGGCCAGGGGCAGAACGCGCTCGCCCAGGCCCAGCAGTTCCACCAGGCCGTCGGCGTGACCGGGCTCGTCATGACCAAACTCGACGGCACGGCCAAGGGTGGCATCGTGCTCGCGATCGCCGACGCGCTGAAGCTACCCATCCGGTTCATCGGCATCGGCGAGACGGCCGCGGACTTCGACGTGTTCGACGCCGGCGCGTTCGTCGACGCGGTGCTTCGCCCCGCGAAGGATGCCGCCGCGTGATCCGCTTCGATCACGTGTGGAAACGCTACCCGAACGGTCGCGAGGCAGTCAGCGACCTGTCGCTGGCGATCGGGCGCGGCGAGATGGTCTTCCTGACGGGGCATTCGGGCGCCGGCAAGAGCACGCTGCTGAAGCTGATCGCGCTGATCGAGCGGCCGTCGCGCGGCACGCTCGTCGTGAACGGCCAGAACACCGCCAACGTCCGGCGCTCGAAGATCCCGGCGTTCCGTCGCCAGATCGGCGTCGTGTTCCAGGACCACAAATTGCTGATGGACCGGCCGGTCTACGACAACGTCGGGCTGCCGCTCGTGATCGCGGGCGTGCCGGAAAAGGAAATCCAGAAACGCGTGCGGGCGTCGCTCGACCAGGTGGGACTGCTCGGCCGCGAGCGCAGCCGGCCGATCGAACTCTCGACCGGCGAACAGCAGCGCGTGGGCATTGCGCGGGCGATCATCGCCAAGCCCGCGCTGCTGATCGCGGACGAGCCGACCGGCAACCTCGATCCCGACCTCGCGATCGAGGTCATGAACATCTTCAAGCGGTTCAACGACGTTGGCGTGACCGTCCTGATCGCGAGCCACGACGTGCACCTGATCGAGCGCTACGCCGTGCGCCGGGTGATGCTCGCGCAAGGGCGCGTCGTCGACGGCGTCGATGCGCCGGCGACGCCTGCCGACCGGATCACGACCGGTGCGCCCGAAGTGTCCGTCGACGCATTGCGCCCGGTCGCGACGAACGCACCGCTCGTGTTGCCCGACATCCGCCTCGACTGAACGCCCGGTGCGCGGACCATGAAGCAGTGGTTTGAACGTCACGCCCAGACGCTGGTCGGCTCGCTCGGCCGGCTGTGGCAACATCCCTTTGCCACGTTGCTGACCGTGATCGTCATCGGCATCGCGCTCGCGCTGCCCGCATGCCTGCACGTGCTCGTGCAGAACGTCCGCGTGGCGAGTGGCGGCTGGAACAACGCGCTCGACATCTCCGTCTACATGGAGCCGGACGCGACGCTCGAACAGGCGAAGCGTGCGGCGGAACGCATCCGGCAGCGGCGCGACGTCGACGAGGTCACGTTGATCGAGGCCGACGCGGCGCTCGAGGAGTTTCGCAAGCACTCAGGCTTCGGCACGGCGCTCGACGCGCTCAAGGACAATCCGCTGCCGCACGCGCTCGTGGTTCGCCCCGACGCGGCGTTCCGCGACTCGGGGCACGTCGACGCGCTCACGAAAGAACTCGGCAAGGTCGACGGCGTGGACCTGGTGCAGCTCGACACTGCATGGGTCAGTCGCTTCAACGCGATCCTCGACGTGATTCGTCGCGGCGTGTTCCTCGCGGCCGGCCTGTTCGCGCTCGGCATCCTCGTGATCGTCGGCAACACCATTCGGCTCGACATCGAGAACCGCCGCGACGAAATCGAGGTGACGAAACTGGTGGGCGGCAGCGATGCGTTCGTGCGACGGCCGTTCCTCTACAACGGGGTCTGGTATGGGCTCGCCGGCGGCCTCACGGCCGGTGCGATCGTGGCCATCGCCGTCGGCACCTTGAGCACGCCGGTGCAGCGCATCGCCGGCCTCTATGGCAGCCAGTTCCAGCTCGAAGGCGTGGGGGTGGCGGGCTGGCTGGCCCTGCTGGGCGGGGGTGCGGCGCTTGGCTGGCTCGGCTCCTTCATCGTCGCGACGCGGGAGCTCCGCGAGATCGAACCCAAGTGAACCTGACGTGTCGATGCCTCGGCAGCGTCCGGTGGTCCTGAGCTCATAACCCGCTGTTCTGGCGGTATATTTTCTAACCGAAGCCGGCTGCGGAACTCCGGTGTCGTCTTAGCACTCCAAACTCAAGACTGCTAAGATCACCTTCGACGAAAGCCCCGATCCAGAGGTACGCACGACCCGATGACCGCCGCAAACGCACTCGTTCTCCGCACGCCCTCCGAACTGGCCCTGGCCGGCCCGATTGGCAGTTTCGACGCTTACGTCGATACGGTCAGCCGGATTCCGGTGCTGAGCCGTGAGGACGAGCTCGAACTGGCGACGCGCTTTCATCGCGACGGCGAACTCGATGCGGCCCGCAAGCTCGTGCTGTCGCACCTGCGCTTCGTGCTGCACATCGCGCGCGGCTACGCGGGCTACGGCTTGCCGCTGGGCGACCTGGTCCAGGAAGGCAACGTCGGCCTGATGAAGGCGGTCAAGCGTTTCGACCCGACGGTCGGCGTCCGACTGGTCTCCTTCGCCGTGCACTGGATCCGCGCCGAGATCCACGAATACGTGCTGCGCAACTGGCGTCTCGTCAAGGTCGCCACGACCAAGGCGCAGCGCAAGCTGTTCTTCAACCTGCGCAAGTACAAGCGCAACCTCGGCTGGCTTTCGGCGGAAGAAACCGCCGCCGTCGCACGCGACCTCGGCGTGAGCGAGCACGAGGTCACGGAGATGGAGCGGCGGCTTTCGGCGCGCGACGTCTCGTACGACCCCGTGCCGGACGCAGAGGACGAGGAGTCGGCGAGCTATTCGCCGGCCGCGTACCTCCCAGCCCCGGATGCCGATCCGGCTGTCGCCGTCGAGCGCGCGGAATGGGACGATGACGTGAGCGACCGGGTCGCGTTTGCGATGACGCAGCTCGACGATCGCAGCCGGGCGATCCTGAAGGCGCGCTGGATGGACGAGCCGAAGGCGACGCTGCACGACCTCGCCGACCAGTACGGCGTGTCCGCCGAGCGCATCCGCCAGGTCGAAGCGAATGCGATCAGGAAGCTGAAGAAGCTGGTCGTCGCGGACGCCTGACGAAGTGGCCAGTGGCTGGTGGCTGGTGGCTAGCAAAACAAAGAGGCCGGCTTTCGCCGGCCTCGTTCTTTTCCGACTAACCGCTAGCCACTAGCCACTTCCTCTAGCCTTTCTTCGCCTTCTCCACGTTCTCCTGCGTCACCGGCACGATCGTGATCTCGACGCGCCGGTTCTGCGCGCGGCCCGCGTCCGTGTCGTTGGCCGCGACCGGATGACCCTCGCCGGCGCCGATCGTGACCATGCGGCTGCGGTCGACGCCGTGGCCCGAGAGGTAGGAGGCGACGCTGTTGGCGCGCCGCTCGGAGAGCTGCTGGTTGTACGCGTCGCTGCCGACGGAATCGGTGTGTCCGGCGACTTCGATCACGGTCTTGTCGTACTCGGCCAGCGTCGCGGACACCTTGTCGAGCACGGGGTAGAACTGTGAGTTCAGGTCGGAGCTGTCGAACGCGAACGTGACGCCGCCCGGCATGTCGAGCGTGATGTTGTCGCCCTGGCGCACGACGTCGACGCCGGTTCCTGCCATCTGCTCACGCAGCTTGGCCTCCTGCTTGTCCATGTAGTAGCCGACCGCACCACCGGCGAGTGCGCCCGCGGCCGCACCGATCATGGCGGCCTGGAACTTGTCGTTGCCGCCCGTGAGCAGGCCGATCACGGCCCCCGCGGCGGCGCCGTAGCCCGCGCCCTTGCGGGTCTTTTCCTTGTCCGGATTGGTCGCCATGTCCTCCATGGCCGCGCAACCGCTCAGTGCCAAGGCCCCCGCGGCCACGACTGCGACGATCCCTGACTTGTTGATTCGAAACATGGCAAGCGACTCCTGGCTGGGAATGAAAACTTAACGTCCGGCGGTTCGGTTCGTTGACGAATCGCCTCGATTGTCAAAGCGCACTGAACACTGGTTCGACGCCGGCCGCGCGCACGGCCGCCGTCACGGCCCGATGCGTATCCAGATTCAGCGCATCGGGCAAAAGTTCCTCCGGTCCCGCCCGCCGAGCCAGTGCGTGCGCGGCGGCGATCAGCATGCCGTCGGTGAACCGCGGCACGCCGGCCTCGAGCGCGCCCTTGAACAGGCCCGGGAATGCCGCGACGTTGTTGATGCCCTTGCCATCCGCCGCGAAGACCGCTCCCCGCTCGAGCGCGGCCATCGGCTCGATCTCGGCGTCCGGGTTCGACAGCGCGAAAATGATCTGGCCCGGCCGCACCCATTCGGGCTTGATCAACCCCCGGACTCCGGTGGTCGCGACGACGATGTCGGACCTGGCCATCAGGTCCTGCAGCGAGGCGACCTCGCCGCCGAGCCCGCGCAAGCGCTCCAGCGCGTCCGCGCGCAGGTCGGACCCCAGCAGCCGTTGCACGCCCTGCGCCCGCAGCACGCGCGCGATCCCGAGCCCGGCCGCGCCGAGCCCGACCTGGCCGACGACGGACGACGACAGGCTGCGGCCGACGCGCTTGACCGCGTTGATCAGTCCCGCCAGCGCGACCACGGCCGTGCCGTGCTGGTCGTCGTGCAGCACGGGGATGCGCAGCCGCTCCACGAGTTCGGCCTCGATCGCGAAGCATTCCGGCGCGGCAATGTCCTCGAGCTGGATCGCGCCGAACGACGGTGCGATCGAGACGACCGTGTCGACGATCCGTGCGGGGTCCTTCGAATCGATCAGGATCGGGTACGCGGTGATGCCGACCAGCGCCGCGAACAGCGCCGCCTTGCCCTCCATGACCGGCAGGCCGGCGACGGGACCGATGTCGCCGAGGCCGAGGATCGCCGTGCCGTTGGTGACCACCGCCACCGTGTTCTGGCGATTGGTGTAGAGCGCGGCCTTGGCGGCGTCGTCGCGGATCGCAATGCACACGCGCGCGACACCGGGCGTGTAGATGTCGCGCAGGATCTGTTGGGTCGTGATCTGCAGCGACGGCTCCATGTGGATCTTGCCACCCTTGTGCCGGTTGAACACGCGGTCGGACTTGCCGACGAAGCGCGCGTGCGGCAGCGCGTTGATCTTCCCGTAGAACTCCGGGTGGGCCTGCTCGTCGATCTCGACCGTGATCTCCCACAGCGTGCGCCCCTGCTCGCGGCGCAGCGACTGCAGGTGTTCGATCACCAGCCGCGCCTCGGCGATGACCTCGAGCACGCTCGCGAGCGCGCCGGGCTTCTGGAAGGTCTCGACCAGCAGGATCTCGGGAATCTTCACTCGCGCGCATCTCCGACCCGGGCCGCATACGATAGCAGTCCGCTCGCGCCCGCCGGGCAAGCAGGTCGCTCCGAATGGCAACGCTCCTGACGTACTCGCGCCTCCGCACCGTGCGTCGCTGGCCGGCGTGGCTCGTGATCGCATCGCTGATGTTTGCGTCCGCCTGCGAGCGGTACCGGCAGGCGCCGGCCGAGCGTGCCATCGTCGAGATCGAGGCCACCTTGAGCGACGCCGGGACCGCGCCGGCGAAGTTCATCCCGGGCGAACTCAAGGACGTGCAGTCCAGGGTGGCCGACCTCAAGCGCGCCTATGCGTCGCGACGATACGGGGCGGTGCTCGAACGTGCGCCGGCGGTGCTCGCGGCGGCCAGGGCGCTGGGGCCGTCGGCCGCGGCGCGGGAAGCGGAGCTGAACCGGGCCCTGCGCACCGAATGGGCGGCACTGGTCCACGCCGTGCCCGCGGATCTCGCCGCCGTCGCAGAGCGCTTCGACCGTCTCGAGGCCCGGAAGCCGTTGCCCCCGGGCGTGACGATCGACGACGTGCGCGCCGCCAAAGGCC
>DASUMQ010000174.1:0-10902 GCA_036277615.1 Steroidobacteraceae bacterium
AAGATCCAGCTCGCGCCGGAGGAGCAACAGTTCGCGCAGCGCGACAAGGCGCCGACGCAGGACGTCGAGGCCTATGAGCTGTACCTGCAGGGGCAGGCGATCTGGAAGCGTCGCGGCGAGGAGAACCTGCGCCGCGCGGTCGAACTCTACCAGCAGGCCATTGGGCGGGACCCCGGATTCGCCGCCGCCCACGCCGCGCTCGCGTCGGCGTACGTCGTGCTGCCGGGGTACACCAAGGAAGAGGACGACGAGGACAAGTACCTCCGGATGGCGGAGCAGTCGGCGCGCCAGGCGCTCGCGATCGATCCGAAGATCGGCGAGGCGCACGCGGTGCTGGCGCAGATCAACTCGGATCGCGGCAACCTGCTCGACGCCGAGTCGGGCTTTTTCTTCGCGATTTCGCTCGAGCCCAACGAGCCGACGCCGCACCACTGGTATTCGATCCTGCTCAACACGGTCGGCCGGCTCGACGCCGGGCTCGCGCAGGCGCGCCGCGCGTTCGAGCTCGACCCGAGTTCGCCGATCATCGCGTCGAACCTCGCAAACGCCTACCTCCTGCGTGGCGACGACCAGCAGGCCGCGCGTTACGCCAAGCTCGCCGAGGACCTCGGTCTCACGAACAAGGGCAGCGGTGTCCCGGCCATGATCGCGATGCGCCAGCGGCGCTGGGACGACGCGAAGGCCCTGTTCGCGCACCAGGACATGCCGGAGAAGTTGAAGCCGCTCGTCGCGGACTGGGTCGACGCCGTGGCGGATCCGGCCCGGCGCCCGCAGATGATCGCGGCCATGCGGCGGGTCGACCCGGACGTCGTCGAGCAGGACGACCTGCTGATGCCGTACCTGCAACTCGGCGAAGTCGACATCGTCTACGAGATCATGTTCGACGCGCTCGACCGCAATCGCATGACCTGGGCGCACAAGTGGGACGTCATGAACACCTGGGCCGCCGAGAGCGAAGCGTTCCGCCGCGATCCGCGTTTCCCCGAACTGGCCCGACGCATGGGCCTCGTCGACTACTGGAAGCAGTACGGTTTCCCCGACGCCTGCCGCGCCGGCAGCGGTGACGTCGCGGTCGTCTGCGCGTCGTGACCGCCGCCGAGTTCGCGCCCGCACTGCTGCGGTGGTACGAACTGGACGGCCGCAAGGACCTGCCCTGGCAGCGCGACCGCACGCCGTACCGCGTCTGGGTCTCGGAGATCATGCTGCAGCAGACCCAGGTCGCCACGGTGACGGGGTACTACGAGCGGTTCATGTCCCGCTTCCCCGACGTGCTCAAGCTCGCCGCGGCGCCGCTCGACGAGGTGCTGCACCTCTGGTCCGGCCTCGGCTATTACGCCCGTGCGCGCAACCTTCATCGCGCCGCGCAAGCGCTCGTGCAACGGCACGGCGGCGAGTTTCCTGCGACGCTCGAGGAGGTCATGGCCCTGCCGGGCATCGGCCGTTCGACGGCCGGCGCGATCCTGGCCTTGTCGCGCGGCGAGCGTCACCCGATCCTCGATGGCAATGCCAAGCGCGTGCTCGCGCGCTGCTTCGGCGTCGGCGGATTCCCGGGCGAGCCTGCAGTCGAGAAGCGGCTCTGGGAACTGGCTGAGGCCTGCACGCCCGCCAGCCGCGTCGATGCGTACACGCAGGCCGTCATGGACCTCGGCGCGACGGTGTGCACTCGCGCGAACCCGGCGTGCCTGCTCTGCCCCGTGAACGCGGCATGCGTCGCCCGCACCACAGACCGCCTGCACGAGTTTCCGTCACCGCGACCGCGCAAGGTGCGGCCACGGCGCGAGGCCTGGCTCGTGCTCGCCCGCAGCGGGACGCAGTTGCTGCTCGAGAAGCGCCCGCCGAGCGGGATCTGGGGCGGACTCTGGGCCTTCCCGGAATTTCCGACGCGCGCGCACGCGATGCAGTGGTGCAGCGAGAACCTCGCCTCGCCGTCGGGAGCCCGGGCGTGCGACCCGCTGCACCACGCGTTCAGTCACTTCGACTATGCGATGAATCCGATCTTCGTGAGTTGCCTCGGCAGGGCGCCGGCGCTGCGCGACGACGATCGCTATCGCTGGTACGACACGACCGCCCCCGCCGAAGTGGGCGTGCCGAAGCCGGTCGCAACGCTGCTGCAACTCGCGTCGACGATCGAGGACGCCGCGTGAGCGCTGGTGCGCGCGACCCGTCGCGGACATTCGCGATGCGCGCGATCGTGGCCGGCTCGGTGTTGATGCTGGCCGCGGTGATGTTCGGCGCTTTCGGGGCGCACGCGCTGCAGGAACGACTGACGCCACGGCAGCTCGCGAGTTACCACACCGGCGTGCTGTACCAGCAGTTGCACGCGCTGGCGTTCGTGCTGCTGGGCGTCATCGCCTGCGTGACCCCGCCGTCGCGGTGGATCGTCCGCGCTGCGATGCTGTTCGGCGCGGGGATCCTGCTGTTCTGCGGCTCGATCTACGCGTTGACCTTCGGCGCGCCGCGGACCTTCGGCATGGTCGCGCCGGTCGGCGGCGTGAGTTTCATGCTCGGCTGGGCGTGCCTGGCGCTGCACGCGTGGAAAGCGGTTAGCGGATAGTAGGAAGGACTCTGAGTCGCCCGAGGGGCGCTGCTGACTATCCGCTATCCTCTAGTCACTTCTGCGGTTCGACGTACTCCGCCGGCCGTTCGGCGCCGCCGCCGAACAGGAACTTTTCCATCTCCTCGACGAGGAATTTGCGTGCCTTGGGCTCGATCGGCGAGAGCCGATACTCGTTGATGAGCATCGTCTGGTGCCGCACCCAGGCCTGCCAGCCTTCGGCGGAAATGTTCTCGTAGATGCGCTTGCCGAGCTCGCCCGGGTACGGGACACGCTCGAGGCCCGGTGCCTCGCGCTTCAAGTACTGGCAGTGGACGGTGCGTGGCATGGGGGAGAGTGTCCAGTGGCTAGTGGCTGGTGGCTAGTGGTCAGTCGGAGGGCCGCGAGCGTCAGCGGTCGGGCAGCGGCCGGGTAAGAGCTCTGTTTCTTACTAGCCACCAGCCACTGGCCACCAGCGACTAGGCGAGCGCCCGTGGCGCGACGATCACGCCGTCCTCGTCGACGTAGACGAAATCGCCGGGATGGAACGTGACGCCGGCGAGTCGCACGGGCACGTCGCGCTCGCCCTCACCGCGCTTGTCGCTGCGCAATGGAATCGTGCCGAGCGCACGGATGCCGAGATCCATGCGGCCGAGTTCGGCCGAGTCGCGGATGCAGCCGTGTACGATCACGCCCGTCCAGCCGTTGCGGACCGCGGCCTCGCCCAGCTTGTCGCCCAGCAGTGCGCGACGACGCGAGCCGCCGCCGTCCACCACGAGCACCCGGCCCTCGCCCGGCGTCTCGACCGCTTCCTTGACGCGCGAGTTGTCCTCGAAGCAGCGGACCGTGCTGATCGGGCCGTGAAATGACTTGCGCCCGCCGAATGCGTGAAAGATCGGCTCGCAGACCTGCACGCGGTCGCCGTGCTCGTCGCAGAGGTCGGCCGTGCCTTTGGCCGGGGTGGTTGCCGAAGTCGTCATTTGGATGTTCGCGCCCGCAGGGTTCTTCAGGGCGCGCGAATTATACGGCCTGATCGCTGTAGCAAGCGCAGGGGAGGGACGGCTCGCACCGTCCCTCCCTGCAATCCACCATCCGCCGGGGCGTGGCGACGAAGCGCGGCGCTTCGCCGCACATGAATTACTGGATCTGGATCTGCCGCGGCTGCTGCTCGACCTGCTTCTGCTTCGGAATCCGGATCACGATCACGCCATCACGGCATTCGGCCCGGATGCCCTGCTCGTCGGCGTTCTCCGGCAGCGCGAATCGGCGCGCGAACGAACCGTAGAACCGCTCGATGCGGTGCACGCGCTCGTTTTCCTCGCGCTGCTCCTGCTTGCGTTCGCCGGAGAGCGTGAGCACGCCGTCCTGCACGGTCACGTTGACGTCTTCCTTGCGGACTTCCGGCAGCTCGGCCTTGATGACGTACTCGCCGTCGTTCTCGCTCACGTCGGCGAGCGGAGCCCACTCGCGCGATTGCAGCCCCTCGTTGCCGGGTACGCCGCCCCCCTGCATCGGGAAGCGACGCAGCGTGTCGGCGAAGAAACGGTTGAACACGTCGTCCATGTCACGGAACGGTTCCCACTTGATCACTCGCATGGTTCGAAACCTCCATCCTGCCTGGGATTGCCGATGCAACCCCTCCGTGCCGCCATAGATGTGCACGACGGTCGGGGTTTCAAGGGGTATCGCCCGCGGTTTGGCCGCTGCGACCCGCGCGACCGGTCGAGCCCAGCGAAGCGAGGGGCCGGTGGCCGCGTCAAAAAAGAAAACGGCGCGCCCGGTTTCCCGGGGCGCGCCGTCATTCGACGTGCGGACTGATTACGTCCTGGGGAGCGTGCTCTTACGGTCGCTTGACGTAGACCTTGCACCAGCCCTTCGCGGCAACGTTGCGGCCGGCGAAGATGTTGCATGGCACCTCGGCCGCACCGGCCTTGGCGGCTGGCGCCTGCAGGCAGTTCGCGCAGATCTGGCCCGGCTTGTAGTTGGGATTTGCCTTTGCGTCGACCTTGGTTGCGTCTTCGATGTAGCCGAGCGACTTCGCCTGCGGCTCGTTCGGGTCGACCTTGCCGGCCGCCGCATCGGCCGTGCGCGACAGCAGCGCCGACACCGGCACGGCCGCGACGCCCAGGAGTGCGCCCTTCAGCAGGGTGCGACGCGGGAACTTCTGATCGGACATTTGGATACTTCTCCTCGAGAGGGGACAATCGACCCACCAACGGCAAAATTGTACGCACGGCCGTCTCGCTTCGCATTCGACCGTGGCCCGGGAGGGAGGTTTCCTCCGGCGGGCGAAAAAGCGCTCCGTGAGAATTGAGAATCACTTGCGTTTGGGATTTTTCGAACGAATCCGTCCATGACGGCACTGCCCACGGAAGATTGTCGCGCATGCCGGATCCCCGCCGCAGCCGCTGGAAGACGACGCTCGGCATCGCCGTAAGCGTCGCGCTCGCGTGCCTCGCGGCGTGGGTGCTGTGGCGAACGTTCCAGCGCATCAGCCTGGCCGACGTCGTCGCGAACATGCGCGCGGTGCCTCCGGGCACGCTCGCGCTGGCGGTGCTCTGTTCCGGCGGCGCGTTCACGGCGCTTGCGCTGTACGAAGTCGCGGTCGTGCGCTACGTGAAGCACTGCATCGGCCGCGCGAAGCCGATGGTGACCGCGTTCATCGCATTCCCGCTCGGTCACGCCGTGGGCCAGGCCATGCTCAGCGGCGGCGCCTTGCGCTACCGGATGTACACGCCCGCGGGGTTTTCGGCCACCGAAGTCGGGGCGACGGTCCTGCTCGCAAACCTCCCCTACGCGCTCGCGTTCGGCTTGCTGCTCGACCTGTCGCTCGTGTTCGCCGCCGCGACGCTCGAGCCGCTGTTCCGCATCGAGAGCCGCTGGTTGTTCGCGCTCGGCTGCGTCGGGCTCACCAAGGACCTGGCCTACGCGCTCACGATCCTGCTGCGCAAGAAGGCGATCAAGCTCGGGGGCTGGGCGGTGAACCTGCCGACGCCCGCCATGACGGCGCTGCAACTGGCGATCGGCATCGTCGACATCGGGTTGGTCTCGTCGGTGCTCTACATGCTGCTGCCCGACGGCAGCGGCCCGGGCTACCTGCCATTCCTCGCGGTGTATCTCGCGAGCGTGCTCGCCGGCGTGCTGAGCCACGTGCCTGCGGGGCTCGGCGTGCTCGAGTCGATGTTGCTGCTGCTGCTGCCCGACGTGCCGCCGGAACAGTTACTCGCGGCCGTGCTGATGTATCGCGTGGTCTACGAGATCGTGCCGGTCCTCGGCGCGCTCGTGCTCTGGGGCCTGTACGAAGGCTTTTCGCGCGACGGCGTGCGCTCCCGGCTGTTCCCGCCGCGTCAGGCGCGCGGCATCCGCGCCGAGAGCCCGACCATCGACAGGATCGAGTGAGCGAGCGAGCGGCCGCTTTCATAGGCGGCTTCGACGCGCGGCGCGATGCACCAGTCGCCGCACGCACCCGCGGTGATTTCCTCGTCGACCAGGCTGGTCAGCCCGAGCGGTTGTTCCACGAGGGCGTCGCGCCACCGGTGCGCCGTGATGTGCGAAGGCGTCGGCAGCGCCTGCCCGACCGACTGCGCGAACGCGTGCAGCAGCAGTCGCGCCGCTTCCTGTGCGTCGAGTTCGAGGTGCTCGCGCGACCACGCCGAGGACGCGTGCACGACCCAGCATTGCGGGCGGCGCAGGCGCTCGCTCTTGCTCGAGTTACAGGCAGCCCAGGCGAGCGGGCCGCCGGTCCAGCGACGTGCTTCCGCGCCGAGGTCGAGCGGGCGGTCGAACGCGAACATTCCCGTCCAGCACGGCGCCATGACGACGTCCGCGATGTGGCGGAACACGCGGCCGTGCGGACCGAGCAGCGTCGCGGCTCGTGGCGCCGGGGTCGCGACGGCGACCGCGCGGAACACCTGGTGCTGCCGCCCGGAATCGGTCTGCAACTCCCAGCCGCGCTGGCCGGGCAGCAGTTCGTGGACGGAGACACCGGTCTGGATGTCGAGGTTGCGCGCGAGCGGGCGCACGAGCGCGCTCATGCCGGGGGTGCCGATCCACCAATCCTCGATCGGCGTGGGCCAGGCGCGGTCGTCTTCCATGACGCGTGGGCGCCACGCGTTCAACACGCCGGCCCTGACCGCGGCCTGCGCATAACCGATGAACGTGCGGCTCCTGGCGGTGACGAATTGCGCGCCGTGATCGAAGGCGAGATCGCCGTGGCGACGCGTCCCGAGACGGCCGCCGAGACCTCGCGACCGCTCGAACACGGTCACCTTGGCGTCGGCGCGAAGCAGTTCCTGTGCGCACGCCAGGCCAGCCATGCCCGCACCGATGACGGCGATCCTGACGTCCACGAGCGCTTTCTCCGTCCCTTGCCCTGGCCTGGGATGCTCCCGGGCGCGATCCGTTTGGCCGGGCAGGATCGGCGAGCATTCGACTGCGGGTCAAGCGGATGGCCCGGTCTGTGCGCTGCGCCTAGAATCCTGAAGGTCGATTTGCATTTGCCGCCAAAGGATGGATCGCCGTGGCCCGAACCGCCGCATCGCTGCTTCGTGAAGCGCTCGAGCACGCTGGGGTGCGCTACACGTTCGGCATCCCGGGCGTGCACAACACCGAAATCTACGACGAGCTCGCCAGGTCGGAAACGATCACGCCCGTGCTTGTCACGCACGAAGGGGGCGGCGCGTTCATGGCCGATGCCGTGAGCCGCAGCGGCACGAGTCTCGGCACGCTGGTCATCGTCCCGGCGGCGGGCGTGACGCACGCGGCGAGCGGGATCGCGGAAGCGTTCCTCGACGGCATCCCGATGCTGGTCATCTCCGGCGGCATCCGCCGCGACACGGGTCGGCAATACCAGTTGCACGACGTGAACCAGCACGCGCTGCTGAAGCCGATCACCAAGGGCACCTGGCTCGTGGACCGGCATGCGGACGTGATCCCGACGATCCACGAAGCCGTGCGCGTGGCCACGAGTGGCGAGCCCGGCCCGGTGTTCGTCGAGATCCCGGTGAACCTGCAGTTGCTGACCGGCGACCCGGGGCCGTCCACGTCGCCGCGCTACCAGGGCCCCGCGATGCCGGAGGCGCGGTGCACGGCCGCCGGGGTCAGTGCGGCGGCGGCGCTGCTCGCACAGGCACGGTCGCCCACGATCTTCGTGGGGTGGGGCGCTGTCGACGCCTATGCCGAAGTCGCGGCCCTGGCCGAGAAACTCGGTGCGCCCGTGTCGACGACGCTGCAGGGCGTGAGCGCCTTTCCGGCCAACCACCCGCTGCACGCGGGATTCTGTCTCGGACGCGCCGCAGTGCCCGCGGTCGAGAAGACGTTCGACAAGACCGACTGCATGATCGCGGTCGGCACGCGCTTTGGCGAGATCGCGACGGGCAGCTACGGCTGGGAACCGCCGGCCAACCTGATCCACGTCGACGTCAACCCCGCCGTCTTCAACGCGAACTATCCGGCGAGGGTGTGTCTCGAAGGTGACGCGAAGCTGGTGCTGCAGAAGCTCGTCGCCGCGCTGGGCAGCGCGCCGCTGGCCGTCGCGTCGTCGCGCCGCGAGAACGTCGAGGCGACGATTCGCGCGCAAAAGGCGGCGTACCTCGCGCAGTGGCTGCAGCACGACTCCAAAGGCCGCGTGAATCCGGCGCGGTTTTTCACGAGCCTGCGCAAGCAACTGGCCGACGACGCGACGGTCGTGCTCGACGACGGCAATCACACGTTCCTCGCCGCGGAGTTGCTGCCCATCCATCGGCCGCGCGGGCTGATCTCGCCGACCGACTTCAACTGCATGGGCTATTGCGTACCCGCGACGATCGGCTCGAAGCTTGCGCGACCCGACGCCCAGGTGATCGGCATCGTCGGCGACGGCGCGTTCCGGATGACCGCGATGGAACTCGCGACCGCGACCGCGCTCAGGCTCGGCGTCGTGGTGTTCGTCTTCAGCGACGGCGAACTCGCGCAGATCGCGCAGGCGCAGGAACTTCCGTACAACCGCAAGACCTGCACGGTGCTCGGACCGCTCGACATCGCGGGCGTGGCGCAGGCGACCGGCGCGTCGTTCCTGCGACTGGCCAGCGACGCGGACATCGACACGGTCGTGAGCAGCGCCTTCGCGCGCGCGCGCGAGGGCAAGCCGGTGCTGGTCGACGTCGCGATCGATTATTCGAAGCGCACGCGCTTCACCGAGGGCATCGTCAAGACCAACCTCGAGCGGTTCGACCTCGCGACGAAAGCCCGGCTCGTCGGACGCGCGCTCTGGCGCCGCATCAGCGGGTGAACTTCCTCACCTCTCCCGCCTTGCTGGGAGACGTCGGCGCCGCTGGCCTCTCCCCGCAGCGGGAGAGGGCGAAGATCCGCTACCACGCCTGCGCCATGACCTCGCGCTGACGAGCATCGGGTACGGGACCGAAGCCGGCGCGACTGTTGTCGAGCATGTGCTTCGGCTTCGAGGTGGCCGGTATCACGCACGTGACGGCTGGGTGGCCGACGATCCACTTCAGGAAGTACTGGCCCCAGCTGGCGATGCCGAGCTCTTTCGCAATCGACGGCAACGGCTTGTCACGCACGCGCTGGAACACGGCACCGTCGGCGAACGGCCGGTTGACCATCACTGCGATGCCGCGATCGCGACAGAACGGCAGCAATCGATTCTCTGCCTCGCGTTCGGCCAGCGAATAGTTGAACTGCACGAAATCGAACTTCTCGGCGCCGAGCACGCGTTCCAGGTCCGCATGCGCATCTGCGCGATAATGCGTCACGCCGAGGTATTTCAGCTTGCCCTGCTCGCGCAGCGCGCGCAGCGTCGGCATGTGCACCTGCCAGTCGAGCAGGTTGTGGATCTGCAGCAGCTCGAGCCGCTTGACGCGCAGCTCCCGCATCGAGGCCCCGATCTGCTGCTCGCCGGCCTCGCGCCCCTTGGTCCACACCTTGGTCGCGATCCAGAGCTTCGGGCGCAATGCCAGTTCCTCGATCAGGTCGCCGAGCACCCCTTCGCTGCGACCGTACATTGGCGAGGTGTCGACCACGCTGCCGCCGGCCGCGGCGAGCTCACGCAGCACGTCGAGCAGCGGCGCACGTTCGTCGGGCGCCACGCCGACGTCGAAGGTGTTCGACGAGCCCATGCCGATCACGGGCACGCTCTCGCCGGTCCGGCCGATGGGGCGTGCCAGCATGCTCGTCGCACCGCCGGTGTTCATGGTCGTGGCCTCGCGCGCAGAAACGGTCCGTATGCCCGGCCACGCCGCCGCCGCGGGCAGCCCAGCGAGCGCCGTGAAGAATCGTCGTCGGGTCACACGGTCGAGCATCCTTGCTCCCCCATGCGGCCTGTCGCCGCTACAGCGCAATCGGCAGGATCGTGGTTTCCTTGATCACCGTCACCGTCACCGACGAGTTGATCGACTGCACGTTGGGCAGCTTCGACAGGTGGTCGAGGTAGAAGCCTTCGTAGGCCTTGATGTCGCGCGTGACGATGCGCAGCATGAAATCCCACTCGCCCATCGTCGTATAGCAGTCGAGGACCTCGGGCCGCTCGCGGATCGCCTCGGCGAACGCCGCGATCGCGTCGCGTCCCTGGGTGGACAGCTTCACGTGAGCGAATATGGTGACGTCGAGGCCGAGCGCGGCGCGGTCGAGCAACGCCACGCGACCCTTGATGACGCCGGATTGCTCGAGCGACTGGATGCGACGCCAGCACGTCGTCGTGGAAAGTCCGGTCCGCGAAGCGACCTCCGCGACCGAAAGTGCTCCCTCCCTCTGGAGCAGATCGAGGATCTTGCGGTCTACCTTGTCCAGTCGAGTCGGGGCCAACTCTTCCATGAACGTCCGCTCCTTGAAATAATTATTTCAAGTTGTTGCACCGCAGTGCAACAATGTCCCCACCCCCCAGTCATCGTGAGTAATCTACCGCGCCGAAACATTTGCCGCATCAGTAATCTGCGAGAATCCGCGATGCCCCGACACTCACGGCTGCACATTCCGCAGCATCACTCCCGGCCCGGCGAAGAACCGGACTTCAGCTACCTCGAGACGTCGCCGGCGGGCGCGGTCGCGCGACCCGACGTCAACGCACGAGTGCGGGACATCGGGAATCTCGCGATCGACCTGGTCCGCGTGCTCGACGACGATCACCAGGCCGTGGGTCCCTGGCACCCGCACCTCGAGCCGCAGGACCTGCAGATCGGCCTGCGCCACATGCTGCTTACCCGCATCCTCGACGACCGCATGCAGCGCGCGCAGCGCCAGGGAAAGATTTCGTTCTACATGCGCTCGCTCGGCGAGGAAGCGGTGTCCGTGGCGCAGGGGATGGCGCTCAGGCCGCGCGACATGCTGTTCCCGTCGTATCGCAACCAGGGGCTCTACATCGTCCGCGGCCGGCCGCT
>DASUMQ010000175.1:0-12574 GCA_036277615.1 Steroidobacteraceae bacterium
CCAGAACCTGCTGCGCGGTGTCCGGAACCTGGCCGAGGACGTGCAGCGTGCGTTCAAGGGCCAGGGGCCGGCCGGGGTCGAGCACTACGTCGTGGGCGAGCACACCGCCGTCAGCCCCGGCAAGGTGATCCTGCGCAACTCCCTGATGGAACTGATCCAGTACTCGCCCACGACAGCGAAGGTCTACGCCGAGCCGATCCTGATCGTGCCGGCGTGGATCATGAAGTACTACATCCTCGACCTGTCGCCGAAGAATTCACTGGTGAAGTACCTGACCGACATGGGTCACACGGTCTTCATGATCTCGTGGAAGAACCCGACGGCCGAGGACCGGGACGTCGCGATGGACGACTACCTGTCGCTCGGCGTGCTCGCGGCGCTCGACGCGATCGGGCGCGTGCAGCCCAAACGCAAGGTCCACGCCGTCGGGTATTGCATCGGCGGCACGCTGCTCTCGATCGCAGCGGCCGCGCTGGGCCAGCGCGGCGACGACCGGCTCGCCACCGTCACGCTGTTCGCGGCGCAGACGGATTTCAGCGAGCCTGGCGAACTGTCCGTGTTCGTCAGCCCGGCGCAGCTCGCGATGCTCGAGGCGGTGATGTGGAAGAACGGCGTGCTCGAGAGCCGGCAGATGGGCGGCGCGTTCCAGTTGCTGCGCACGTACGACCTGCTCTGGGCGCCTTCGGTGCAGTCCTACCTGAAGGGCGAGCGGGCCGGCGTCAACGACCTGATGTCGTGGAACGCGGACGGCACGCGCATGGCGTACCGGATGCACACGGATTACCTGCACCAGCTCTACCTGAACAACGACCTCGCCGAGGGTCGCTACGTTGCTCTGGGCGAGTCGATCGACCTCGCGGCGATCGATGCGCCCATGTTCGTCGTCGGCACCGAAACCGATCACGTCGCCCCGTGGAAGTCCGTCTACAAGGTCGGCAAGCTGGTCCGTTCAAAGGACTACACGTTCTGCCTGACCAGCGGCGGCCACAACGCGGGCATCATCAGCGGACCCCAGCATCCCAAGCGCCGTCACCGCGTGCTCACGATGAAGACCGGCGCGCGCCTGCCTTCACCCGATCAGTACTTGCAGAAGGAGGAGCCGGCGCAGGGCTCGTGGTGGCCCACGTTCGCAGCGTGGCTCGCCGAGCACTCCAGCCCGACGAAAGTGGCGCCACCCAAAATGGGCGCCGCGCAGAAGGGCCTCAAGCCGATCGCCAACGCGCCCGGAGAGTACGTGCTCGCGAAGTGACGCCCGGCGCCCGCGTCGAGTGAGCGATGGGCGTTCGATGACGACGCTCTCCGCGAGCCGCCGTTCCTGGCGCTCAATCCAGGCGCTTGTGGAACCGCAGCGTCGCGATCGCGAGCGTGACCGCGAGGAACAGCCCCAGCTTGGCCGCGGGCACGCCCATTTCGGCCAGCGGCGCGCCGCGCAGCAGGATGCCCCGAATCATTTCGACGAAATGCGTGAGCGGGAGCACCTGCGCGATCCACTGGGCCGGCTTCGGCATGCCGTCGAACGGAAAGACGAACCCGGACAGCAGGATCGAGGGCAGCAGCGTCATGAACGACAGCTGGAACGCCTGCATCTGCGACTTCACCAGCGTCGAGATCACGAGGCCCAGCGTCAACGTCGCGGCGATGAACAGCGCCGCCGCGAGGTAGAGGTCGAGCAGGCTGCCGTTGATCGGCACGTCGAACGCGTACGCGCCCGCGACGAGCACGAGCGTGGTCTGGATCAGCCCGATGACGATGTACGGAGCCAGCTTGCCGGCCATCAGCTCCCAGGACCGGATCGGCGTCGTGATCAGGAGTTCGAGGTTGCCGCGTTCGCGCTCGCGCACGATCGCCACCGAGGTGAAGATCACCATCGTCATGTTGAGGATCACGCCGATCAGTGCCGGCACGACCTGCACGGCCGTACGCCGCTCCGGGTTGTACTCCGTGAGCACCTCGAACACCGGGACACGCGAGCGATATTCGCCGTCGCGCGCCGGCAGCGGCATCTGCACCAGTCCGCGCGCAACGCTGTCGATCATCGGTTCGGAGCCGTCCACGAGGATCTGGACCACCGCGCGGTCGGCGCCGAGCCGGCGGCGCTCGAAATCGCGCGGGATCACGACGCCGACACTGACCTCCCCGGCATCGAGGCGCCGGCGGAGGTCGGAGACGCTCGCGCTCGGCGCGGCGAACCGCACCACCCCGCTCGCCTGCAGGTCGGCGACCAGCGCGCGGGAGTGGCTCGTGTGCGCCTCGTCGACGACCGCCGCACGGATGTCGCGCACGTCGAAGTTGATCGCATAGCCGAACAGCAGCATCTGCAGCAGCGGAATGCCGACGATCATGCCGAACGTGAGGCGATCGCGCGCGAGCTGGCGGACCTCCTTGTTCATGATGGCGAACAGCCGCTGCAGCATGACCGGTCGCCCCCGCTACTCGGCCGGCGCAACGTGCGACGTCCGCTTGAAGCCCGTCGCGGCCACGAAGACGTCCTCGAGGCTCGCGCCGACGACGGTCGACCGCGCGGCGACACCCGCATCGCGTAAGCGATCGGCGCAGCGCTCGGCCGGTCGCGGTGTGTCCGGTCGCAGCAGCACATGCAGGCGTGTACCGAGTTGCGCGACGCTCAGCACCGCTCCGTCCCCGAGCAGCACCGCTCGCGCCGGTACGGTGTCCTCGGCCTCGACCTCGACCACGCGTGCCGGGATCGCGGCCATCAGCTGTTTCGGCGCGCCCTGGGCGACGATCCTGCCGTCCGCGAGGATCGCGAGCTCGTGACACCGTTCGGCCTCGTCCATGTAGTGCGTCGAGACGAGGATCGTCACGCCGCGGGCGACCAGCGCGAACAGGCTTTCCCAGAAATCGCGACGGCTCTGCGGGTCCACCGCGCTCGTGGGCTCGTCGAGCATGAGCAGCTCGGGTTCGTGCAGCGTCGCGGCCGCGAGCGCGAGCCGTTGGCGCTGGCCTCCGCTCAGCGTCCCGGCGCGCTGCTGCAGGAGCGGCGCGAGGTGATACTCGGCGGTGACCGCCTCGAACCGCGCTGTCCGGCGCGGCCGGTCCAGGTCGAACACCCGCGCCATGAAGTCCAGGTTCTCGGCGACGGTCAGGTCGTCCCAGAGCGAGAACTTCTGCGTCATGTACCCGAGTCGCGGCCGCAGTCGCTCGGCATCGCGCGGCATCTCGTGGCCGAGGACCTGCACCGTGCCTGCACTGGGGTGCAGCAGGCCGCACAGCATGCGGATGGTCGTCGACTTGCCGGACCCGTTCGGGCCCAGGAAACCGTAGATCCGTGCGCGTGGGATCTCTAGGTCGATGCCGTCGACCGCGGTCACGCGCCCGAAGCGTCGCGTGAGCCCGCGTGCGACGATCGCCGGAGCGACCACGGCGCTGGGGACTGTCGCCATGGGTCAGCGGGCGCCGGGGACCAGCACCTGGACCGGGAGACCGGTCGGCAACCGGGCCGCCGCGGCATCGACGAGGTCGATTTCGGCGACGTATGCAAGCCGCGAGCGGTCCTTCTGCGTCAGTGCGTAATACGGCGTGAAAGCCGCCTCGGCCGAGACGTAGCGTACGGTACCCGTGTAGCGCCGCGGCTCGCCGTCGACGGTCAGCTCGACCTTAGTGCCAGCGCGCACGCGACCGCGCAACGGTTCCGGCACGTAGACGCGCGCGTACGGCGCGCCGTCGCCCAGCAGGATCGCGACTGGCCGACCCGGCGTCGGACGCTCGCCGAGTTCGTACGGCAAGGCTTCGACCGTGGCCGCGCGCGGTGCCCGAACGGTGTAGCGGTCCGCCACCGTCTGCACTTCCGCGAGCGCAGCGCGTGTGCGGGCCACGGCAGCGCGGGCCTCGGCGATCTGCTCGGTGCGCGTCCCCTGCCGCAGCAGATCGAGCTGCGCACGCGCCGCGTCGCGCGCGGCCACGGAGTTGTCGCGCCGCGCGCGAGCCCGGTCGAGCTCCGATGCGCTGAGCAGCTTCCGCTCGACCAGCGAGCGCACGCGCGTGTATTCGGCCACGTCGGTCTGCAGCGCGCTCTCGGCCCCCGCGAGCGTGGCGCGCGCCTCGTCGACCTCGCGCCGGCGCGGACCTGCCACGAGATCCGCGAGCCGTCGCTCGGTTTCGGCCTGCGCGGCCTTCGCCTGGTCGATCCGGGCCTGCGCCGTGCCGGCTTCCTGGCGCACGAGCAGCGCGCCGGCGGCCACACGATCGCCTTCGCGGACCGCGATCTCGACGATGCGCTCGTTGGACTCCGCGACCAGTTCCAGCCGGTCGCGCTCCACCGTGCCGAGCACCTGTTGCGGTGACTCGCCGGAACAGCCCGCGACCGCAGCTATCGTCGCGAGGACGAGAAGATGCGTACTCTTCATGACTGACGCCCCGGGCCCGCTGCGACGCCTTCGCGGAAAAGCCGCGTCGTGTGCCGCGCGAGCCGCTCGAACTCCTGCCCGGTGACCGAGAACCCCAGTACGCGACTGGTCACGGGCAGCGACACGAACGGGAAGATGCAAAGACTCAGCGCCGAGATGGCCGCGAGGCGCGGGTCGAGGTCCGCGCGCAGCGCGCCGCGATCGCGCTCGCGGCGCAACACCTCGACGAACGCCGGCGCCAGGCGTCCCGCAAACTGCTCGACGAACTGCTCGCGCAGCCGTCCACCTTCGTCGAGCACTTCGTGCACGATCAGCGCAGGCAGCCACGGGTTGGTGGCCAGCATCCGCATGTAGCCCACCATCAGGCCCTCGAGGTCCGGCGGCGGCGCGCCGGCCTGCTCCAGGCGCTGCAGGCTCGCAACGAACGGACCGATCGCCTCCTCGAGCATCGCCCGATACAGCCCGAGCTTGTCGCCGAAGTAGTAGTGGATCATGGCCGACGTCGTGCCGGCCGCGGCCGCGACCTGGCGCGTGCTCACGTCCGCGAATCCATGCTTCAGGAACAACGCGCGCGCGTGTTCGAGCAGCGCCGCGCGCACCTCCGCGTCGCCGCCACCGACCGGGCGGCCGGGACGACGTGCGGTCTTGGGGGTCGCGGATTTGCGCGGCATGGACGGAAGCCTGCAGGAAGTGAGTCAGTGACATATTAATCAAACGATTAATATCACGCAAGGGGGCACCACCGGTCCGCCTGGACGACCAGCGGTGGCTCGAGCTTCAGACCAGGAAGTCGGCGACGCTGACCGAACCGATTTCCGAAAGCGGCTTCGGCGTGCCGACGGCGAACCCCTGTGCGTAGTCGACCCCGATCTCGCGCAGTTTCTGTAACACGGCGTCGCTTTCCACGGACTTGGCGATGACCCGCTTGCCCATGACGTGGCCGATGTCCTTGATCGACCGCACCATCGCGTAGTCGACGCGGTCCTGCGAGAGGTTGCCGACGTACATGCCGTCGATCTTCAGGTAATCCGCGCCGAGCGCCTTGACGTACGCAAACGACGAAACGCCGCTGCCGAAATCGTCGAGCGCGAACGCGCAACCCGCGCGCCGCAGCATGCCGATCAGCTGGTTCGCCTTGCCGAGGTTGCCGATCGCCACCGATTCGGCGGTCTCGAAACCGACGTGCGACGGGTCCACGCCCGTGGTCGCGAGCGCCTGCCGGATGAAATCCACCGTCTCCAGGTCGGCAATGCTGTCGCGCGTCAGGTTGATGAACAGCCGGGACACGCGCTGGAACAGTTGCCCGTGATCGCGGGCCCACTCGAGCGCGGCCGCGATCACCCAGCGGTCGTACCTCACGGAGAGGTTGTACCGCTCGACCGCCGGCAGGAAGGCGCCGGGCGGAACCACGCGCCCCGACTCGTCGCGCATGCGCACGAAGACCTCGTAGTGTGGCAAGCGAGGCTCGCCGTCCGGTCCGGGACCGAGCGGCTGGATCGGCTGCGCTTCGAGGAAGAGCCGGTTCTCGGCGAGGGCCCGCTTGGCGCGCGCCACCCACCCCATCTCACCGTGGCGCTGCTGGGTCATCAGCGCGCCTTCCTGGTACACGGACATCCGGTTGCGGCCCGCGTCCTTCGCCTGGTAGCAGGCCGAATCCACGGCATTGATCACCTGGGCGATGCGCTTGAACCGTGCATCGACCGCGACGATGCCGATGCTGACACCGAGGCGGAACGTGCTGGCGCCCCAGACGAACTCGAAATCCTGCACCGACTTGAGCAGCGCCTGGCCGACCTGCAGGGCGTCGTTGAGCGCGCAGTTGTGCAGCAAGACCGCGAATTCGTCGCCGCCGAGGCGTGCGACGACGTCGGCCGCGCGGATCCGCCCCTGCAGCACCTCGCCGAGCTGTCGCAGCAGCTCGTCGCCCGCCACGTGTCCGCAGGTATCGTTGACGGTCTTGAAGCGGTCGAGGTCCAGGAACAGCACCGCGTGCTCGACGCCGGTCGCCTGGCTCATCTCGAGTGCGCGCTGCAGGCGCAACTCGAATTCGCGTCGATTGGCCAGCCCGGTCAGCGCGTCGTGGCTCGCGTCGTACGAGAGCTGCTGCGAAAGCTCGTGCGCCGCCGTGATGTCGGTCAGCGTGCCTTCGTAGAACAGTACGTTGCCTTCGGTGTCGCGCACCGCACGCGAATTCTCGAGCACGACGATCTTGGAGCCGTCGCGACGCTTGAGCACGAGCTCCGCGTTGCGGACCTCGCCGTCCTCGTGCATCGCGCGTACCCAGTTCTGCCGGTGGTCGGGTTCCATGTAGACGTCGCGCGAGATCTCGAGGTCCAGCAATTCGTCCTCGGAGTCGTAACCGAGCATGCGGACGAGCGCGGGGTTCGCGGCCATGAACTTGCCGTCGGCCGTGGTCTGGAACACGCCGGCCGTGACGTTCTGGAACAGCTCGCGGTACCGCTGCTCGGAGGCCTTGAGCGCAAGCAGCGTGTGGGTGCGCTCGGTCGCATAACGCAACACCCGCTCGACCATCGAGGTCGTCAGCTGTTCGCGGACCAGGAAGTCGAGGGCGCCGCGCTGCACGGCCTCGGTCCCGGATTCATCGTTCTGCTCGCCGACCAGCACGACGATCGGGACGTGGGTCGCCTTGGGCTGGACGCGCAGGAAGGTCGTGAGGCCGGTGCTGTCCGGCAGGTTCAGTTCGAGCAGGATGGCGTCCACGCGACCGTGCTTGAGGCGGGCGAGGCCGTCCGCGAGCGTGGAGGTCACCTCGAGGCGGTAGGGCTGGCCCCGGATGGCGTTCAACGCGTCGGCCACCCGCGCCTTGTCGGCCGGTTGGGCGCTGATCAGGAGGACGTTGGCGCTCGCCATCGAGCCCGAGTATACGGCCGCGTTCCCGCCGGATTATGTGACGCCTTGCCGCCTTGCCACCGGGTCCGGCGGGGTTGCTGACCGGCCTCAAAAAGGCAATCGATCGACGAAATCGAGCGGCTTCACGACGAGCACGTCGCAGGGCAGGCGATCGAGCACGCGCTCGGCGGTGCTGCCGACGAACAGCTCCCGGAGCCGGCTGCGCGAGACGGCACCCATGACCAGGATCGCCGCGTCGGCCTGCTCGGCATACTTCGGCAGCAACTCGGCCACCGCACCCTGCAGGACCCGCGTGACGGCCGGTTTGAGTCCGCGCGAGGCTGCGACCTCGTGGACGCCCGCGGTGATCCTGACCCGCTCCGCCTCGACCAGGTCCGCGGTTCCGATTCCGGCCGCGAGCGGCATGCCGGCCATGCCTGCCGTCGCGGCGAGCAGTGCCGCCGGGAAGAAGGCATGGACGACTTCGACCTGACCGTCGAGGCACCGGGCGACGAGCTGGGCTGCGTCGAGGATGTCGCCGTCCAGCGCGGCGGGCTTGGCGTGCTGGTGGGCGGGATCGATCGCCGCGAGGATGCGCGGCCGGGCGGGCCACGCAGCAGGTTTCGCCAGCAGCAGCGGCACCGGGCAGGTCCGCACCAGCTGCCAGTCGGTATTCGAAAAAAACGTGCGCCTCAGCGGCGAATGGTAGTGAGTGTCCTTCACGACGAGGTCGGGTCGCCACTCCTCGACCCGGCGCAGGATGCCGGCGTGCAGCGGGTTGTCCCAATGCACGTGCGTCGTGACTTCGAGCCCGTCACGGCGAAGTTCCGCGGCCTGGCGTTCCAGACGGCCGGCTTGCTCCGCGACCGCCGCATCGCGCATCTGTCGCAGCGCGTCGGTGTCGAAGAACGGGGCGCCGGTCAGCGCGGGATCGAAGTCGCAGGCGAACAGCTCGAGCGCTGCTCCGGCGCTGCGCGCGAGTCTCGCCGCCTTCATCGCCCCGGGTTGTGCATCCACAGTGGGGTCGATGACGGCCAGGATCCGGTCGAGGCGTTGCATGCTCTGCCTCCGCTGCGCGAGGCGCGTCGCCCGCCTCTGGAATGTGCGGGCTGGCAGGGACCGCCACAATCCGGACAACTCACTGCGGAAAGTACCTAGCAAGTATCTGCGTGTGCGTACTGCACTGCACGAAGCGCGGTCCTTACGATTCACGCCTCGCCGCCGTGCGCTGCACGGCAGACGTCAATTGTTCTCATTCTCCCCCGAGGCGATCGATGAATACGGCCACGCATTACAACGACAAGGTGGTCCGGCAGTTTGCGATCATGACCGTGGTCTGGGGCATCGTCGGCATGCTGGTCGGCGTCCTGATCGCAGCGCAACTGCTCTGGCCCGACCTGTTGCCCGCGGAGTCCTTCCTCTCGTACGGGCGCCTGCGGCCGCTGCACACCAACGCGGTGATCTTCGCGTTCGGCGGGTCGGCGCTGTTCGCGACGTCGTACCACATCGTGCAGCGCACCTGCCACGTGCGCCTGTTCGGCGATGGACTCGCGGCGTTCACTTTCTGGGGCTGGCAACTCGTGATCGTGCTCGCGGCGATCACGCTGCCGCTGGGACTCACGACGTCGAAGGAGTACGCGGAACTCGAGTGGCCGATCGACCTGCTGATCGCGGTCGTCTGGGTCGCCTACGGGGTCGTGTTCTTCGGCACGATCGCGCTGCGCAAGGTGAAGCACATCTACGTCGCGAACTGGTTCTTCGCGTCGTACATCATCACGATCGCGGTGCTGCACATCTTCAACAGCCTGGCGATCCCGGTGTCGGCGACCAAGTCGTACAGCGTGTACCCCGGCGTCGTCGACGCGATGGTGCAGTGGTGGTACGGCCACAACGCCGTCGGCTTCTTCCTGACCGCGGCCTTCCTCGGGATGATGTACTACTTCGTGCCGAAGCAGGCCGGGCGCCCCGTCTATTCGTACCGCCTGTCGGTCGTGCATTTCTGGGCGCTGATCTCCACGTACATGTGGGCGGGCCCGCACCACCTGCACTACACGACGCTGCCCGACTGGGCGCAGTCGCTCGGCATGGTGTTCTCGCTGATCCTGCTCGCGCCGTCGTGGGGCGGCATGATCAACGGCATCATGACGCTCTCGGGCGCCTGGCATAAGCTGCGCACCGACCCGATCCTCAAGTTCATGATCGTCTCGCTGTCGTTCTACGGCATGTCGACCTTCGAAGGGCCGATGATGTCGATCAAGACGGTCAACGCGCTCTCGCACTACACCGACTGGACCATCGGCCACGTGCACTCCGGCGCCCTCGGCTGGGTCGCGATGATCTCGATCGGCACGATGTACGCGCTGATCCCGAAGCTCTACGGGCGCGAGTCGATGCACAGCACGAAACTGATCGACGTGCACTTCTGGATCACGACGATCGGCGTCGTGCTCTACATCACCTCGATGTGGATCGCCGGCGTCATGCAGGGCCTGATGTGGCGCGCGACGAACGCGGACGGCACGCTGACCTACGCGTTCATCGAGTCGATCAAGTCCACCTACCCGTACTACGCGGTCCGCCTCGCGGGCGGCACGCTGGTCCTCGCGGGCATGTTCATCATGGCCTGGAACGTCTGGAAGACGGTCGCGGCGCGTTCGAGCACCGCGGACGCCCCGGTCGTGCAGCCCGCCTGAGAGGTCGTCGCACATGAACCACGAAGCAGTAGAAAAGAAGGTCGGCCTGCTCGGCGTGCTGATCGCGATCGTGATCAGCATCGGCGGCCTGGTCGAGATCGTGCCGCTGTACTTCCAGCAGGCCGTGACGCAGCCGGCGCCCGGCGTGAAGCCGTACGACGCGCTGCAACTCGAGGGCCGCGACGTGTACATCCGCGAAGGCTGCTACACGTGCCACTCGCAGATGATCCGGCCGTTCCGTTCGGAGACCGAGCGTTACGGGCCCTACTCGCTGCCGGGCGAGTCGGTGTATGACCACCCGTTCCAGTTCGGCTCGAAGCGCACGGGACCCGACCTCGCGCGAGTCGGCGGTCGTTACTCGGACGACTGGCATCGCGTGCACCTGATCAACCCGCGCGACGTCGTGCCGGAGTCGAACATGCCGCGCTTCCCGTGGCTGGTCGAAGCCGGGATCGACGCGTCGCTGACGCCGAAGAAGATGGCGGCGCTGCGCAAGGTGGGCGTGCCCTACACGGACGAGGAGATCGCCGGCGCGGCTGCGGCCGTCGAGGGCAAGACCGAAATGGACGCGCTGATCGCCTATCTGCAGGGCCTCGGCGTGAACGTGGACGCGGGCACCTGACGCATGGACATCGGCACGGTCCGCGGCCTGATCACGCTCGCGCTGCTGGTCGCGTTCGTCGCGCTGGTCTTTTACGTCTACGGCAAACGTCGCAAGGCGGAGTTCGACGAGATGGCGCGCATGCCGCTCGAGGACGACCCGCCCGCCGACGATGATCAAGGGAGCAAGAGCCCATGAGTACTGGTTGGAGCTTATGGATCGTCGTCCTGACGATCGCGAACATCCTCGCCTGCGTCTGGCTGCTGCGGTGGACCGCGAAGCCCAAGGCGCCCGGTGAAAAGATCGGGGGCGGCGCCGACACGGGCCACGTCTGGGACCAGGACCTGCGCGAATACAACAACCCGCTGCCGAAGTGGTGGCTGTGGCTGTTCTACCTGACGGTCGCGTTCGGGCTGCTGTACCTCGCGCTGTATCCGGGCCTGGGCAACTTCGCCGGCCTGAAGAGCTGGACGCAGGCGGAGCAGTATGCGCAGGAAAAGGCGGCCGTCGAAGCGCGCGCGAACGAGCTGCTCGCGCCGCTCGCCGCGATGCCCGTCGCCGACCTCGTCGCCAACGAACAGGCGATGACGACCGCGCACAACCTGTTCCAGCAGAACTGCGCGCAGTGCCACGGTTCCGACGGCGGCGGCGCGAAGGGCTTCCCGAACCTGGCCAACGCGGACTGGCAGTGGGGCGGGGATGCCGACGCCGTGGTCGCGACCATCGCAACCGGCCGCATCGCGGCGATGCCGCCGTGGGGCGCCGTGCTCGGCGAGCAGGGCGTCGAGGAGGTGACCGCCTACGTGCAGAAGCTGAGCGGGCAACCGACCGACGCGGCCCTGGCGACCGCCGGCGAGACGCGCTACCAGCAGGTCTGCGCCGCGTGCCACGGCCTCGACGGCAAGGGCATGGCGGTGCTCGGCGCACCGAACCTGACCGACGACGTCTGGATCTACGGCGGCGACGCCGCGACGATCAGGCAGACGATCGTCGCCGGTCGCAACGGCCAGATGCCGGCCTGGAACGACAAGCTCGGTGAGCAGCGCGTGAAGCTGCTCGCTGCCTACGTGACCAGGCTCGCGCAGGACGGCGCGAGCCGGTGATGGCCGTCGAGGGCGAATACGCGGGTCGGATGCGCTGGCCACGCCTCGGGCAGGACGTGGCGATCATCCTCTGGCCCGCATTTCTCGTCGCGAGCGTCGCGACGATGGTCTGTTTCGCCTTCATCGACCCGATCCTGGTCGGCAACGACGATTACCCGCCGCCGGCATTCGCGACGCGCATGACGGGCTACGCGGTCGGCTTCTTCTTTTTCTGGCTGGTGGCCTCGCTCTCCAGCCTGATCACGCTCTACCTGCTCCGAACGGCGCATCCCGAACCGACCGACGAGTGGACTGACGACGGGACACGGAGTCCCGAATGAGCGACGTCGAGGAGCGGGTCGAGGGCGCACTCTACGCGGCGCGCCAGAAGATCTATCCCCGCGAGATCCAGGGACGCTTCCAGAGCCTGCGCGTCTATACGGTCTGGGCGTTGCTCGGGCTCTTCTACGCGCTGCCCTGGATCACGTGGCAGGGACGGCAGGCCGTGCTCTTCGACCTGCCGGCGCGCAAGTTCCACATCTTCGCGCTGACGCTGTGGCCGCAGGATTTCTACTTCCTGACCTGGCTGCTGGTGATCGCGGCGCTGGCGCTGTTCTTCGTGACTGCGCTCGCAGGACGCCTGTTCTGCGGTTACGCGTGCCCGCAGACCGTGTGGACCGAAGTGTTCATCTGGATGGAGCGCTGGGTCGAGGGCAGCCGCAACCAGCAGATCAAGCTCGCGAAGGCGCCGTGGACCCGCGAGAAGGTCCTGCGCAAGGGCGCCAAGCAGTTCCTCTGGATCACGTTCTCGCTCTGGACCGGGTTCACGTTCGTCGGTTACTTCACCCCGGTCACCGAACTCGCGGTGAAGATCGCGCAGTTCGCCACCGGCCCGTGGGAGACGTTCTGGGTGCTGTTCTACGGCGGCGCCACGTACTGCAACGCCGGTTTCATGCGCGAGCAGGTCTGCAAGTACATGTGTCC
>DASUMQ010000176.1:0-16076 GCA_036277615.1 Steroidobacteraceae bacterium
CACACGTCGCCGCAAGGACTAGCGACGTCGCTGAGTGTGGATCTCGCGCGCCCCGGGGGGAACTTCGGGGCGCGTTGCATTTGGCGTGTCAGGGCAGCGGCGCTTCTTCGACGGGCGTGACGGCCGTGGCCGCGATCTCCGCTTCGCGCAATTTCGACTGCACGTCGTGCAGTTCCTCGACCGTCTCGATCGGGCCGATGCGGACGCGGTACCAGGTTTCGTCGTCGACCGGGGCGCGCTGGATCCTCGCGTCGATGCCGAGGTACGCGAGCTTCGCGATCAGCTTCTCGGCCTCGCCCTGCTGCTTGAACGAGCCCGCCTGCAGCACCACGTCTCCGGTGGGCAATGGCGACCGAGCCGACCTCGGCCCCATCCCGGGAGCGGAACCGACTTCAACTTCCTGCTTCGGCAGCATCTCGTAAAAACCGAAGTCGGTGGCCGTCGCGGGGCTCGCCTCGGGCGCGCCTTCGATCGTGTCGTCGCTCGCGACGGCCGAGGCGGGCGCCGCGGAAGGCGTCGGCACGGGCACGGCTGCGTTGGACTGCGCCTGCCGCGTGTAGTGCAGGTGCACGCCGAGTGCCACGAGCAGGCCCAGGCTCAAGCCGACGCCGAGGCCGACCCAGCCGTTGAACGACGTGTGGCCGACCGCCACGTGCTTGTGCCGCCGCACGTCCTTGTAGTCACGGCTCAGGGTGCGTGCGCCCGTCAAGGGTGGAGCCATTACATCGCCTCCGGCGAGGAGACGCCGAGCAATCCGAGCCCGTTGCAGATGACCTGCCGCACGCCCCGGATCAGCAGTACCCGCGCATCGCGCAAAGAGTCGTCCGGCACCAGGAACTGGTGAGCGTTGTAGTACGCGTGAAACTCGGTGGCGAGTTCGCGCAGGTAGTGCACGAGCATGTGCGGCGCGCGTTGCAGCGCGGCGGCCTCGATGACCTCCGGATAGCGGCTCATCGCGGCGACCACCGCCTGCTCGTGCGGCTCGACGAGGCGCGCGACGCTGGCGCGCCCGCGCTCGGCGTCGTGCTCGAAGCCCTTTTCGCGCATCTGGCGCAGCACGCTGCACACGCGTGCGTGTGCGTACTGTATGTAATAGACCGGGTTGTCGTTCGAGCGCGACACGGCGAGCTGCATGTCGAAATCGAGGTGCTGCTCATTGCTGCGCATGACGTAGAAGAACCGCGCGGCATCGTTGCCCACCTCGCGCCGGAGTTCACGCAACGTGATGAACTCGCCCGAGCGGGTCGACATCTGCACCTTCTCGCCGCCGCGATACAGCGTCACGAACTGCATCAAACGGACGTCCAGGCAGTCGCCCGGCTGTCCCATCGCGACCAGGCCTGCGCGGACGCGGGCGATGTAGCCGTGATGATCCGACCCCAGCACGTCGATCAGCTGCTCGAAGCCGCGCTCGCACTTGTTCAAGTGATACGCGATGTCGGACGCGAAATATGTCTTGGCGCCGTTCTCACGGACCACGACCCGATCCTTCTCGTCGCCGAACTCCGTCGCGCGGAACCACTGCGCGCCGTCCTTCTCGTAGACCACTCCGTTCCGGCGCAACAGGTCCAGTGCGTGGTCGATCGCACCTGCCGCGGCGAGGCTGCGTTCGCTGAACCAGCTGTCGTACCGGACACCAAACTCGCCGAGGTCGACGCGGATGTCCGCAAGGATGTCCGCGAGCGCCAGGTCGAACGCCTGGCCGAACAGGTCCGGCCCGAGCAGCTGCTTGGCGCGGTCGATCACGGCATCGATGTACTCATCCTTGTCGCCGGCGGGCGCGTCGGGCGGAAGGTTCGCGAAGACCTCGGCCGCGGCCCGCCACAAGGCGCGCCCCGCGCGCTCGACCAGCTTGTCGGCAATCGGACGCAGGTAGTCGCCGCGATAACCATTGCTCGGAAACGGAAACTGCTCGCCGAAGCCCTCGAGGTACCGCAGCCACACGCTGGTCGCGAGGATGTCCATCTGGCGGCCGGCGTCGTTGATGTAGTACTCGCGCGAGACCGCGAAACCGGCTGCGTCCAGCAGGTTCGCGACCGAGGCGCCGAACGCCGCGTGCCGGCCGTGCCCGACGTGCAGCGGGCCTGTCGGATTGGCCGACACGAATTCGACGAGCACGCGCTTGCCGGCGCCGGTCTTCGAGCGGCCGTACGCCCGGCCCGCATCGAGCGCCGCAAGCAGCTCGGACTGATATGCCGCGGGCGCCAGGAAGAAATTGATGAATCCCGGGCCGGCAATCTCGATCTTCTCGACGAGAGCGTTCGACGGCAGCGCGGCAACGATCGCCTGGGCGAGTTCGCGCGGCTTGCGCTTCGCTGCCTTGGCGAGTTGCAGCGCGACGTTCGACGCGAAGTCACCGTGGCTCGACTCGCGCGTGCGCTCGATTGCGACGACGGGTGCGGGGTCGGCCGGACGCAGCTCTTCGGGCAGGGCGCGCAGCGCGTCCCGCAACAGGTTTTCGATCAGGTATTTCAAGGGCTTCGCCGTCAGGGACCCGCAGGGCAGGCGCAGTCTAGGGAATTCCGCAAGGCGATGCGAGATCAAAGTGTGATGGGCGCACGCCGTCGAATCGGGAGCTTGGCTAGGCTTTTCGACGGGGCTGCCGCCGGCGGCCGCAGGAGTACACATGACCCGGCATCACATCCGCGCACCGAAACCGGTTCTGGCCTGCGCCACCGTGCTCGCGCTCGCGGCGTGCGGCGGCGACGGCGGATCGGGCGATCGCACCGGCACGCTCAAGCTCGGCATCACCGACGCGCCCATCGACGTCGCCGAAGCCGTGGTCGTCCAGTTCTCCGGCGTCGAGCTCAAGCCGAGCAACGGTGAGCCGTTCACGGTCGAGTTCCTCGACGCGAACGGGCAACCCACGACCAAGATCGTCGACTTGTACCCGCTCACCGGCACGCAGCGCGAAATCCTGCTCGAAGGCGAGGAAATCCCAGCCGGCGAATACCAATGGATGAGGCTCATGGTCGACACGGAGCCGAACGTGATCGACAGCTACATCGGCATCGGCGGCGGACAGTGCGAGCTGCAGGTTCCGAGCGGCGCCGAGACCGGTCTCAAGATCAACCGTCCGTTCACGATCGGTGTCGGCGCGATCACGGATCTCACGATCGATTTCGACCTGCGCAAGTCGATCGTCGAGCCGCCGGGGCAGACGTCGGCTCCGGAGACGTGTGGCGGCCAGGCCTATTTCCTCAAGCCGGTGCTGCGCGTGGTCGACAACCTCGAGGTCGGCACGATCACGGGCAAGGTCGACCCTCTGCCCGAGGCTTGCGTTGCCGGCGCCGCCCCCTATCCCGGCAACGTCTATCTGTTCGGGCCGTATGCAGACACCGCGCCTGTGATCGACGACTACGACGGGCTCGACGCGGACGGCGCGGATCCGATCACGTCCGCCAAAGTGGACGCGACGACGTTCGAATACACGATCGGATTCGTCCCCGCCGGAAAGTACCTGATTGCTTATACGTGTTCGCCTGACAGCACGCAGGTCGATGCGGACACCGATGTCGGCACAGTGGAAGTTCCTGACGAAAACGTCACGTTCGTGCCGGAAGCGGGCCTCGAGATCCAAGTCGTAGCGAACGAAGCGAAGGTGGTCGACTTCACGCCCAGCCCGTAATTCAGCGTTCTTACAGGTCACGGAGCACCCCGGACCGGGCTGTTCCGTGTTTCTTTTTGCTGCGCAAATTTTTCCAAGTGCGCCGGGACCTTACGTTATCGGCCCTCCGTGGTCCGCTGTCGCCAAAGACAGACACATGGACCCCGGAACGCGACCGGGAAACCCCGGTCAGAGAGTGTCCATACCAAGGAGGGTAGTTATATGCGCAACAATGCACTCGCCGTCATGATCACGTCCGTCCTGCTCAGCTCGGCTGCGGTGGCACAGGGCGGGGAACCCAGCAGCGCCTATCCGACGAACGACACGTCGGTTTCCGGCACGACGACCACCACGCCCGACGCGAACACCGCTACGGGTACGAGCACGACCGGCAGCATGGACGCCGACCAGAGCACGAGCTCGTCTACTTCTTCCACGACCTCGACCGACAGCGCGAACCCGAGCACGGCCAATCCGGGCTCCGAAACTTCGGCCACGGCCGCGACGTCAGGTTCGGCGCACGCGAGCGACAGGGCGTTGAGCTCGACGCATCATTGGACGCAGGCTGACGTCGACGGCGACGGGCAGCTGACGCTTGCCGAAATCCAGGCCGCCGCTCCCGGCATGGCAGCTAACTACACGTCGATGGACACCGACGGCAACGGCAAGCTGTCGCGCGACGAACTGAAGGCTTACGAAAGCGCGCACCCGGGCACCAGCATGGAAGCGGACCAGGGCACGAGTTCCTCGTCTTCTTCGTCGACGGACACGACCAGCTCGGAGGCGAGCTCGAGCTCGACCGACACGTCGAGCAGCCCGACGTCGACCGATGACACGGCGTCCAGCACGACGGGCGAGGACAATACTTCCGGCACGACCGGTCAGTAAGCTCGTCGCGTGACGAAGCTCGAACGCTAGAACAGTTCGAGCGGATCCACGTCCAACGCCCACCGCACCTTGCGTGCGGTGGGCGTTTCTTCGAGCAGCGGCACCCATCGCGCGAGCAGGCGCTGCAGCGGCGAGTGCGACTCGGCGTGCAGCAGCAGCTGCGCACGATAATGGCCGGCGCGTCGCTCCATCGGAGCCGATGCAGGTCCCAGCACCTCGACACCTGGCTCGCCGCAGTCGAGCGC
Organism: Steroidobacteraceae bacterium; assembly: GCA_036277615.1. Classification (GTDB taxonomy): domain Bacteria; phylum Pseudomonadota; class Gammaproteobacteria; order Steroidobacterales; family Steroidobacteraceae; genus RPQJ01. Next base: position 4,741 of record DASUMQ010000176.1, read on the forward strand.
AAGCTCGCGCGCATGATCGAGGAACGTGAGCGGCGCCTCCCGGTGCGCCGCCTCGGCACGCAGTACGGCCACACGAGCAAAGGGCGGCCACCGAGCCTGCGCGCGCTCCACCAGCGCGGCGTCAGCGAACGCTTCGTACCCGCCGCTCACGAGCTGCCTCAGCAGCGGATGCTCCGGGTACTCCGTCTGGATCAGCACTTCGCCCGGGCGCTCGGCCCGTCCGGCCCGTCCGGCCACCTGCACGATGGTCTGCGCGAGTCGCTCCGCGGCGCGAAAATCCGTGCCGAACAATCCCTGGTCGGCGTTCAGCACGACGACGAGACTCACGTCCGGGAAATGATGGCCCTTCGTCAGCATCTGCGTGCCGACGAGCAGGCGCACTTCGCCCGACTGGATACGCTCGAGCGTGGCTTCGAGTGAGCCTCGACGTCGCATCGCGTCGCGGTCGATCCGCGCGAGCCCTGCGTCAGGGAACAAGGTGGCGAGCGTCTCCTCGATGCGTTCCGTGCCTTGTCCCACCGGCTTGACGGGTTCGCCGCAGTTGGGGCACGACTCCGGCATCGCCCGATGCGTGCCGCAGTGGTGGCATTCGAGCGACCGCTCGCGCTGATGAACCGTCAGGCGCGCATCGCAGCGCGGACACGGCGCGACCCAGCCGCACGCCGGACAGAACAGGGTGGGCGCGTAGCCGCGCCGGTTCAGGTAGACGAGCACCTGCCCACCGGCGGCGAGGTGGCGTTGGATGGCGACCACCGTCGGTGTCGCGATGCCCTGCGTGCTGGCGTGTGCGCGCAGGTCAATCAGTTGCAGCACGGGAGGGCGTGCACCGGCCGTACGGTTGGGCAACTCGAGCAACCGCGCCTTGCCGGCGCGCACGCGCGCGAGACTCTCGAGCGACGGCGTGGCCGAGCCGAGCACGATGGGGATACCGTGGCGTTGTGCGCGGGCCAGCGCCAGGTCGCGCGCCGAGTACCGGAACCCGTCCTGCTGCTTGTACGACGCGTCGTGTTCCTCGTCGACGACGATCAGCCCGGGTCGTGCGAGCGGCGCAAAGATCGCGGAGCGCGTGCCGATGACGACCGGCGCGGCCGCAGAGCGCGCGGCGCGCCACGCGTGCAGGCGTTCAATGTCGGTGAGCGCCGAGTGAAGAACGGCGAGCGGCCCCGGGAACCGCGCCGCGAAACGGGACACGAGCTGGGGCGTCAGCGAGATTTCCGGGACCAGCACGAGCGCCTGGCCGCCCTGCGCGAGCACGGCCTCGATCGCCCGCAGGTAGACCTCGGTCTTGCCGCTGCCCGTCACGCCGTGCAGCACGAACGGCGCGAAGCTCCCGAGCGCCGCGGCGACCGCGACGACCGCCGCGTCCTGCTCGCCGGTCAGCACGGGCCCGCGGGTCGGCGGGCCACGCGCGGGCCCGGTGGGCGGGTGGTCGACCGCCTGGCGTACCCGCGTCACCCAGCCGCGACGTTCGAGTTCCCGCAGGTGCTCGCGCCAGCGCACCGATAGGGCCGCCAGCTCCGCAGCCCCCGCCGGCTCGTGTCCTTCCAGCCATGCCGCCAGTTCGCGCAGCTTGTGCGCACGGGTTCCGAGTGGCTCAAGGGATTGCGTACGCGCCGCCGCGCTCAGGACCCAGCGCTCGGCGCTGGCCAGGGCGTCGCTGCCGCTCCGCAGGGCGACGGGCAGCGCGGCCGCGATCACTTCGCCGATCGGGTGCCGGTAGTACTCGGCCGACCAGCGCAGCAGGTCGAGCAACACGCTGTCGATCACCGGCTCTGCGTCGATTGGCGCCAGCGCGCGCCTCAGTTTCGCTTCCGGGACGCTCGACCGCTCGCGCACCTCGACCACGACGCCGACCGACTTGCGCCGGCCGAACGGCACCCAGATCCGCTGGCCCGGCTGCACGACGGCAGGGTCGAGGCCGGCGGGAGCGCGATAGTCGAACAGCCGCCGCAGCGGTGCGTCGATCGCGACAGCCAGGATTGGTTCGCTCAATCGCCGCTCCGGAGCGATGTCCCCACAGCCTGTGGATAACTTTGTGGATGATCTGCGTCGATCATGCTCGAGTGTCGCCGCCGCCGCAGGCTTCCGTGGCGGTGACGCCAGCCGCTCGACGTTTTTAATTAACTGCGAATTCAGGTACTTAGCAAATACGGGCTCATTTTCTCTGGACCGAGTCCAGAACACGCCTCGGGCCTGGCGCTGGGGGCGTGCCCGGCCGCCCGCGGCCGGTGAACATCTTCACGGAGCGGTCCGCGTCAACCCCCTGACCCGGCAGGCGTTCTTGTGCAGGACGATCATGGAGCCGCGGGGAGCGCGAGTCTACGGCATGACGCGTTTTGCTAGTCTGGACCCACTGGTCCGCGACCGCGCGGACACCGCGGGAGCCACCGAGGAGACCCGCCTGGACGCTGCCCATGCCCGCGAACTCGACCGCTTCCTGGCCAGCGTCGAACGCCGCGCGTTCCGGATCGCGCAGCTCGCGCTGCGCAATGTCGACGACGCGCACGACGCCGTGCAGCACGCGATGCTGCGGCTGGCCGAACACTATTCCGCCCGTCCGAGCGAGGAATGGCGTCCGCTGTTCTACCGCATCCTCTACAACGCGATCCGCGACATCCAGCGCCGGCACGGCGTGCGGCGCCGCTTCTTCGGCTGGCTGCCCGGTTCGAGCGCGCACGCCGACGAGGACGCGCCCGACCCGATCGAGCAGGTCCCGGACACGGGGCCGGAGCCCAGCCGACAGCTCGAGGCGGACGAAGCCATGGTCGAACTGCAACGCGCAATGCAGCGCCTGCCGGCGCGTCAGCTCGAGGCATTTTCGCTGCGTTGCCTCGAGGGCCTCGACGTCGCCGCGACCGCGGCCGCGATGGGTTGTTCCGAGGGCAGCGTGAAGACACATTATTTCCGCGCGCTGCAGACGCTGCGCGGGGAGCTGGCAGAGGTCTGGACATGAACGACGATCGTGAACCGGAGTTGCAGGGACTCGAGCGCCGCGCGCGTGACGCGTTCGACGCGAGCGTCGACGCGTTGGACGCACACACGCGCTCGCGCCTGAACCAGGCGCGCCAGCGCGCCCTGGCGGCCGCAACGGCAACGCCGAGCTCGAACGACGCCCGTCGTGGCTGGTCCGCGTGGGCGCCAGCGGGAGCGCTGGCCGCGGGCGTGCTCGTGGCCGCGCTGATGTTGCGTGGGCCGGTGGACAGCGATCGTGCCCCTGACGTGGCCGGGTCGCAACCGGCTGCACTCGCGCAGGAGCCGCTGGAACTGCTGGCGGCCGGTGAGGAATTCGAGATTGCGACGTCGGAAGAGGAACTCGAGTTCTACGAGTGGGTTGAAGTGGCCGCGGTCGACGCCGCGAACGGCCAGGGTTGATCAACGGTGCGCGGTACGTCCACATGAAGCACAGGTCACGCGTGGGATGGCGGGTGATCGCAGCCACGGGATGGCTTCTCGTCGCCGCGTCGCCTGCTTTCGCGAAGGACGGCGACCCGGCCTCGGCGGAGGCGGGTCCCGCCTGGTCGCAACTCTCCGCGGAGCAGCAGCGGCTGCTCGCGACCTATCGTGACGAGTGGGATTCCCTGCCGCCGGGTCGGCGCGAAGTGATGCTGCGCGCCGCCGAGCGGTGGCAGGTCATGTCGCCGGAGCAGCGTGCGCGAGCGCAGGACCGGGTCAAGCAATGGCAGAACCTGCCGCCCGACGAACGGCAGCGCGCGCGCGAACGCTACGAGCGATTTCGCGAGCTGCCGCCGGAGGAACAGCGGCGACTGCGCGAGGGCTACCAGAAGTACCAGGAATTGCCGCCCGAGCGACGCGAGGAACTGCGCGAGCGCTGGCGCGACATGAGCCCGGAGGAACGCGAGCGCGCCAAGCAGAAGTCACGCGACGCAACGCCCGAGGAGCGCGAACGCGGGCCTGACAGGCAGAAGCAGCAGGGCAAGGGCAAGGGCAAAGACAGGGACAAGGACAAAGACGACGAAGGGGATAGGGGATAGGAGATAGTGACGAGCCGTGTCTCCGGCACGCGCGCGGCCAGCGCGCTTCACTATCCCCCGCTAGCCCCTTCCTGTCAGGCCTTCAACGCGACCAGCACCTCGTCCAGCATCTTCTTGGCGTCGCCGAACAACATCCGGTTGTTCTCCTTGTAGAACAGCGGATTGTCGACGCCCGCGTAACCCGAGGCCATCGAGCGCTTCATCACGATCGAGGTCTTGGCCTTCCAGACCTGCAGCACCGGCATGCCGGCGATCGGGCTCGACGGATCTTCCTCGGCCGACGGGTTCACGATGTCGTTCGCGCCGATCACCATCGAGACGTCCGTGTTGGGGAAGTCGTCGTTGATTTCATCCATCTCGAGCACGATGTCGTAGGGCACCTTGGCCTCGGCCAGCAGCACGTTCATGTGCCCCGGCATGCGCCCCGCCACGGGGTGGATGCCGAAGCGCACGTTCACGCCCTTCTCGCGCAGGTGTTTGGTGATTTCGTAGACCGTGTGCTGCGCCTGCGCAACCGCCATGCCGTAGCCCGGCACGATGATCACGTTCCTGGCGCCCCGCAGCATCTCGGCCGTCTCGAGCGCGACGATCGGGGTCACTTCGCCGGCCGGCTGCGCGCCCGCAGCGGCGGGCGCCGCGCCCTCGCCCGTGCCGAAACCGCCCGCGATCACGCTCAGGAAGTTGCGGTTCATCGCGCGGCACATGATGTACGACAGGATCGCGCCGGAGGACCCCACGAGCGCGCCGGTGACGATCAGCAGGTCGTTCGACAGCATGAAGCCCGTCGCCGCCGCGGCCCACCCCGAATAGCTGTTGAGCATCGACACCACGACCGGCATGTCGGCACCGCCGATCGCCATCACCATGTGCACGCCGAACAGCAGCGCCACCACGGTCATCACGATCAGCGGCAGCATCCCCGAGTCGATGTCGTGGGCCTGCAGGAACTGCGCACCGAACCAGATCACGAGCAGCAGGCCGGCGAGGTTGAGCCAGTGCCGGCCGGGCAGCAGCATCGGCTTGCCGCCGATCTTGCCCGACAGCTTGCCGAAGGCGATCACCGAACCCGAGAACGTCACGGCGCCGATCAGGATGCCGAGGTAGATCTCCACCTCGTGGATCGTCTTCTCGGCGCCGGTGAGAACGATCGACGTGTCGACGTAGCTCGCGAATCCGACCAGGCACGCCGCGAGGCCGACCAGGCTGTGCATGATCGCGACCAGCTCCGGCATCTGCGTCATCTGCACTTTCTTCGCGGCGTAGAGACCGACCGAGCCGCCGACGAGCAGCGAACCGACGATCCACGGCAGGCCGCCGGCGGTGACGCGCGGACCGAACACGGTGGCCAGCACGGCGATCGCCATGCCGATGATGCCGTACAGGTTGCCGCGCCGGGACGTCTCGGGGTTCGAGAGGCCGCCCAGGCTCAGGATGAAGAGGATCGTGGCGCCGATGTAGGCGATCGTGGCGAGGTTCGAAGACATGCCTGCGGCTCCCTGATTCTATTTCCGGAACATCGCGAGCATGCGACGCGTGACGGCGAAGCCGCCGAACATGTTCACTGCAGTCAGCGTCAACGCGAGCACCGCGAGCCCGAGAATCAATCCGCCGGGCCGGTCGGCGGTGCCTTCCGCGATCGGCGGCGCCACCTGGATCAGCGCACCGACGGCAATGATGCTCGAGATCGCGTTCGTGACGCTCATGAGCGGCGTGTGCAGCGACGGCGTCACGTTCCAGATCACCATGTAGCCGACGAAGCACGCCAGCACGAACACGGTGAAGTGCGCCAGGAACGAGGCCGGTGCAAACGCACCGACGAGCAGGAACAACAGCGCGCCCGCGCCGAAGACGATGGCCGCGCTCCGCGCCGAGGCGGCTTCACCGGCACCGTGACCGTGACCGGACTTCTTCGCCGACGGCACAGCGGCAGGCTTCGCCGGTTGCGGCGGCGCGGCCGGAAGCTTGGGCGGCGGTGGCGGCCACGTGATCGCGCCTTCCTTGATGACGGTCAGGCCGCGGATGGCGTCGTCGTCCATGTTGACGTCGATGACGCCGTCCTTGGTCTTGCAGAGTTCTTCGGTCAGGCGCAGCAGGTTCGTGGAGTACAGCGTCGACGACTGCCTGGCCAGGCGGCTGGCGAGGTCCGTGTAGCCGATGATGGTGACGCCGTGCCGCACCACGGCCTCGCCGGGTTCGGTCAGCTCGCAGTTGCCGCCCTGCTCGGCCGCCATGTCGACGATGACGCTGCCCGGCTTCATGCTCCTCACCATCTCGGCGGTGATCAGCTTCGGCGCCGGCTTGCCGGGGATCAGCGCGGTCGTGATGATGATGTCGGCATCCTTGGCCTGTCGCGCGTACATCTCGCGCTGGGCCTGCTGGAAGCCCTCGCTCATGACCTTGGCGTAACCGCCGCCGCCGGAGCCTTCTTCCTCGTAGTCGACCTTGACGAATTCGCCGCCCAGCGACACGACCTGGTCGGCGACCTCGGCGCGCGTGTCGTTGGCGCGCACGATGGCGCCCAGGTTGGCGGCCGTGCCGATCGCGGACAGGCCGGCGACACCGGCGCCGGCGATGAAGACCTTGGCCGGTGGAATCTTGCCGGCGGCGGTCACCTGGCCGTTGAAAAAGCGGCCGAAGGCATTCGCGGCCTCGATCACGGCGCGGTAGCCGCTGATGCTGGCCATGGAGGTGAGCGCGTCCATCTTCTGGGCGCGCGAGAGCTGGCGCGGCAGGGAGTCGATGGCGAGCACGGTCAGCTTGCGCTCGGCGAGCTGCTGCATCAGCTGCGGGTTCTGCGCGGGCCAGATGAAGCTCAGCAGCGTGCTGCCCGGCTTCATCGCGGCGATTTCCTCGGCCGTCGGGGCCCGCACCTTGAACAGCATGTCGGACGCGCCGTAGAGCTCGGCCGCGCTGCCGGCGATGCGCGCGCCGGCCGCCTGGTACGACGCGTCGTCGAAGTTGGCCCCCGCCCCGGCGCCGCTTTCGACCCAGACGGCGAAGCCGAGCTTGATCAGTTTCTCCACGACCTCGGGTACGACGGCAACGCGTTTCTCGCCCGCGAATGTCTCGCGCGGCACTCCGATCGTCAGTGGCATGGTGACCTCATGTTTCTTGCATACGGGTTGCCGGCCCGGGCCTTGTCGGGTTTCACGGCAAGGCCCGGGTGGCGTTCCAGGCGTGTGCTCCCCTCGACCGGACTGCGTCTAACCGCTGGTCGAACGGGCCGATATTCTCTGGCCTGCAGTGATGGACGTGGCGCGGGATTATACGTATCGTCAAACCCATGCACGCACTGTCGCAGGAAGTCCTGCGGACGGACGTCTCGGGAATGCCCCTGGAGTGGATCGACTACCGGGACGCGGTCCGTCTGCACTTCATGGGCCAGGTGGCCTATGCGTTCGGCCAGACGCTGTTCTCGCTGCGCGGCGGCGTCAACGCGCGCACCGGGTCCCGCACGACGGTGCAGGTCAGCTCGATCGTCGCGACGATCGGCCACAGCCACAATCCCGGCAATCGTCACCACGGCTACGTGCCGCCGCTCAACAACGAGACGCTGTTCCGGCGCGACGCGCACCTGTGCCTCTACTGCGGCGAACGTTTCCCGACCAGCCAGCTCTCGCGCGACCACGTCACGCCGCTGTCGCGCGGCGGACACGACACGTGGACCAACGTGGTGACCGCCTGCCGCCGCTGCAACAATCTGAAAGCCTGGCGCACGCCCGAGCAGGCGAAGCTGCAGCTGATCGCGGTGCCGTTCACGCCGAGCTACGCCGAGTACATCTATCTGAAGGGACGACGGGTGCTCGCCGACCAGATGGAATACCTGCTCGCGCATTTCCCGCGCTCGAGCCCGCTGCACGAGCGGCTAGCCAGAAAAGCGAACGCCTGAGCGAGGAAGCGGGTAGCGGATAGCGGATGGATAGCGGATGGTAGGAAGCGAAGCCCTGCGAGCCGCCGAAACAGAAAAAGCGCCTTCTGGCGCTTTTTCTTTGCGCGCCTCGAGGCGCGCTCGGACTAACCGCTAACCGCTAGTCACTTCCGATTCAATAACTTGCCGGGGTGAACTGGAGCCGCAGGGGGAGTGCACCCCAGCCACCCGGCAAGTTCCGTCGGGTGGGGAAAGCGCCGGAAGCTGCAGGGGGAGTGCACCTCGGGTCGCTTCGTTTTTCCGCCGGACGGAAGGCAGACTACGGTCGATTGCTGCACTGCGACAAACGAGTTCTGTTCACTCGATGAGTGACCGTGGCTCAGCCAGCGTTGCCAGGGACGACGCCAGCGGCGTGTGCACACGTGCGCTTCACGCGGCGACCTGGAACTGGTCGATCAGCCACTGCGTGAAAGCCCGAACTTCGGGTCGTTCGATGTCCTCGTGCCGGGCGACCAGGTAATAGGCTTCCTCCGCCGCGTGATCGAAGCCGTCGATCCGGACCAGCGCGCCTCGCTCGAACCACGGCTTGCAGATCAGTTCGGGCATCAGCGCGACACCGCCGCCGCGCTCCGTCGCGCGTGCCACCGCGGTCATGTTGTCGAACTCCACCAGGTTCTTCAGGCGCGCCAGGTCGATGTCCGCGCGCGCCAGCCAGTCGTTCCAGAGGGTCGTCCGGAAACTGCGATGCATGATCAGGGTCTGCTGCTCGAACGCCTTGGCGCGCGGCTTGCCCTGCATGCTTGCGGCGACCTTGGGCGAGGCCACGGGCACCAGTTGCAGAGGCAGCAGCCGCACCGCTTCCACGGACGTGTCGTGCGGCGCCTCGTCGGTCAGGATCACCGAGAGATCGCTGAAGCCCGGATGCTGGCCGGGCCGCGGATCGGTCGTCTGGACCTGGAGGTCGATGTCGGGGTGGCTTTCGTGGAAATCAGGCAGCCGTGGCGCGAACAGTTCGCTCGCGAAAAAGGGCGGCATGACGATCATGATCTGCCGGCGCGCATGACTGCCGCGCGCAGTCCGTGCCACCGCGGCCGCCACCGCCTCGAGCGCGGGCTCGAGGTCCTCGAGCAGTTGTCGACCGGCCGCGGTCGGCACCACGGCCCGGGTGCGCCGCTCGAACAGGCTGACCCCGAGTTGCTCCTCGAGTTCCTTGACCTGGTGACTGACGGCCGACGGCGTCAGCGCCAGCCGATCGGCGGCGACCGTGAAACTCGAGTGCCGTGCAGCGAGGCAGAAAGCCCGCAGCAGGCGCAATGGCGGCGTCTTGAGGGAGGTGGCCATGGCGTCTGGTCCGTCAGGCCACGCCGGCAACTTGCGTGCCATTGCGGACGGCTCAAACAATTACAACGTTATCAGGGGTTTAAAGCGGCGGCCCGTCCGTACCATCGGGCCGGGCGCACCATTATAGGCCAGCCCCGGGTATGACCGCACCGAGTCAGGTCGGCTGCTCGGCGACCAGCCTGGCCATCAGCAGCGCATCGTGATCCTCGCCGTCGAGACGCAGGTACTGGCGGCACCGCCCTTCCTCGACGAAACCGAACCGTCGATACAGTGCGATCGCGGTCTCGTTGTCGGCCCGCACGACGAGTTCCGCGCGGCTCAAGCCGCGTGCATCGGCCAGCGCGAGCGTGGCTGCGAGCATGCGGGAGCCCAGCCCCCGTCCGCGATATTCGTGGATCACGCCCATGCCGAGCACGGCGCTGTGACGCAACGTGGCGGCCGCTTTCGGACGGAGGTCGCACCAGCCGACCACCTCCTCCCCGGCCAGGGCGACGAAGTGGATCGCGCCGTCGCGGAGGCTGTCGAGCACGAATTGTCGCGTCCTCGAATACGGTGGCGCCTGGAGCATCGCGAGGTAACGTCCTTCGCGCGCGACGCGGTCGAGCGCAGCATGGAAGCCCGCCAGGTGCTCCTTGCCGATCGGCAGGATGCGCTGCTCTGCGTGCTCATCCGCGGTGCTTGGTAGCGCTACGGTCGACATTTGCCCCAATCGTCGCACGAGCCGCCCGACACCGGCGTGGGCCGCCGGCGTGCCATGCTGTCGCCCGATCTCTTATTCTCCGCGGCCATGCACACGACTTCCCGTGACGGGCCGGCCCTGGCCCGAGCCGGCGCCGAGGCGCTGCGACGCGGCGACGGCCGGTCGGCCCGCGACCTGTTCACGCAGGCCGCTGCAGCGCTGCCGCGCGACCCGGCCGTGCTGCTCGGGCTGGCCTACGCCTGCCGCAGCCAGCAGGACCACGAGGCGGCGGGCGCCGCCGCGGACCGCGTCCTGGCCCTGGACCCGCGCAACGTGCGCGGTCTCGTGCTGAAGGCCGACAGTCTCGGTGCCGTGGGCGACACGAAGGCGGCGGCGGCGTACTACCTGGCCGCACTGAGCGCCGCTCCGCCGGCGGACAAGCTCCCCGCCGACCTTGCGCAGGAACTGCGACGGGCCCGGAGCGAGGCGGAACGTCTTGCACGACGCTACGAGGAGCACCTCCGGTCGTGGCTCGCCGAGCGTGGCTTCGACACGGGGCAGGGCGACTCGCGCTTCGCGCGGTCGCTCGACGTGCTGTTCGGGCGCAAGCGGATCTACGTCCAGGAGCCGCGGTATTACTACTTTCCCGAACTGCCGCAGAAACAGTTCTACGATCGTGCGCAGTTCCCCTGGCTCGACGAGGTGGAGGCCGCGACCGACGTGATCCGCCAGGAATTGCTCGGCGTGCTCGGCGACCCGCAGGCATTCGCGCCGTACGTCCAGGGCGATGCCAACCGGCCGCACCAGGACCAGCAGGGAATGCTCAACAATCCCGACTGGTCGGCGTTCTACCTCTGGCGCAACGGCGAACGCGTCGCGGGCAATGCCGAGCGCTGCCCGCGGACGCTCGAAGCGCTCGCAGGTGCGCCGCTTGCGCGCATCCCCAACCGCTCGCCCTCGGTGCTCTTCTCGCAGTTGCGTCCCGGGGCGCACATTCCGCCCCACAACGGCATGGTCAATACTCGCCTGATCTGCCACCTGCCGCTCGTCGTGCCGGGCAAGTGCCGGTTCCGCGTCGGCAACGAGGTGCGCGAGTGGCAGGAAGGGCGCGCGTGGGTGTTCGACGACTCCATCGACCACGAGGCGTGGAACGACAGCGACCGCACGCGGGTGATCCTGCTGTTCGACATCGATCGACCGGAGCTCGACGACGAGGAGCGCCGGCTGGTCAACGCGATGTTCGAGGGCATCGACGCCTACTCCGGCGCGAAACCGGACTGGGACATTTAAGGAATCCCAGAGGATCCTCACGCGCCATGCTCTACCTCGTCGACGCCAGCGTCTTCATCTTCCGTGCGTACTACGCCGTACCCATCGACGTGGCGGACCGCGACGGCAATCCGGTCAACGCCGTGTTCGGCTTCGCGCGGTTCCTCTGCGAGTTGCTCGAGCGCGA
>DASUMQ010000177.1:0-2451 GCA_036277615.1 Steroidobacteraceae bacterium
CCGCAGGGATTCGTGAAACGTGCGATGGCCGTGGCCGGCCTCCTCGGTGGTGACCCATTCGCCGAACACGGAGGCGAAACCGCGTCCCTGCAGCAGCGTGCCCGCGGCATCGCGGACCTCATAGCGATAGACGCCGGATCGGCCGTCATCCACCGCGCGTGCGGGATGCCCCGGCCAGGGCAGCGGTTCGAGACGCAGGCGATCGACCGCGAAGACTTCCGTGCCCTTGCCGCCGGTGTGGAAATAGTCGAGCCGGTAGGTCGCCGGCGCCTGGCCGGGATCGTCGGCGACGGCGACGGCGGCGAGCAGCACGCTCGCCAGGGCAGCGGGGAATCGCATCATCGGCGTGTCTTCCGTGTGCGCCGTCTGGGCGCGTTCGGTGCGGGCAGGAGTTCGGTCGCGTTTGCGTCTGCGGCGCCGGCCCTGCGTCGCGTGGTTTGCTTGCGGCTGCGGCGTTTCGGCCCGTCGAGGCGCAACAGCGCCCGCTGCTCTCGGGCCTGGATGTCGGCCTCGATGCGTCGCAGCTGCGTCATGAAAAGCTGCGCGACGCGCGAAAGCGCGTGCTTGCGCGTGTAGAACAGTCCGTAGCTCAGGTGCAGCCAGGGAGCCGAGAACGGCAGCAGTGAAATCCGCCTGGCGCGCAGTTCCGGCTCGAGTGCGACGAGCGGCGCGAGGCCGACCGCATCGCCACCGAGCACGGTCTTGAGCGCGACCGAGAAGTTGTCGACGAGCAGGTTCGGCGTGAGGTCGCCGGTCTCGCGATCGACGCGGGAGTGGGTGGCGAGCTTGCCGAAGTGGCCGGCGATCCGCTGCGGCAGCCGTGGGGACGCGAGCGGAAACACGAGGACGGTCTCGAGCGAATGCTCCTTGGCCGTGGCGAGGGGGTGACCCTGGCGCACGTAGAAGAAGACGCGGTGCTCGGCGACGGGCTCGATCGCGAGGCGCGTCGGGTGTCGCTCGGCGCTGGTCGTGTCTGCGACCGCGAACTCGATGCGGCCCGTGAGCACGTCGCGCGTCAGGTGCTCGAAGTCGCTCGTCTCGACGTGGACGCGCAGGCGCGAATTGGCCGAGGCCATGCGGCCGAGTGCCGCGCCGAGCGGCAGCTCGGCGGCGAACATGTCGGTGCCGAAATGGAGTTCCGGCGCCTGCAGGCCCGCGAGTTCCTCGAGGTCGCGGGTGAAGTCGCGCGCCTGCGAGAAGATGCGCGTCGCGTGATCGAGCATCAGGCGGCCGGCGGCTTCGCCCGGTTTGAGCGCGCGGGTCGCGGTGTCGACGAGCCTGGTGCTGAGTCCGGAGGAATCGAGCGCGAGAACCCGCTTGGCCAGCGTCTCGGGATCGAGGCCGAGCGTGCGGGCGACCTTGGCGAGGTCTGCCGACGGAACCAGCGCCAGGAGGTCGAGCAGTCCGGGCTTTTTCCCCATGGGGAAGCAACGCTAACAGAGCGGGGCAACCGGCGGAATAGCGACTAATGAGGAATGGCGACTAGTGAATAGTGACTAGTGACTAGTCGGGCCGGCTGGTGCAGGCTGACGTGCCGGCCTCAACAACAGACCCTGCCGACCACTCACCGATCCTCGACCTGCGCATGTCGACCCCTCGCACGATCCTGATCACCGGCGCCTCAGCCGGGATCGGTGCTGCGCTCGCGCTCGAGTTTGCGCGCCGCGGATACGCGCTGGCGCTGGCCGCCCGACGACTCGACGCGCTCGAGGCGACGGCGCGCACGCTGCAGGCGGCCGGCGCAGCCAAGGTCGTGCCGATCCGCCTCGACGTGTCGGATATCGCAAGTATCGAGCCGGCCGTGCAGCGCGCGGCGGAGGCGCTCGGTCGCCTCGACGTGGTCGTCGCGAACGCGGGCATCGGCGTGCTGACGCCGGTCGGCAAGGGCCGGCTGTCCGCCATGCGCGAGACGTTCGCGGTGAACCTGCTCGGCGCCATCGCGACGATCGAGGCGGCGCTGCCGATCATGAAGTCGCAGGGCGGCGGGCAGGTCGTGGGGGTCACGTCGGTCGCGGGCGCGAAGGGCCTGCCGGGGTTCTCGGCGTACAGTGCAAGCAAGGCGGGCCTGCACCGTTACCTGCAGGCGGCGCGCAGCGAGTTGCGCGGCACCGGCATCGTCGTGACGGAGCTCGCGCCGGGTTTCATCGACACCGAAATGAACCGCGGCCATGGCGCACGCCCGTTCGTGATCCCGGTCGAACGGGGCGCGGCGCTGATGGCGCGCATGATCGAGCGCAACGTCGGCATGCGCTGGGTGCCCGTGCTGCCGTGGACCGTCATCGCCCTGCTGCTCAAGTTTCTGCCGGCCGTAATGCTCGCGCCGCGGCAGAAGCGTCACTGACGAGGAGGCCTCGTGGATTTCGAACTGTCCCCGCGTGTCAAGGAACTGCAGGCGCGGCTGCTCGCGTTCATGGACGAGCACGTCTACCCGAACGAGGCGCAATTCTTCGC
>DASUMQ010000178.1:0-6285 GCA_036277615.1 Steroidobacteraceae bacterium
ACATGGCCGAAGAGCAGGAGGCGATGGAGAGCTATCGCTCCGACTCGACGACCGGTACGAGCCTGGGCGACCTGCTCAAGGAGCAGATCTCCGGCCGCGACAGCTGATCCGCACGGGCCCGCGGTGGTGTGATCACCGCCGCGGGTCCCGCGCCCAGCGTACGAACTACAAGAGATCCCGGGGGTTCGAGTGGACGCCGAGCGCAGCATGACGAAGTCCGAGCTCATCGAGCTCATCGCGGCCAAGCAGAGTCACCTGCCCGCGAAGGACGTCGAGCTGGCGGTCAAGCAGATCCTGGAGATCATGAGCGACGCGCTTGCCCAGGGACAGCGCATCGAGATCCGCGGCTTCGGCAGCTTCAGCCTGCACTTCCGGCCGCCGCGCCAGGGCCGCAATCCCAAGACGGGCGAGACGGTCGCACTGGCGGGCAAGTACGTCCCGCATTTCAAGCCGGGCAAGGACCTGCGCGAACGAGTCAATGAGCCGGACGGCTCCGACAGCCCCGACGACGACGGCAGCGATGACGACGACGACGACACGTCGTCGTCGCCACCACGCCCGCTGTCGTCGACGAGCACGAGCACGGTCGATTGACCGGACCCCGCGCACGCGGGTGCTAGACTTCCGATCCGTTGTCCTCCGTCCGGCCACGGTGTGAGCCGCATGCTGCGTCGCGTCGCCTTCGGCATCGTTCTCGCGTTCCTGCTGGTGCTCGCCATGCTGTTCGCGGCGCTGAACCAGCAGCACTTCGACGTCGACGTCGCCTTCCTCAAGTTCGGCGTGTCCTCGGGCCTCGCGCTGCTGCTCGCCTTCGCGGCAGGCCTGCTCGCAGGCGCCTTCGTACGCTCGCGCGGGGTGGCGGCCCTGCTCGCAGAGCGCGGGCGACTGCGCCGGGCCTTGCGGCTCGCCGAAGCAAGGCTGGGCGCCGCGACGCCGGGCGAGGCCGTCGTCGCGGTCGAAACCAAGGCCGATGCACGCTGACGCGAATTTCTGGCTGATCCTGGCGGGCACGCTCGCGATCGGCTGGGGCGTCACCTCATACCGCAACGAGAAGCGGCGCCAGCGTCGCCACCGTCGGCGCGCGCGTTACCTCGAGGGCGTGCGCTTCCTGCTCGACGACAAGCCCGACCGGGCGCTAGAGGCGTTCCTGACGATCGCAGAACTCGACGACGAGACGGTCGACACGCACTTTGCGCTCGGCAGCCTCTATCGCCGGCGTGGCGAGGTTGATCGTGCCATCCGCGTACACCAGCACATCTACGATAAGGCGAGCCTCGACGACGGCCACCGCGACGCGGCGCTGACCGAGCTCGCCCGCGACTATTTCCGTGCGGGCCTGTTCGATCGCGCCGAGCGGATCTTCCAGCAACTGGCCGACGATGGGCGCGATCCTGCGCTCGCCCTGCAGCACCTCGTGCGCATCTACGAAATCCAGCACGAGTGGGCGCAGGCCGCGAGCGCGCACCAGCGACTGTGCGCGGTCGGCGTGCCCGAGCAACCGACGGCCATCGCGCACTATTTCTGCCAGATGGCCGAAGCCTCGATCGCCGAAGGCGATTTCGAGGCCGCACTCGAGCACCTGAACAGCGCGAGCCGCGAGCAGAACGACTTCGGCCGCGCCGGCATCCTGCGTGGCGACGTCGCGCGCAAGCAGGGCGATGCCGCGCTCGCGCTGCAGCTCTACCGCCGCGTCGTGCGGCGCGACTTCCATCTGCTTGCGGTCGTGCTGCCGCGTCTCGCCGAGGCGGCTCGCCAGGCCGGGGAGCCGCAGCAGTTCGACCAGACGCTGCAGGAACTCATCCGGCTCGGCGCCGGCAATCACGCGGAGATCGCCTACGCCGCGATCGTCGGCGGCTACTACGACGACCCGGTCATCCTCGACTGCGTGCGCGAGATGCTCACGATCGACAGCGACCTCCGCGACATGACGGCCGCGTTCCTGCCGTCGGGGATCGAGCCGACGCGTGAGCAGCTTCGTGCGATCGCGGGCGCGCTGCGCAACGTCGTGCTGCGCCACGCGCGCTACAAGTGCAGTCAGTGCGGCCTCGACAGCTCCACGTTCCTCTGGCACTGCCCGGGCTGTCATTCGTGGGACACTTTGCGCGGCGTGGCCGCGCTGGAGTTCCTGCCTCGGGCCGCGCTGCCGCGCGCGCCGGGCTGATTTCGCCGCAAAGCGGCAAGTTTCTCGCGGCGCGAGTCTGCGCACCACTCGCTAACTTGGCCTCCGACCGCAGCCGCACGGCCGCGGCACAGCAACCACGGAGGCACAACGATCATGAACGAAAAGACAACGCGGGCGCTGGTGCAGGCGCTCGTCGTGAGCCTGATACCCGTCGCGACCGCCTGGGCCGGCCCGGTCAACGTCAACACGGCGGACGCCTCGGCCATCGCGAAGGAACTGGACGGCATCGGCCCGGCCAAGGCGCAGGCCATCGTCGAGTACCGGCAGAAGAACGGTCCGTTCCGCGCGGCCGAAGACCTGCTCAAGGTGGAAGGCATCGGCGAGAAGGTGCTCGAGCAGAACCGCGCCAACATCCGCGTCGACAAGGCCGGCGGTGCGCCCGCCGCGGCGACGGCCGCGAAACCGGCGCCCAAGCCCGCGCAGAAGCCGTCGGACACGCGTTGAGGTCCCCGGACGAGGCCCGGGATCTGCCTCCCGGGGCCTCGTCCGCGTGTAGGAAGTATCGGCGTGGAGGGCCCGCCGCGCCATCCAGTATCATGCCGTGCTGCCCGACCGAGGCAACGACACGGGGCTCGAGCATGGCGAAGATCCGGACGGTGGTGTTTCCCGTGGCGGGGCGCGGTACGCGCTTCCTGCCGGTGACGAAGGCAAGCCCCAAGGAAATGCTGCCGATCGTCGACAAGCCACTGATCCAGTACGCGGCCGAGGAAGCGCTTGCGGCGGGCGCCGAAAAGCTCGTCTTCATCACCGGTTCGGCGAAGCGCGCGATCGAAGACCACTTCGACACCAATCAGGAACTCGAAGCGGAGCTCGAGGCGCAGGGCAAGCACGACCTGCTCGACGCGATCCGCGGCATCGTCCCGTCGTACGCAAGTTGCATTTACATTCGTCAGCCGGCGCCACTGGGCCTGGGACACGCGGTGCTCTGCTCTCGACCGGTGGTCGGCAACGAGCCATTCTACATTCACCTGGCCGACGACCTGATCGACGGCGAGGAACCCTGTCTCAAGCAGATGTCGCGCGTGTTCGAGGCGCGCGGCGCCAGCGTCCTCGGCGTCGAGACCGTCGATCGCAGCCAGACCGACAAGTACGGCATCGTCGCGGTGGAGCGGATCGACGAACGCCTGTCGCGGGTCCAGCGCATCGTCGAGAAGCCGAAGCCGGCCGACGCGCCGTCGAACCTCGCCGTGGTCGGACGCTACCTGCTCACCCCCGCGATCTACGACAAGCTGGCGACGATCGGGCGCGGCGCGGGAGGCGAGATCCAGCTGACCGACGGCATCGCCGCACTCTTGGACGACGAGACCGTCTATGCGTATGCCTTCGAGGGCCGTCGGTTCGATTGCGGTTCTAAGCTCGGTTACCTCGAGGCCACGGTCGAGTTCGGCCTCAAGCACGAGAACCTCGGCGACCAGTTCACGGACTATCTCGCGCGACTGGTGGCCACGCGGCTGCGCGGCTGACCGCGCGGCTCGTCACACGGAGACGCACATGTCCAGGAACCTCGAACTGCAGGCGCGCCGCGATGCGGCGTTCGCCCGCGGCCTCGGCTGCCAGCTGCCGGTCTATGTCGAGCGCGCGCGCAACGCGGAGCTCTGGGACGTCGAGGGACGACGCTACATCGATTTCGGCAGCGGCATCGCCGTGCTCAACACCGGTCACCTGCATCCGAGAGTACAGGCCGCCGTGACGCGGCAGCTCGACGCCTTCAGTCACACGTGCCTGATGGTCACCCCGTACGCCTCGGCGGTGGAGCTTGCGGAGCAACTCAACCGGCTCGCGCCCGGGTCGTCGCCGAAGAAAACGATTTTCGTGACGACCGGCGCCGAGGCCGTCGAGAACACCATCAAGATCGCGCGCGCGCACACGGGGCGGTCGGGCGTCATCGCCTTCGGCGGTGGCTTCCACGGGCGCACGTACATGGCGATGGCGCTCACCGGCAAGGTCGCGCCGTACAAGGCGGGTTTCGGGCCGTTTCCGGCCGAGGTCTACCACGCGCCTTTTCCGATCGCCTATCACGGTGTCAGCGTCCAGGACAGCCTCGATGCGCTCGAACAGCTGTTCAAGTACGACATCGAGCCCGGACGCGTCGCGGCGATCATCGTCGAGCCGGTGACGGGCGAGGGCGGGTTCTACGTCGCACCGCCGGAGTTCCTGCGGGCGCTGCGCACGATCTGCGACGCGCACGGCATCGTGCTGGTCGTCGACGAGATCCAGACCGGCTTTGCGCGCACCGGCCGCATGTTCGCGATCGAACACGCCGGCATCGAACCCGACCTCATCACCCTGGCCAAGAGCCTGGCGGGTGGCTTTCCGCTCGCGGCCGTCGTCGGCAAGGCGCACATCATGGACGCGCCGTTGCCGGGCGGTCTCGGCGGCACGTACGCAGGCTCGCCGATCGCGTGCGCCGCGGCGCTCGCGGTGCTCGAGGTGATCGAGGAGGAGCAGCTGTGTGCGCGCGCCGAAGCGATGGGCACGCGAATGGTCGCGGCGTTGCGTGCCGCACAGGCGTCGTTGCCGGCGGTCGTCGGGGAGGTGCGCAGCCTCGGCGCGATGGTGGCCATGGAACTCGTGAAGAACGGTGATCCGCACCAGCCCGACGCGGACCTCACCAAGGCGCTCGTCAAGCACGCGGCGGGTAAGGGGCTCGTGCTGCTCTCGTGCGGACTCTACGGCAACGTCATCCGCTTGCTGGCGCCGTTGACGGCGTCACCCGAGATCGTGGACGAGGGGCTCGCGATCCTGCTCGAGTCTTTGCGGGAACTCGCCGGCGCCGGCGCGAAGCAGGCGGCCACCGCCTGATCTTCGCGCCGCGCCCGTTGCAGGGCCTGGTGCCCTCAGGGCTTGACTTCGAACGGAGACGTCGTCGCGACGGTCAGCACCTGGCCGGCCGTGAGCTTGATGTCGACGCCCGTCTTCTGCGCTGCCGCGGCACCCGCGCCGGCCCCGAGCAGGCCGCCGATCACCGTGCCTTTGTCGTCGTCGACCTGGTGGCCGATGATGGCGCCCGCCGCGGCACCGCCGACGATCTTCGCAGTGTCCTTGCCGGTCTCGCTCTTGGCCTGCTGGATATAGGCCGCGTTGATCGTCTTGGTCGTTCCATCCGCCGCGACGAGCGTGTCGAAGCGCAAGCCGATGGTCGGTACGCCGCCGATCTTGTCGCTGCCCGACACGACCTGCGTCACCGAGCCGTGCACGGCAGCGCCGGTCTTGGCCGCGCGCCGGCCGCCGACGACCAGGTCCGACGCCAGCGTGCCCTCGACGGGTGCCCCGACCAGGACCTTCTTGGTGTTGACGTTCTGCGACAGCGCGACGGCGAGTTCCGTACCGACCGGCACCATGATCGGCGCGGGCGGCGGGACTGGCGTCTTGGTCGTCGACGACGTGCCGGTGGCAGGCTTCGCGGCAGGCTTGCTCGCCGCGGTCTTCTGCGCTGCGGCCGCCACGGCCTGCTGCTTCGCCTGTTCCGCGTCGAGTTGCTGCTGCTGCAACGCCGCCTCACGCTCCGTGAGTTCCTGCTCCTTCGCGGCGAGTTCGGCCGCTTTCGCCTCGGCGGCGGCCTGGGCTTCCGCGTCCGCCGCGGCGGCGCCGATGGGCGTGCCCGTCGCCGTCGGCGTCGAGGCTTGCTGGCCGCAGCCGGCGACAGCCAGTGCAGAGACACTCAACAGGAAGGCAAACCTGACGCTCGATCGTCGCATCGCCGTGGACCTCGCCGGGAGAGAAGGATCTGAGGCGGCGACCTTAACCGAAACGGGCGCTGGCTGCTTCCCGTCGTTCAGCAATGCGAACTGCGCCACGTCATAAGGAAAAAGGGCTTGCACTGTGCAAGCCCTTTCCGGCATTTGGCTCCGACACCTGGATTCGAACCAGGGACCCGCTGATTAACAGTCAGCTGCTCTACCGCTGAGCTATGTCGGAACTGGGGGGCGCGAATTGTCCGGATTGTCAGCGGTCTAGTCAAGAAAGTGTACTGGGTCAATACATCCTGCACTCGGCGTCCCTCCCGCCGGAGTGCAGAATGCTAACGGCCTTAGTCACGAAGTCACGAAGAACAGCGCAATCATGCGACATGCAACGATCGTCATTGCCGCTTTGGGTCTTAT
>DASUMQ010000179.1:0-2340 GCA_036277615.1 Steroidobacteraceae bacterium
GCAGCGTGTCCGCCATCTGGCGCACCAGGTGCAGCCCCAGGCCGCCGGGTTGCCGGTCGCCGAGCGGCCTGTCGACGTCGACGGCCGGTGCGTGCGTCGGGTCGAACGACTCGACGTCGAAATCGGTGAGCCGCACCGTCAGCCGGTCGGGCGTGTGACCCAGGCTCAGCGATATGTCGTGGCGGCCGCCCTCGTTGTACTTCACGAAGTTCGTGAAGAGTTCCTCAACGATGAAACAGACCGGCCCGTGCAGCTCCGCGCCGAGCGAGCGCGCCTCGAGGAAGTCGCCGATGAAACGGAAGATCGCGTCGAGCGAATCGAAGCTGCGCGCGAAATACTGCTGCACGGTGGTCCGTCCCGCGGTGTCGCCCCGGCGCGAGAGCAGCACGATCGTGATGTCGTCCGCCTGCGGGCGGCCCGCCGCAAAGACGTGCACGGCCTGCAGCATGCGCGCGAGCAGGTCGGACATCGACTCGTCCCCATGCTCGCGCAGCACGGCCTCCACCCCGGAGATGCCGAACATGTCGCCCGCCGGGTTCTCGCACTCGAACACGCCGTCGGAGATCAGCCCCAGGACGTCGCCGGGCTCCAGTCGCACCTCCTGCGGCGGGTCGATCTGCGGGTAGCGCATGAAACCCATCGGGAAGGTCGTCGGCGTGAGCCAGCGGCACTCGCGGGTCGCCGCGTGGAAATGGAGCAGCGGTCCCTGTCCGGCCGAGTGATAAGTGACCGCGTGGGTACGCGTGTCGAGCATGCCGAAGAACGCCGTGACGAAGTGCTCCTCCGGCAGGTCCTCGACGAGCTGGTTGTTGACCTGCGCGAAGATCGCGTCGAGGTCGGCGCCCAGCCGCAGCGCCACGCGCAGCATGCCGGTCATCTGGGTCGCGCTCAGCGCGGGACCGATCCCGTGGCCGGACGCATCGCCGAGCAGCAGGAACAGCCTGTCGCCGTCGAGGGGGACGAGGTCGAAAGTGTCGCCGCCGGTCTGGTCCGCCGGGCAGAACTGGCCGGCCATGTCGTAGTCGGCCAGCCGCGGCATCTCGGCCGGCAGCGTGCTCATCTGGATCTCGCGTGCGAGCTTTATCTCGCGGTCGAGCTTCTCGGCCTGCAGCAGCGAACGCGAGATCCGCTCGCGCTGGATGAACACGACGCACTGCGTGGCGAGGGTCTCCGCGATGCGTTCGTCCTCCGTAGTGAACGCGTCGTAACCTTCCCGATCGACCA
The DNA here is from genome assembly GCA_036277615.1 of Steroidobacteraceae bacterium. Classification (GTDB taxonomy): domain Bacteria; phylum Pseudomonadota; class Gammaproteobacteria; order Steroidobacterales; family Steroidobacteraceae; genus RPQJ01. The sequence goes on from DASUMQ010000179.1 coordinate 1,225, forward strand.
CCTGCAGCACACCCACGAGCTGCGAGCGCTCGACCAGCGGCACCGAGAGCATGCAGTGGAGGTCGTCGTCGAGGTCGAGGTCGACGGCGGGGTCGAACAGCCGTTCGCGGCGCACGTCCGGCACATTGATGATCTGGCGCGACCGCGCGGTGAGACCGAGGATTCCCCGGGAAAGCTCCGCCTTGACCGGCGGCGCGTGGTCCGGCGTGCCCGTGAGGACGAGCACGCCGTGATCGGGCTCGTAGAGCCACACGGTGGCGCGCTCGGCGCGCAGGACGCTCCGCGCGGCCTCGCCGATCTCCGCGAGCACCGCCGGCAGCTCGAAGGGCGCCGCGAGCTTGCGCGTCACCTCGAGGATCTGCAGCAGCGCCTCGGCGCGCAGCCCCGTCGGCACGGACTGGCTCGCTGGCGGCATCGGTGCTCCCTCCGACGTTCCCCGGGTCGAGTGTGCCCTGCCCGCCGGGCGCTTGCACGCATTCCATGAGCAACCGACCAAAGGGTGAAGCTAAGCGAGGTCTGGCTAACCCGGCCGCCGGCGCCGCGTCGCCCGCCGGAGCCGGCGGCCGCGCCAAAGAAAAACCCCCGACGGGTTTCCCCGTCGGGGGTTTCGTTTGAGAGCCTGGCAGTGACCTACTCTTGCATGCCCGAAGGGCAAACTACCATCGGCGCAGAGCGTTTTCACTTCCGAGTTCGGAATGGGATCGGGTGGTTCCCGCTCGCTATGGCCGCCAGGCAAACCGGCTCACGTCGCGCTCACGCGCGGACGCGGAATTCGAATCGGGGTATGAGCGCAAAGCGTGTCGCATCTTAAAGAGCGATACACGTCGCTGAATCGTCAGGACACCACCAACGGTCGGAAGCACGTCTGTGCCAGACCGGTTGGGGTTATATGGTCAAGCCGCACGGGCAATTAGTACTGGTTAGCTCAATGCATTACTGCACGTACACACCCAGCCTATCAACGTCATAGTCTGTGACGGCCCTTCAGGGGGATCGAGTCCCCAGGGAGAACTAATCTTGGGGGGGGCTTCCCGCTTAGATGCTTTCAGCGGTTATCCCGTCCGTATATAGCTACCCGGCAGTGCCACTGGCGTGACAACCGGAACACCAGAGATA
>DASUMQ010000180.1:0-26984 GCA_036277615.1 Steroidobacteraceae bacterium
AGCCGCGGGCCTGGTCAAGTTCGACTTCCTGGGCCTGCGCACGCTCACGATCATCGACTGGGCCGTGCGCACGATCAACGCCGCCAGGGCCGCGAGCGGCGAGGCACTGCTGGACATGGCGACGCTGGCCATGGACGACGCGTCGACCTACGCGTTGCTGAAGCGCTGCGAGACGACCGCGGTGTTCCAGCTCGAATCGCGCGGCATGAAGGACCTGATCAAGCGCCTGCAGCCCGACACCTTCGAGGACATCGTCGCCCTCGTGGCGCTGTTCCGGCCGGGTCCGCTGCAGTCCGGCATGGTCGACGACTTCATCGATCGCAAGCACGGCCGCATCGGCGGCGGCATCGACTACCTGCACCCGGACCTGAAGCCGGTGCTGTTCCCGACCTACGGCGTGATCCTGTACCAGGAGCAGGTCATGCAGATCGCGCAGACGCTGGCCGGCTACACGCTGGGCGGCGCAGACCTGCTGCGACGCGCGATGGGCAAGAAGAAGCCGGAGGAGATGGCCAAGCAGCGCTCGATCTTCGTCGAGGGCGCGACCGGCCGTGGCGTCGCGGAGCACACCGCGGCGCACATCTTCGACCTCATGGAGAAGTTCGCGGGGTACGGCTTCAACAAGTCGCATTCCGCGGCGTACGCCGTGCTCTCGTACCAGACGGCGTGGCTCAAGACGCATTACCCGGCCGCGTTCATGGCGGCGGTGCTGTCGTCGGACATGGACAAGACCGACAAGGTCGTCACGCTGATCGACGAGTGCAACCGCATGGGCCTCACGGTCGAGCCGCCGGACATCAACGCGTCGCAATACATGTTCGCGGTCTCGGGTCCGAAGTCGATCCGCTACGGCCTCGGCGCGATCAAGGGCGTCGGCCACGCCGCGGTCGAGAACATGATCGACGAGCGCGCGGCGGGCGGGCGTTTCCGTCACCTGCGCGACCTCTGCCGCCGCCTCGACCTCAACAAGGTGAACCGTCGCGTGCTCGAGGCGCTGATCCGCTCCGGCGCGTGCGACGGGCTCGGCGGCATGCGCAACCGTGCGACGCTGATGCACCAGCTGGCGTCCGCGATGCAGGCGGCGGACCAGTCGTCGAAGGCGAAGGAGGCGGGACAGACGGACCTGTTCGGGCTCGCCGAGCCGTCGCCGGCGACGCCCGCGGCCGCGGACGGGAGCGACGATGCGGCGGCCCTGCACGAGACACTCCCCGAGTGGAGCGAGGCGGTGCGCCTCGCCGGCGAGCGCGAGACGCTCGGCCTCTACCTCACGGGCCACCCGATCGCCGAGTACGAACGCGAGCTGAAGCCGATCATCAGCGGCCGCATCGTCGACGTCGGCGGTGCGCGGCCGGTCGGTGCCGGCGACGACAAGGGCGGCGGCTGGCGCGGCCCCGGCCGCAGCGTCACGGTCGCGGGCCTCGTGCTCGAGATCCGCAAGCGCGGCGGCCGCACGAGCTTCGTGCTCGACGATCGCAGCGGGCGCCTCGAGGTCGCGATGTTCGAGGACGTGTACCAGCAGTACCGTGCGCTGGTCACCAAGGACGCGATCCTCGTGGTCGAGGGCGGCCTGCGCTGGGACGACTTCATCGACGACTGGCGCCTGCAGGCGAAGCGGATCATGGACGTCGACCAGGCCCGCGAGCAGTACGCGCGCAACCTCGTGCTGCGCTGGCCGGCCGGCAAGCACCGCAACGGCGACGCAAGCAAGTTCGTCGCCGCGCTCGAGCACGCGCTGAAACCGAGCCAGGGCGGCAAGTGCAACGTCGCCGTGCGTTACGCGACGGGCGACGCCGCGGCGATCCTGCAGTTCGGCGAGCAGTGGAAGGTGCGGCCGTCGCGTGAGCTGATCGAGCGCCTCGGGACGCTCGTCGGCCGCGACGCGGTCGAGCTCTACTACGCCCCGAGAGAGTGAGGGGATAGTGTCTAGTGTCCAGTGTTTAGTGGTTAGTAGGAGGCCACGCCGCGGCCGGTCCTCCTCCGACTATCCGCTAGACACTGGACACTAGCCACTGGCCACCGGCATCCTTCCCGGCCTATGGCATTGGGTTTCCTGGACTTCGAGCAGCCGATCGCCGAGCTCGAAGCCAAGATCGACGAATTGCGGTTCGTGTCCTCCGACGCCGAAGTCAACATCGGCGAGGAGATCGCGCGGCTGCGCGCCAAGAGCCGCGCGCTCACGACGAGCATCTTCGCGAACCTGACGCCGTGGCAGGTTGCGCAGCTTGCGCGCCATCCGCAGCGCCCCTACACGCTCGATTATGCGTCCGCGGTGTTCGACGAGTTCGAGGAACTGCACGGCGATCGGATGTACGCCGACGACCAGGCGATCGTCGGCGGCCTGGCGCGGCTGGACGGCAAGCCCGTCATGCTGATCGGCCACCAGAAGGGCCGCGACACCAAGGAACGCGTCCGCCGCAACTACGGCATGCCCAAGCCCGAGGGTTACCGGAAGGCGCTGAGGCTCATGAAGCTCGCCGAACGCTTCCGCCTGCCGTTGATCACGCTGATCGACACGCCCGGCGCTTACCCGGGCATCGGCTCGGAGGAGCGCAACCAGAGCGAGGCGATCGCGCGCAACCTGTTCGAGATGTCGACGCTGCGGACGCCGGTGATCACGGCGGTCATCGGCGAGGGCGGCTCCGGCGGCGCGCTCGCGATCGGCGTCTGCGATCGGCTGCTGATGCTCCAGTATTCGGTCTATTCGGTGATCTCGCCCGAGGGCTGCGCGTCGATCCTCTGGAAGAGCGCCGACAAGAAGGAAATCGCCGCGGAGGCCATGGGCATCACCGCGGACCGGCTCGACAAACTCGGAGTCATCGACGAGATCCTCCGGGAACCGCTCGGGGCCGCGCACCGCGACCCACAGGCGATGGCGGACGCGCTCAAGGTGGCGCTGATCAAGCACCTCGACGACGTCGAGCGACTCTCCGACGACGAGCTGCTCCAGAAGCGCTACGAGCGCCTGCGCAACCAGGGCGTGTATCGCACGATGCCCTGAGCCGCAGCGGTCCAGCCGTGGTCGGCCAGCCATGACTCCGTTCACGATCGATCGGTTCGAACGCGCCCTCGAGACGATTCTCTCGTCGTTGCCGACCGGGTCGCGCCCGGCGCACCTGTGCGTCGGACTGAGCGGCGGACTCGATTCGAGCGTGCTGCTGGCCGCGCTGGCCGACCTCGGCCGCCGCGACGCGGCGAAGCGATGGACCGTGCGGGCGCTCCACGTCGACCACTCGCTGCATGCGGATTCGGTCCGCTGGAGCCACGCGAGCCGGGCGCTGGCGCAAGCGTGCGATGTGCCGTTCGACGAAATCCGGGTCGACGCAGCCGCCGCACCCGGGGAGAGCCCCGAGGCGACCGCGCGCGAGGCGCGTTACACCGCGTTTCGTCAGCGGCTCGCGCCCGGCGAGGTGCTGCTCACCGCCCATCACGCGGACGACCAGCTCGAAACGGTGCTGCTGCAATGGCTGCGCGGCGGAGGGCTGCGTGCAATCGCGGGCATGCCTCTGCTCGCTCCGCTGGGGGCTCAGGCCTGGCACGCGCGACCGCTGCTCGGCTTCGAGCGCGGGGCACTCGAACGGTTCGCGCGGGAACGCGGCCTCGCCTGGGTGGAAGACCCCTCGAACGTCGACCTGCGCTTCGACCGCAACTACCTGCGTCACGCCGTACTGCCGGCCTTGATCACCCGATGGCCCGCGGCAGCACGGACCGTGGGCCGCGTCGCCGAGTACGCACGTGACGCGGTTGCGATCGAGGCGGAGCTTGCCGCGGAGGACCTCGCGCGCGTGCGGCGGGGACGCGCCGTGCGGCTCGAGGCGCTGCAGGAGCTGCCACCGGCGCGACAGAGAGCCGCCCTCCGGGCCTGGCTCGCCACGCTCGGGCTGCCGACGCCCGCGGCACGCACGCTCGCGGCGCTGCAACGGGACGTGGCCCTGGCCGCCGTGGATCGAGTTCCCCGCACGCGTTGGCCGGGCGCGGTCGTCCACCGGTATCGGGCCTGCCTGCATGCCGACAGCGATGTCGAGACGACGCTCGCGCCGGGCGACTGGCTGGAGCCCGTTCGTCACCCGCGTTACGGCAGCGGCGCGGACCTCGCGCTCGAGCTGCTGCCCGGCGTCGGCGTCGGACTGAGCCGCGCGCGTCTGCCGACCCGTCTGCGTGTCACGCGACGCCGCGAAGGCGAGGAATTCCTCCCGGCCGGTCGGACGCACCGGCGCCCGTTGCGCAAGTGGTTCCAGGAACACGACGTCCTGCCGTGGCGGCGTGAGAACCTGCCGCTGCTCCGAGATGACGCCGACGGCATCGTGGCGGTCGCGGACCTCGCGTCCGCCCATGACTATGCCGCCGAGCCGGGCGAGCCTTCGTTGCGGATCGTGTGGCACGGGCGTGGCATCGTCACCGAATCGGATGCATTCGGTTTCAAGTGGCCAGGGCGCCCCCCGATCGGCTAGACTGCCCTCCCGTCGTGCTTCTCCTGCGACGGTGGCTCCCATGACCAAATTCATCTGCGTGACCGGCGGTGTCGTCTCGTCGCTGGGCAAGGGCATTGCTGCCGCCTCGCTCGGGGCCATCCTCGAGGCCCGTGGCCTCAAGGTCGCGATGGTCAAGCTCGACCCGTACATCAACGTGGACCCGGGCACGATGAGCCCGTTCCAGCACGGCGAGGTGTTCGTCACGGACGACGGCACCGAGACCGACCTCGACCTCGGCCACTACGAGCGCTTCGTCCGCACGACGACCGGGCGCAGCAGCAACTTCACGACGGGCCGCATCTACGAGAACGTGATCGCCAAGGAGCGCCGCGGCGACTACCTGGGCGCAACGGTCCAGGTCATCCCGCACATCACCGACGAGATCAAGCACTCGATCCGCATGGGCGCCGGCAACGCCGACGTCTGCATGGTCGAGATCGGCGGCACGGTCGGCGACATCGAGTCGCTGCCGTTCCTCGAGGCGATCCGCCAGCTCGGCGTGGAGCTCGGGCGCAACAACGTGCTGTACATGCACCTGACGCTGATCCCGTACATCGCGACCTCGGGCGAGATCAAGACCAAGCCGACGCAGCACTCGGTCAAGGAGCTGCGCTCGATCGGCATCCAGCCCGACCTGCTGCTGTGCCGGTGCAAGGATCCGCTGCCGCCCGAGCAGCGCCGCAAGATCGCGCTGTTCACCAACGTCGAGGAACGCGCGGTGTTCTCGGCGATCGACGCCGACGACATCTACAAGATCCCGTCGCTGCTGCACGACCAGAAGCTCGACGACATCGTCTGCGAGAAATTCGGCATCGAGGCGCCGGCCGCCGACCTCAAGGAGTGGAACCAGGTCGTCTCCGCGAAGGCGGCCCCCGACCTCACGATCAACCTCGCGATGGTCGGCAAGTACGTGAACCTCAAGGATGCGTACATCTCGCTGAACGAGGCGCTGATGCACGCCGGGCTGCGCACGCGCACCCGCGTCAACATCGACTTCATCGAGGCGACCGACATCGAAAAGCACGGCCTGGGCGCACTCGCCGGGATGGACGCGATCCTCGTGCCCGGCGGCTTCGGGGAGCGCGGCATCGAGGGCAAGATCGAAGCCGTGCGCTATGCGCGCGAGAATGGCATCCCCTACCTCGGCATCTGCCTGGGCATGCAGCTCGCGATCATCGAGTTCGCGCGCAACGTCGCCGGGCTCGCCGGCGCGCACAGCACCGAATTCGATCGCAGCTCGCCGCACCCCGTGATCGCGCTGATCACGGAGTGGCAGGACCAGAAAGGCACGTTCGAGGCCCGCGACGAGCAATCCAACCTCGGCGGGACGATGCGTCTCGGCGCGCAGGAAGTACGCGTCTCACACGGATCGCTGGCCCACGCGGTGTACGGCACCGACGTGATCCGCGAGCGGCACCGGCATCGCTTCGAGTTCAACAACACTTACCTGCAGCGGCTCATGAACGCGGGCCTGCGGTTTTCGGGCTTCTCCCGCGACGGCCTGGTCGAGATCATCGAACTGCCGCACCATCCGTTCTTCGTCGCGAGCCAGTACCACCCCGAGTTCCGCTCGACGCCGCGTGACGGCCACGCGCTGTTCACGGGATTCATCCGGGCCGCGCGCGAGCACCGCCTCGGCCAGATGCCGGCGGCGGCGGGGCAATGATGAAACTCTGCGGTTTCGAGGTCGGCCACGACCGGCCGTTTTTCCTGATCGCCGGCCCGTGCGTGGTCGAGGGCGAGGGCATCGTCCTCGACATCGCGGGACGCATGAAGGAGATCACGGGCGCGCTCGGCATCCCGTACGTCTTCAAGGCCAGCTACGACAAGGCGAACCGGTCGTCGAAGGCGAGTTTCCGCGGTCCCGGCATCGAGCAGGGATTGCGCATCCTCTCGGAAGTGAAGCGTCAGCTCGGGCTGCCCGTGCTGACCGACGTGCACGAAGACACGCCGATGAGCGAAGTGGCCGCCGTGGTCGACGTGCTGCAGACGCCGGCGTTCCTGTGCCGGCAGACCAACTTCATCCTGAGCGCGTCGAGCCAGGGCAAGCCGGTCAACATCAAGAAGGGCCAGTTCCTCTCGCCCTGGGAGATGAAGAACGTCGTCGAGAAGGCCCGTTCGACCGGCAACGAGCAGATCCTCGCCTGCGAGCGCGGCTTTTCGTTCGGTTACAACAACCTCGTCTCCGACATGCGCTCGCTCGCCGTGATGCGCGCCTATGCGCCGGTCGTGTTCGACGCGACGCACTCGGTGCAGTTGCCGGGCGGGCAGGGCACGGCTTCCGGCGGTCAGCGCGAGTTCGTGCCGGTGCTCTCGCGTGCGGCTGTCGCGGTGGGCGTCTCGGGCCTCTTCATGGAGACACACCCGGACCCGGCGAACGCCCTCTCGGACGGCCCGAACGCGTGGCCGCTCGACCGCATGCGTTCGCTGCTCGAGGTGCTCAAGGAACTGGACGCCGCGGTCAAGCGGCGGCCGTTCGAGGAATCGACGCTATGACGACCAGGATCACCGACATCAAGGCGCGCGAGATCATGGACTCGCGCGGCAATCCCACGGTCGAGGCCGACGTCTACGTCGACGGCGGCGTGCGCGGGCGAGCGGCCGTGCCGTCCGGGGCCTCGACGGGCACGCGCGAGGCGGTGGAACTGCGCGACGGCGACAAGAAACGCTATTTCGGCAAGGGCGTGCTGCAGGCCGTCATCAACGCGAACGGCGAGCTGCGCAATGCGTTGATCGGCCACGACGTCATGGACCAGGCCGGCATCGACCGCACGATGATCGCGCTCGATGCGACCGAGACCAAGTCTCGGCTCGGCGCGAACGCGCTGCTCGCGATCTCGCTGGCCGCGGCGCACGCGGGTGCGAACGCGAGCCGCCAGAGCCTGTTCCGCCGTCTCGGCGGCAACGGTGCGAAGGTGATGCCGTTGCCGATGATGAACATCGTCAACGGTGGCGCCCACGCCGACAACAGCGTCGACATCCAGGAGTTCATGGTGCTGCCGGTGGGCGCACCGAACTTTTCCGAGGCGCTGCGCTACGGCGCGGAGATCTTCCACACCCTCAAGAAAGTGCTGCACGAGCAGGGCCTCGCGACGGCGGTCGGCGACGAGGGCGGCTTCGCGCCAAACCTGCCGTCGAACGAGGCGGCGCTCGAGACGATCCTGCAGGCGGTCGATCGCGCGGGCTTCAAGCCGGGCCGCGACGTCTACCTCGGCCTGGACGTGGCGAGCTCGGAGTTTTTCCGGGACGGCGCATATCACCTCGAGTCCGAAGGACGTACGTTCAGCCCGTCGCAGTTCGTCGACTACCTGGAGGGCCTCGTCAACCGCTACCCGATCGTGACGATCGAGGACGGTATGGCGGAGGGGGACTGGGACGGCTGGGCGACGCTGACCGAACGCCTCGGCAAGCGCATCCAGCTCGTCGGTGACGACCTGTTCGTCACCAACACGAAGATCCTGCGCGAGGGGATCGACAAGGGCATCGCGAACTCGATCCTGATCAAGCCGAACCAGATCGGCACGCTGACCGAAACGCTCGAAGCGATCGAGATGGCGACGGCGGCGGGCTACAGTGCCGTCGTGTCGCACCGTTCGGGCGAGACCGAGGACAGCACGATCGCGGACATCGCGGTCGCCACGCGCGCGAGCCAGATCAAGACGGGGTCGCTCTGCCGCTCCGACCGCATCGCGAAGTACAACCAGCTGCTGCGCATCGAGGCCGAGCTCGGCAAGGACGCTTCCTATGCCGGCCGCGACGCTTTCCCCGTACCGCTCGCCACGAATTGCACGTGAGCGTGTCCTACTAGACACCAGCCACTGGACACTAGACACTTCTTCCCATGATGCTCCGCATCGTCGCCGGCCTGTTGTTCGCAGCACTGCTGGTGCTGCAGTACCGCATCTGGGCATCGCCGAGCGGCATGCGTGAAGTCTGGCGACTCGAGCGCACGATCGAGGCGCAGGTCGACGAGAACGAGCGACTGGCCGAACGCAACCGCACGCTGGCCGCCGAGGTGCGCGACCTCAAGGACGGCAGGAAAGCCATCGAGGAACGCGCCCGCACCGACCTCGGCATGGTCCGCGCCAACGAAACCTTCTTCCAGGTCGTGCCACCGTCGAGCCCCGGCGTGCCGGAACAGACGCAGGCCGCACCGATCGGGCAAAGGACGGCCCAGGCCGACCTGCCGTGACGCGGCGCTGGGCCGTCGTCCCGGCGGCCGGGAAGGGCTCGCGTTTCGGCTCCAGCATCCCCAAGCAATACGCGCCGCTGCTCGGGCGCCCGGTCCTCTCGTGGACACTGCAGGCGCTGCTGGCCGAGGAGAGCCTCGCCGGCATCGTCGTGGCCCTCGCCGACGTGGACGGCCGCTGGGCCGGCCTCGATGAAGCCCGCGATCCCCGGATCGTCACCTGCGTGGGAGGCGACCGGCGGGAGCGTTCGGTCGCCAACGCACTTGCCGCCCTGGCCGGACGTGCGGCCGAAACCGACTGGGTGCTGGTCCACGACGCCGCGCGGCCGTGCCTGCGTCACGACGACCTGCAGGCGCTCTTCAGTGAACTGCGGGACGACGACCCGGTCGGCGGCCTGCTCGCGGCGCCGGTCAGCGAGACACTGAAGCGCGCCGACCGCAAGGACCGCGTCTGCGAAACCGTCCCGCGCGAGGCACTCTGGCGCGCGCTCACGCCGCAGATGTTCCGCTTCGGGCTCCTGCAACGTGCGCTCGCGCTCTGCGTCGAACGCGGTCGCAGCGTCACCGACGAGGCCTCGGCGATCGAGTGCCTCGGGCTGCGTCCGAAACTCGTGCGCGGCCACGCCGACAACGTCAAGGTCACCAATCCCGAGGACGCCGCGCTCGCCGAGGCGATCCTGCGGTCACGCGGCTCGAAACACTGACGAGAAGATAAGGGGGGAGGGACATGAGAGTGGGTTCGGGTTACGACGTGCACGCCTTCGGCCCGGGCGACCACGTGGTGCTCGGCGGCGTGCGCATTCCGCACGACCGTGGCGTGATCGCGCATTCGGACGGCGACGTCGTGCTGCACGCGCTCTGCGACGCCTTGCTCGGGGCGATGGCGCTCGGCGACATCGGCGAGCATTTCCCGGACAGCGATCCACGCTGGAAGGGCGCGGACAGTCGTCGCTTCCTGCGTCACTGTGCATCGCTGATGCGCGAGGGGGGCTGGCGGCTCGTGAATGCAGACCTCACGATCGTCGCCGCGGGGCCGCGCATCGGCCCGCACCGGGTACAGATGCGGCAGAACGTCGCCGACGACCTGGGCGTCCGCATCGACCGCGTGAACGTCAAGGCGACGACGACCGAGGGGCTCGGCGCCGTCGGGCGCGCCGAAGGCCTCGCCTGCCAGGCGGTGGTGCTGATAGCCTACGGCGACACCGGCAAGTCGCACGGCCACTGATCGGGCCGCCATGACCGGGCCGTTCGAGCCATCGGCGCCGCGCGCGCAACCTCACGCCCCGGCGGCGGGACGCATCCGCGTCGCGCCCGAGGATTTTTTCGTCGAGGAAGTGCTCGGCTTCGAGCCGGACGGGTCCGGGGCCCACGGACTGCTCATCGTCGAGAAGCGCGACGCGAACACGGGCTGGGTCGCGGCGCAACTCGCACGTCACGCGGGCGTGCAGGCGCGCGAGGTGGGCTTCAGCGGGCACAAGGACCGCCATGCACTGACCAGGCAGGCGTTCACGCTGCCGTTGCCCGCGGATTTGGCCGTCGAGCGCTGCCGTGAATGGGGCGGCGAAGGCTACGTCGTGCTCGCGGCCGCGCGTCATGCCCGCAAGCTGCGACCGGGATCCCACCGGGCGAATCGCTTCGTGCTGCGTGTGCGCGAGGTGCGGGGGGATCGTTCGTCGCTGGAGCAGTGCCTGCGCGACGTCGCCGACCAAGGCGTGCCGAACTACTTCGGGCCACAGCGTTTCGGACGTGACGGCGCCAACCTGCGTCGCGCGTTCGAATGGGCAGAGGGACAGGCCGCGCCGCGCGATCGCCACCAGCACAGCTTCGTGCTGTCGGCGGCACGCAGCGTCCTCTTCAACGAGGTCCTCGCCGCCCGCGTGCGTCGCGGCGACTGGAACAGGTTGTTGCCCGGCGAGGCCGTGATGCTGGACGGGCGGCGCAGCTTCTTCCACGCGGCGTCGATCGACGCGAGCCTCGAGCAGCGCTGCCGGGACATGGACGTTCATCCGAGCGGTCCACTGCCCGGGCGCGGGGACTCGCCGGCGACGGACGTGGCACTCGCGATCGAGCGTGAGGTGCTCGAGGCGCACGACGCGCTCACCGCACTGCTCGCGCGGGAGCGGCTGGATCACGAGCGGCGCAGCCTGCGGCTGCCCGTGCGCGAGTTCGACTGGAGTTTCGAGCGCGACGACGAACTCGTGCTGCGCTTCACGCTGCCGCGCGGCACGTTCGCGACCGCGGTGCTGCACGAGCTGCTCGCGGACGCGTGGGACGCCGGCGAGGAATAGGGGACACTCCGAATTTCGGAGAAAATGGGGACACTCCGAATTTCGAGGTGTTTGCGCGGGATTGGCGACGAGATTCGGAAATCGCTCGGCCGCAGGCTTGGCCCATGCCGCGAGGGCCTCGAGCGATCTGTCCGGGCGTCTGCTACCACGTGATCAACCGTGGCAACAATCGACGCCAAATCTTTCATCGTCCGGCCGATTACGCCGCCTTCGTCACCCTGATCGGCCACGCGCGCGACCTGGTGCCGCTCGATCTGTTCGCCGTCTGCCTGATGCCGAACCATTTTCACGTGGTGCTGAGACCCTGCGAGCGCGACGCCGTGGGGCGCTGGATGCATTGGCTCCTGACGAGCCACGCACAGCGATACAACCGTGCGCACGCCATCGACGGGCGGGTCTGGCAGGGCCGCTACAAGGCATTCCGGATCGAAGGCGGCCACTACCTGCTCACGGTGCTCCGCTACGTCGAGCGCAACGCCGTGCGCGCGAATCTCGTCCGTCGCGCACGAGACTGGCGATGGTGCAGCGCGTCGTGGCGGACCGGCCCGGCGTCCCGCAAGGCGCTGCTGACGGAGCCCCCGGTCGCGCTGCCCTGCGGCTGGGACGAATTCGTGGACACGCCACAAACCCCCGCGGAGGTGGAGGAGCTACGCGCGTGCGTGAACCACCAGCAACCGTATGGGACGGACGCCTGGATCGATGCGTCGCCGGAGTGCGAAGGCTTCAGTCGCGCCCGTCCGCGCGGCAGGCCGCGACGACGGAAATAAGGAGTGTCCCCATTTTCTGCGAAATTCGGAGTGTCCCTATTTTCCGAGCAGGACGTACACGGCACCGGTGCCGCCGTCGACCGGGCGAGCGCTCGCGAACGCGGCCACGTTCTCGATCTTGCGCAGCCAGTGATCCACGACGTGCTTGAGGACCGGGCCGCCGGGCCCCGACCGCAGGCCCTTGCCATGAATCACGCGCACGCAGCGCATGCCGCGGACGACGGAGTCGTTCAGGAACTGCCGCAAGGCGTCGTGGGCCGCGTGCCGCCCGAGTCCGTGCAGGTCGATCTCGGCCTCGACCGCGAACTGGCCGCGCTTCAACTTGCGCAGGACGTCCTCGCGAACCGACGGCCGACGGAACGACAGGTGCTCGCCCGTCTCGAGCGCCGCCGGATCGCCGGGCACGACGAGGCTCTCGCGGAGCACGTCCTCGCGTTCGGCGCGCGCGAACCGTGCCAGCGGTCGGGGCCGCGGTCGCGACGCCGTCGCGCGCGTCCTCGGTGCCAGCGGCCGCACGTCTGCGACGGCACGGCGAAAGACGTGGAAGTCGTCGTCGTCGGCAGGCGGCTCGGTGGGATCCGACATGGTGCGAGTTCGCTTCCGAGGCGCCCGGGGATTCCAGTATAGTGGCGCCGCGTTCGTGGCCAACCCCGCCACTGCTGGGGCCCAGATAAAACATACGGTCCCACGCCTGAATTGAGAATCCTGGTCAGCAACGACGACGGCTATCGCGCCGAGGGCCTGCAGCATCTCGTGGACGCGTTGTGCCCGCTCGCGGCGGTCACGGTCGTGGCTCCCGATCGCAATCGCAGCGGGGCGAGCAATTCCCTGACGCTCGACGTGCCCTTGCGCGTCCTCGAATTCGGCGAGCGCCGCTACTACGTCCAGAACGGCACGCCCACGGACTGCGTGCACCTCGCCATTTCCGGCCTGTTTCCCGACGAGGTCGACCACGACATGGTCGTCTCCGGCATCAACGACGGGCCGAATCTCGGCGACGACGTGCTCTACTCGGGGACGGTCGCGGCCGCCGTCGAGGGTCGCTTTCTGGGGTTGCCGGCGATTGCCATCTCGCTGGTCCTGCGCGACGGCCGTCACTTCGCGACCGCGGCGCGCGTCGCGAGTGAACTGATCATGCGGCTGCAGCGTTTGCCGCTGCACGCGTCGATGATCCTGAACGTCAACGTTCCGGACGTGCCGTACGAGCAACTGCGCGGCTACAGGGCGACGCGTCTCGGTCACCGGCACCGCTCCGAGCCCGTCGTCCCCGCTTCCGATCCGCGCGGACGGCCGGTGTATTGGGTCGGACCGGCGGGCGAGGGCGCGGACGCCGGGGAAGGCACGGATTTCCGGGCCGTCGCGAACGGGTATGTTTCGGTGACGCCGCTGCAGGTGGACCTGACGCGGCACACGGCCCTCGAGGAAATCGGCGAATGGTTGAGCGGGCGTCCCGAGTGATGGTGGATCCGACGCGGCACAGCGGGATCGGCATGACGTCTGCGCGCACGCGCGAGCGACTCATCGCGCGATTGCGCGAGCAGGGCATCACGAACCCCGAGGTGCTCGAGCGCATCCGCAGCGTCCCGCGGCACCTGTTCGTGGACGAAGCGCTCGCGAGTCGCGCCTACGAGGACACCGCCCTGCCGATCGGTCACGGCCAGACCATTTCGCAGCCCTACATCGTCGCGCGCATGACGCAGTCGCTGGTCGAGGCGGGCAAGCCGCGCAAGGTGCTCGAGATCGGCACCGGCTGCGGTTACCAGAGCGCCGTGCTCGCACCGCTCGTGACGACGTTGTACAGCATCGAGCGCATCGCGGCGCTGCAGCAGCGCGCGCGGAAGGTCCTGCGCGACCTGCGCATCGGCAACGTGCACATGAAGCACGGCGACGGGTTCGAAGGATGGGCCGCGTATGCGCCGTTCGACGGTATCATCGTTGCGGCGGCATCGTACTCGGTGCCTCCGGCATTGCTCGACCAGCTCGCCGACGGGGGCCGGCTGGTGATCCCCGTAGGCACTGATCGCGAGCAGCAGTTATTGCGCATCACGCGCCGCGGTGAGCGCATCGAGAAGGAAGTGCTGGGTCCCGTGACCTTCGTGCCGCTGTTGCAGGGCCTCGCCTGAGCCCGAGCCGCTCAGACGATCAGCGCCGCCGCGACGGCACGGCCTTCCGCGACCAGCACGTTGAAGGTCCGGCACGCGGCCGAGGTGTCCATGATTTCCACGCCGATGCGTTGCTCGTACAGTATCCGCAGGACCTGGGGGTCGGGGAATTGCTGACGCGAGCCGGTGCCGAGCAGCACGAGTTCGGGGCCGAGACCGAGCACCGGCTCGAGGTCTGCCGCGGTGAGCTCGAGCACCGAGGCGGGACGCCAGCGCTCGATTACCGTCGTCGCGGTGAGGATCACGCTGGACGTGTGGGTCTGCTCGCCCACGCGCAGTTGACCGGGGTCGTAGCTCCGGACGAAGTTCACGCCGCCGGGTGCATCGAGATGAAACTTCATCGCACCAACATACTGCATCGGACCTCCCCCGGGCACGGGCCACCGGGGCGCGTGCGAGCGCCGTGACCGCGCGCCCTTCCGTTCGCGTCGCCCTGCCGTGGCTGCACGAGGCCATCGGCGAGGCGCGCGCGTCGGCCAGTCTGCCCGCCATGGCGTCGTTTCGCTGGCTCGCGGGGCGTGGCAACACGACGCGCGCCCCCCAGGGCGACTGGCGCGACTGGTTGCTCGCGGCGGTCGACCCGACCGCGCACGGCGAATTTCGACGCTGGCCGGCCGGGCCGTGCCTCGCCGCGGCGGCGGGCGTCGGGATCGGCACCGCGCAGGCGTGGGCTGTCGCGCAACCCGTGCATCTCGCGCCGGGACTCGACCACGTGCGAATCGGGCCGCTGGCCGACGCGATGCCGACGGCCGCCGAGGCGGAGCAACTGGCTGCGACGGTGCGCGCGCATTTCGCCGGCGACGTCTTCGACCTGGTCGATTTCGTCGACGGCGCCTGGCTCGTGCGCTGCGTCGAGCCCGTCGACTGCGTCACCCACGACCCCGCCACGCTGGTCGGACGCGACATCCACGATTACCTGCCGGCAGGACCCGACGGCACGCGCATGCGCAGCCGGATGAACGAGATACAGATGGTGCTGCACGAACATCCCGTCAACGAGCGGCGAACGAACACGCGCGCGACCGCGATCAACGCGCTCTGGCTCTGGGGCTTCGGCCCACTCGATGCGGCGCCCGCGGCGCTACCGGCGACCGGCCGCTGGGTGCTGCGGGCCGACGATCTCTGGCTGCGCACGTTCTGGCGCGTGCATGGGGGGGCCGAGGGGCCACTCGGCGCGGCTGGCACCGAAGACGGGAACGCACTGATCGCGATGACCCAGCGCCCGACGACCGAACCGGCCGAAGCGTTGGCCGAGGTCGACTCGAGCCTGCTCACACGGCTCTGTCGCTCCGTCCAGGCGGGTGCCCTGCACGCGCTCGAGCTGCATGACGGCGCTCACGTGCACGTGCTGGATCGGCGGTCGCGATTGCGGATCTGGCGTCGGCCGGCCGCGACGGCGAGCCTCTGAGTGTCGGCCCCCCGGCGCATCCTCCGCCGCGACTTGCGGGCGGACCTGCAGGCCGTGCTGCCTGCCTCATTGCATCCCGTGCTGCGGCGCGTGTACGGCGCCCGTGCAGTTGCCAGCGCCGATGACCTGGCGCTGCGAATGGACCAGTTGCTGCCCGTGAGTTCGCTCGCGGGCGTCGAGCAGGCGGCCGAGCTGCTGCTCGTGGCGTACCGGCAGCGCGCGCGGGTGCTGGTCATCGGTGACTTCGACGCCGACGGCGCGACCAGCACGGCGCTCGTGATTCGCCAGCTGCGCGCACTCGGTTTCGAACGGCCCGATTTCCTGGTGCCGGACCGGTTCCGCTTCGGCTACGGGCTCACGCCCGAGATCGTGCGCGTAGCGGCGGAACGGAACCCCGACCTCATCGTGACCGTGGACAACGGCATCTCCTCGATCGAAGGCGTGGTCGAGGCGCGCCGGCTCGGGATCGACGTGCTCGTGACCGATCACCACCTGCCCGGGCGTGCGCTGCCGCCCGCGGCCTGCATCGTCAATCCAAACGCGCCCGGCACTGCGTTCGCATCGAAGGCCCTCGCCGGCGTGGGCGTCGCGTTCTACGTCATGGCCGCACTGACGCACGCGATGCGCAGGGCCGGAGCGGTGCCCGACGACCGCGACGTGAGCCCGGCGCGGTGGCTCGACCTCGTCGCCCTCGGCACGGTGGCCGACGTGGTGCCGCTCGACCTCAACAATCGCGTGCTCGTCGCGCAGGGCCTGCAGCGCATCCGTCGAGGTCGCTGTGTGCCGGGCCTGCGCGCGCTGCTGGAATCCGCCGGTCGCGGGCTCGCGGGCGTGACGGGCCAGGAGCTCGGCTTCCAGGCCGGGCCTCGCCTCAATGCGGCCGGGCGACTCGACGACATGACACGCGGCATACGCTGCCTGCTCAGCGACGATCCGGCCGAGGCGCGGGAGCTCGCGGCAGGGCTCGCCCAGCTGAACGCCGACCGACGCGAACTCGAGGCGAAGATGCAGCTCGAGGCGCTGGCGCACGTCGACGCACGCGTCGCGTCGCTCGAGGGCCACGTACCGGCAGGCGTCTGCCTCTACGACGCGAGCTGGCACCAGGGCGTGATCGGGCTCGTCGCGTCGCGCGTGAAGGAACGCCTGCACCGACCGGTCGTCGCGTTCGCGCCGGCCGAGCCCGGTTGGGTCAAGGGTTCCGCGCGGTCGGTGCCGGGCGTCCACGTCCGCGACGTGCTCGACGCGGTCGCGACGAAGCATCCCGGGCTGCTCGACAAGTTCGGCGGCCACGCCATGGCGGCCGGCATGACGTTGCGCGAGGAGTGCCTGCCGTCGTTCGAGGCCGCGTTCGCGAGCGAAGTCGAACGCTGGGTCGATGAGGACACGCTGGCCGGTCACCTGCACAGCGACGGCGAACTCATGCCCGGCGAGTTCAGCCTCGACACCGCGACGGCCCTGCGCGAAGGTGGACCCTGGGGTGCCGGTTTTCCTGAGCCCGCGTTCGACGGCCGGTTCGGCGTGGTCGATGCGCGCGTCGTGGGCGGCCGGCACCTGAAGCTGAGGCTGCGCTGCACGTCGGGCGAATTCGTCGACGCGATCGCGTTCCGCCACTTCGACGAGGCGCACGCGCGGGAGGTGCGTCCCCAGGATCGCGTCGAACTGGTCTATCGGACCGCGGTGGACGAGTACTCAGGCGCGGCGAAGCTGCAACTGATTACCGAGTACGTCGCACCGCTCTGAATCGACGCCGGATCACCGGCCGGCCGGACTCGGTACGTGCGGGCGCGCGCCCGTCGGCAGCCTCCGTGCCCATGCAGCGAGTACCGGCCTCGGAATGCTAAACTTCGCGGTTCCACCCATCGCCACGACCCCAACCCCGCCGCATGGAAATCAATCCGATCCGCCGCCAGGTCGACGACCTCACGCAGCGCACCGACGCGCTGAGGGGGTACCTTTGACTACGAAGGCAAGCGCGAGCGGTTGACGGAGGTCCTGCGCGAGCTCGAGGACCCGGCGGTCTGGCAGAACCCTGAGCGTGCCCAGGAGCTCGGCCGCGAGCGCACCAAGCTCGACGGCGTGGTCGCGACGCTCGACAAGCTCGGCGAAGGGCTGTCGGAGGCGCGCGAGTTGCTCGACCTGGCCGAGGCCGAACAGGACGCGAGCACGGCGAGCGCCGTCGAGCACGATCTCGAGCGGATCGACCGGGACGTCAAGAAGCTCGAGTTCAAGCGCATGTTCCCCGGCGAGATGGACGCGCACAACGCGTTCCTCGACATCCAGGCCGGCGCGGGCGGGACCGAGGCGCAGGACTGGGCACAGATGCTGATGCGCATGTACCTGCGCTGGGGCGACAAGAACGGCTTCAAGACCGAGGTGATCGACCAGAGCGACGGCGAGGTCGCGGGCATCAAGAGCGCGTCGATCCGTTTCGAGGGCGAGTACGCCTACGGCTGGCTGCGGACCGAAACCGGCGTGCACCGCTTGGTGCGCAAGAGCCCGTTCGATTCGAACGCGCGCCGCCACACCTCGTTCGCGTCCGTGTTCCTCTCGCCCGAGGTCGACGACGACATCGACATCGAGATCAACCCCGCCGACCTCGAGACGGACGTGTACCGGTCGAGCGGCGCCGGCGGCCAGCACGTGAACAAGACCGAATCGGCCGTCCGGATCCGCCACATGCCCACGGGCATCGTCGTGGCGTGCCAGAGCGAGCGCAGCCAGCACAAGAACCGCTCGACCGCGATGAAGATGCTGAAGGCCAAGCTCTACGAGCTCGAGGTCAACAAGCGCAATGCGGCCGCGAAGGTGCTCGAGGATTCGAAGTCGGACGTGAGCTGGGGCAACCAGATCCGCTCGTACGTGCTCGACCAGTCCCGCATCAAGGACCTGCGCACCGGCGTCGAGATCGGCAACACGACGGCCGTGCTCGACGGCGACCTGAACCCGTTCCTGGAAGAAAGCCTGAAGCAGGGACTGTGATTGAAACAAGGGGATAGAGGACAGGGGATAGGGGATAGTGCTCGGAAGGCGCTGCGCGCCCCTCTTCACTAACCCCTATCCGCCGTCCCCTATCCCCTCGCTCAAGGGGCATCGATGTCAGACGCTGAACAGAAGTCTGCGGAAGTTACGGACATTTCGGCAGAAGCCGAGAATCACCTGATCGCCGAGCGCAAGGCGAAGCTCGAGCGGCTGCGTGCCAAAGGCAACGCCTTCCCGAACGATTTCCGGCGCAACGCCGCCGCGGACGACCTGCAGACCGCCTACGGGGCGCACGCCGGGGACTGGTTCGAAGGGCACACTGTCCGCGTCGCGGTCGCCGGACGGATGATGGCGAAACGCATCATGGGTAAGGCGAGCTTCGCCCGGCTCACCGATCGCACCGGCTCGATCCAGCTGTTCCTGCAGCAGGCGGCGCTCGGGGAGTCCTACGACGAGTTCAAGGGCTGGGACGTCGGCGACATCGTCGGCGCCGAGGGCACGCTGTTCAGGACGCGCACGGGCGAGCTCTCGGTCAAGGTCGAGAAGCTGCGGCTGCTGGTCAAGTCGCTGCGGCCGCTGCCCGACAAGTGGCACGGCCTCGCCGACGTCGAGCAACGCTATCGGCAACGCTACGTCGACCTGGTCACGAGCGAGGAGAGTCGCGAGGTGTTCCGCACCCGCACGCGCATCGTGCAGTTCCTGCGGCACTTCCTCGACTCGCTCGACTTCCTCGAGGTCGAGACGCCGATGCTGCAGGTGATCCCCGGTGGCGCGGTCGCGAAACCGTTCGTGACGCATCACAACGCGCTCGACGTCGACATGTACCTGCGGATCGCGCCGGAGCTGTATCTCAAGCGGTTGGTCGTGGGCGGCTTCGAGCGCGTCTACGAGATCAATCGCAACTTTCGCAACGAAGGGCTCTCGACGCGGCACAACCCCGAATTCACGATGCTCGAGCTGTACCAGGCCTACGCGGACTATCGCGACCTGATGGACATGGTCGAGCGCATGTTCCAGGGCGTCGCCGACACGGTCTGCGGCACGCGCCGCATCGAGTACCAGGGCGAGGTGTTCGACTTCGGTTCCACGTTCCGTCGCGTGACGATCGAGGACCTGGTCGTGCACTTCAATCCGGGCATCGAGCGCGAGCGCCTGCGCGACGTGACGTACCTGCGCGAGTGGTGCGCGAAACTCGGTGTGCCGGCCAAGGCCGGCGACGGCGCCGGCAAGCTGCAGATCGAGATCTTCGAGAAGACCGCCGAGCACCGGGTCACGCAGCCGACGTTCGTCTATGCGTATCCCGCCGAAGTGTCACCGCTGGCGCGCCGCAACGATTCGGACCCGTTCCTGACCGACCGTTTCGAATTCTTCGTCGGCGGCCGCGAGATCGCCAACGGTTTCTCCGAGCTCAACGACGCGGAGGACCAGGCCGAGCGCTTCCGGGAGCAGGCTGCCCGCAAGAGCGGCGGCGACGAGGAGGCGATGTTCTACGACGCCGATTACGTGCGCGCCCTCGAGTACGGGCTGCCGCCGACCGCGGGGCTCGGCATCGGCATCGATCGCATGGTCATGCTGTTCACGAACCAGGCCTCGATCCGCGACGTACTGCTGTTCCCGCACATGAAGCCGGAGTGAGAAGAAGTGGCTGGTGGCTGGTGGCTAGTAGAAAAAGAAAGCCTGGGAGTGCCGGCCTTCTCGGTTCTGGCTGACCACTAGCCACTAGCCACTAGCCACTAGAGTTCGTACGGCAGCGGTCGAGGCTCCGCGACCCGACCGTCGACGGTGGTCAGCGCCCGTCCCGCCAGCTCCAGGTTTGCCACGGCGAGCATTTCGACGCGGTCAGCCAACGTGGCCGTGATCAGTACGTCGGCCGCCTTGGTCCCGTCGAGCAGCAGGTTCGACATCGGGACGGGTGCGACGCCGGACGGCAGCACATAGCGCAGCGTCCGTCGCTTGACGCGGCCCAGGTGGTGCGTGCGAGCGACGATCTCCTGTCCGGTGTAGCAGCCTTTGGTGAAGCTCACGCCGCCGACCAGGTCGAGGTTGAGCATCTGCGGGATGAACTGCTCGGACGTGGCGGCCACGACCTGTGGCAGGCCGTCGGCAATGTCTGCGGCGAGCCACTCGTCGTGCGCCTGCGGGCTCGGCCGGCTGAGCGACAGTCCGCTGATTGCGCGCCACGCAGCGGCCGGGGCGGCGACGACTTC
Source organism: Steroidobacteraceae bacterium (assembly GCA_036277615.1). GTDB lineage: Bacteria > Pseudomonadota > Gammaproteobacteria > Steroidobacterales > Steroidobacteraceae > RPQJ01. Next base: position 20,470 of record DASUMQ010000180.1, read on the forward strand.
ACGACCCTCGGCGTACTGGAACGTGACCACCTCGGTGGCGCCCGCGAGAGGCACCGGCGACATCGTGAGCGCGGCCTCGTCGAACCGGGTCTGCGCCGCCGCCCGGGTGGCCGGACCGGAATAGATCGCGCCGACGTGAAGGTCCGCTGCCTGCAGGATCTCGACCTTCGCGCGCAGCACGAACTTCCGCAACTGGGTCGCGACCTTGCCCAGCAACTCCGCCGGCATCAGCGCGTACACGGCGTCGTCGGTCTGGCGCAGCCGCATGATCGCGATCACGCGACCCTGGTTCGTGCACAGCGCGGACGCCTGCGTGCGTCCGTCATCGAGCAGGCGCGCGTCGCTGGTGAGCTGGCCCTGGAGGAACGAGACGGCGTCGGAGCCTGCGATCCGCAAGACGCCGAAGGCCGGCAGCAGTGCTGCGTGCAGCGCCTGGGTGGAGTCGTCGATCATGCCAAGGCAAGTCTAATCGATTGGGGCCGTGACCCTGGCCAAGCCGGGCGGTGGTGAACATGGGACCGATCTGGCAAACTCGTCGGCTGATCATGAAGCCGACAAAGGACGTGCAGCCCGTCACGAACCCGACGCCCGTGGCCCCAGAGTCCGCGGCCGCGTCCGCTGCGCCCTCACGCCCGCGCCAGCCCACGCCACCTCGCGAGATCGGCGGCCGCGACGGCCCCGATCCCACGCGGTACGGGGACTGGGAAAAGGCGGGCCGCTGCATCGACTTCTGACTCGCAGTGCCGGTTTCCCGAGAGAGGTAGCTTCATGGCGCAGCCGCAGCGGCCGCTGTCCCCGTTCATGCAGTATCGGTGGCAGTACACGAACACGACGTCGATCCTGCACAGGATCACCGGCATCCTGCTCAGCCTCTGCTTCTTCGTCCTCGTGTACTGGCTCGCGGCCGCGGCAGCCGGTGCGGACCGCTACCGCGCCGCACTCGAGGCGATCGCGTCACCGCTCGTGCAATTGGTGCTGTTCGCCGGCCTGTTCTCGTTCTGCTACCACCTGTTGAACGGCATTCGCCACCTGTTCTTCGATGCGGGCTATGGCTTCGAGTTGCCTGTCGCCCGCAAGACGGGGTGGGCGGCGGTGATCGGTGCAGTGGTGTTGACGGCCGTGCTCTGGGTCACGCTCGGCGCGATGCTCGGGGGTGCGGCGTGAGCCTGCGCAGCCCGCTCGGACGCGTGCTGGGACTCGGCTCCGCCAAGGGCGGTTCCGGGCACTGGTACTCGCAGCGCACGACGGCGGTCGCGCTCGTGATCCTCGGCCTGTGGTTCGTCGCCTCGCTCGCGATGCTCGGGCCTGGCGCGCCGCACGAGGCCGTCACGCACTGGCTCGCGTCGCCGTTCTCGGCCGCGATGGCGGTGCTGCTCGTGCTCGTCGGTGCCTGGCACGCACTGCTCGGCCTGCAGGTCGTCGTCGAAGATTACGTCGGCGACAAGGGCACGCGCGTCGTCGTGCTCGTCGCCATCAAGTTCGCGCTCGTCGTGGCCGGCCTGATCGGGGTGCTGGCCGTGCTGCGCCTCGCCTTCGGAGTCCAGCCATGAGCGCCCCGTACCCGTTCACCGATCACACGTACGACGTCGTCGTCGTCGGCGCCGGCGGCGCGGGCCTGCGCGCGACGTTCGGCCTGGCCGAGCAGGGGCTCCACACGGCCTGCATCACCAAGGTGTTCCCGACGCGCAGCCACACGGTCGCCGCACAGGGCGGCATCAGCGCGGCGCTCGGCAACATGGGCGAGGACGACTGGCGTTTCCATTTCTACGACACGATCAAGGGCTCCGACTGGCTCGGCGACCAGGACGCGATCGAGTTCATGTGCAAGGAGGCGCCCGCCGCTGTCATCGAACTCGAGCACTACGGCGTGCCGTTCTCGCGCACCGAGGAAGGCAAGATCTACCAGCGCCCGTTCGGCGGCATGACGACGCACTACGGCAAGGGCATCGCGCAGCGCACCTGCGCCGCCGCCGACCGCACGGGCCACGCGATGCTGCACACGCTGTACCAGCAGTCGCTCAAGCACGAGGCGCGGTTTTTCATCGAGTATTTCGCGCTCGACCTGATCATGGAGGACGGCGCCTGCCGTGGCGTCGTCGCGCTCGACATGGCGACCGGGCAGCTGCACCGCTTCCGTGCGCACAAGGTCATCCTCGCAACCGGTGGTTACGGTCGCGCCTATTTTTCCTGCACGTCCGCGCACACCTGCACCGGCGACGGCGGCGGCATGGCGCTGCGCGCCGGCCTACCGCTGCAGGACATGGAGTTCGTGCAGTTCCACCCGACGGGTATCTACGGCGCGGGCTGCCTGATCACGGAGGGCGTGCGCGGCGAAGGCGGCTATCTCACGAACTCGGCCGGCGAGCGCTTCATGGAGCGCTACGCACCGAACGCGAAGGACCTCGCTTCGCGCGACGTCGTGAGCCGCTCGATGACGATCGAGATCCGCGAGGGCAGGGGCGTCGGCCCGCACAAGGACCACATCCACCTGCACCTCGAGCACCTGGGCGCCGCGGTCATCAACGAGCGCCTGCCCGGCATCGCCGAGAGTTCACGCATCTTCGCGGGCGTCGACGTCACCCGTGAGCCGATTCCGGTGCTGCCAACCGTGCACTACAACATGGGCGGGATTCCGTGCAACGTGCACGGCGAAGTCGTCACGCTCCGCGACGGAAATGCCGAGTCCGTCGTGCCGGGGCTCATGGCGGTCGGTGAGGCGGCGTGCGTGTCGGTGCACGGCGCGAATCGCCTCGGCTCGAATTCGCTGCTCGACCTCGTTGTGTTCGGTCGCGCGGCGGCGCATCACTGTGGACGCACGGTCAAGCCGGGGGCCTCGCACAAACCGTTGCCGAGGGACGCTGGCGAACTCGCGGTGACTCGCCTCGACCGGATCCGTCACGCGAAGGGCAGTCGACGGACGGCCGAGATCCGCCTCGACATGCAGCGCGTCATGCAGGATCACGCCGCGGTGTTCCGTACCGGCGATTCGCTCGCGGAAGGTGTAAGAAAGCTCGACGTCGTCTACCGGTCGTTCGGCGACGTGGGTGTGCAAGATCGCTCGCTGGTCTGGAACACGGACCTCGTCGAGACGCTCGAGCTCGACAACCTGCTCGGGCAGTCGCTCGTGACGATGGCGTCGGCGGCCAACCGCAGGGAAAGCCGCGGCGCCCATGCCCGCGAGGACTTCCGGGACCGTGACGACGTCAACTGGCTCAAGCACACGCTCGCGTGGGCCGACGCGACGGGTACGGTCGGCATCGACTACCGTCCAGTGCACCTGCACACGCTGACGGCCGAAGTCGAGCCGATACCGCCGAAGGCGCGAACCTATTGAGCGGATAGTGACTAGTGGATAGCGGATAGTAGGAGGCCCGAACGATGAGGCTCATTTCACCATCCGCTGCCGCTGTGTTTCTGGCACTACCCGCTATCCGCTAACCGCTATTCACTTCCTCACATGCCTCAATTCAAGCTTCCCGACAACTCGCGCGTGCAGCCCGGCAGGAGCCATCCGGCCCCCAGCGGGGCGAAGAACCTGAAGACGTTCCGCATCTATCGGTTCGACCCGGATTCGAACGAGCGTCCGCGCGTCGACACCTACGACGTCGACCTCGACTCCTGCGGCCCGATGGTTCTAGACGCGCTGATCAAGATCAAGAACGAGGTCGACTCGACGCTCACGTTCCGTCGCTCGTGCCGCGAGGGCATCTGCGGCTCGTGCGCGATGAACATCGACGGCGTCAACACGCTGGCGTGCACGAAGGCCATCGGCGAGATCAGCGGCGACGCGAAGATCTACCCGCTGCCGCACATGCCGGTGATCAAGGACCTCGTCCCGGACCTGACCAATTTCTACGCGCAATACGCCTCGGTGAAACCGTGGCTGCAGACGCGCACGCCGGCGCCGCCCGACCGCGAGCGCCTGCAGTCCAAGGAGGATCAGGAGAAGATCGACCGCCCGTCCGCGTGCATCCTCTGCGCGTGCTGTTCCACGGCCTGTCCCTCGTACTGGTGGAACAGCGACCGTTTCCTCGGCCCCGCGGCGTTGCTCGCGGCCTACCGCTGGATCATCGACACGCGCGACGAAGTCACGGGCGAGCGCCTCGACGAACTCGAGGACCCGTTCCGGCTCTACCGCTGCCACACGATCATGAACTGCGCCGAGGCCTGTCCGAAGGACCTGAATCCGTCGAAGGCCATCGCGGAGATCAAGAAGATGATCGTGGCCCGGCAGCACTGAGCCCGCCGACCGGCCGCGTGCTCGCGGCCACGGCAAGGCTTCACACGTGACCGCGAACGATCCGGACATCGACGAGGCGCGACTGCGCTGGCGATGCCGCCGGGGCATGCGCGAACTCGACGTGATGCTGACACGCTACCTCGATCGAGTCTGGGACGCGGCGTCACCTGCAGAACGCGACGCGTTTGCGCACTTGGTCGAACTGCAGGATCCGGAACTGTTCGGCTATCTTGTCGGCCGGGCCACCCCCGCCGAGGACGGGCAACGTGCGGTCATCGCCTGCATACGCCGCCTTGGTCCTTGACGTTCCGGCCGTGACGATCGCGGATCGCGCGACCGCGACACTCGTGGTGCTCGCGGGTGCGTTCGGCGCGTGGGTGCTGTCCCGGCACGGGCACGCGGCCATTGCCTGCGTGACGCTGGGCGCGGGCTCGGCCGTCGCGTGCATGCAAGTGCTGCTCTGGACACGGTCCAGTCTGCGGTCGCCGCTGCGCCTCGAGCGGGATGCGGACGGTGCGCTGCGCGTGCACGCCCGGGGAGCGGCCCCGGTGCCCGCGACGGTCGGTCCCGGCACTCGCCGACTCGGCGCCTCGGTTTTCCTCGACATCCGTTTCGTTCGGGACGGTCGGCGGGCGCGCTGCGGACGCTGGCTGACCCCGTTCGACGTTCCCGCGGCTGTGTTGCGACGTTGGACGGTCGTCCTACCGAGTTCCGGGCGGCGGCTTGCTCGTGACGGACGTCCCGTTACGCTAGCCTTGCCGTGACAGCCATGGCGAACTTTCCCCCGCCCGACGAGTCTATGAAGTCGCGAGAAACCGTGGACGTGGATGCGGGCGAGCCTTCCGGCGCGGCCGAGCAAAGCGACCTCGAACTCGTGCGGCGGGCCCAGCGCAACGAACGCGGCGCGTTCGACCTGCTGGTGCTCAAGTATCAACACAAGGTCGTCAAGTTGGTGGCGCGGCTGTTACGCGATCCGACGGAAGCCGAGGACGTGGCCCAAGAGGCGTTCGTCAAGGCGTACCGGGCGCTCGGATCGTTCCGTGGCGACAGCGCGTTCTACACGTGGCTCTATCGTATCGCGGTCAATACGGCCCGCAACGCGATCGCCTCGCGCCAACGACGGCCCCTCGATTACGAAGCCGAATTGTCGGAGCGCGAACAGTCCAACCTCGCCTCGCGGCTGCGGCACACGGATACGCCCGAAGCCACGGTCCTCTCCGAGGAGATCCGGGTGACGGTCAACCAGGCCATCGAGCAGCTGCCTGAGGACCTCCGCACCGCGATCGTGCTGCGCGAAGTCGAGGGGCTGAGCTACGAGGAGATTGCGGCAGCTATGGATTGCCCCGTGGGCACCGTACGTTCGAGAATCTTCCGCGCCCGCGAAGCGATCGACCGCGCCCTGAAACCACTGCTCGACTGACTGACTGCCGAAGCCGGGAACGACATGACCGACCAGATCCGTGAACAGCTCTCTGCGTTGCTCGACGGCGAACTGCCGCGCGACGAGATCGGCCTGCTGATGCGCCGCCTCGACCGCGATCCCCAGTTGCGCCGGACGTTCGGCACGTACGCGCTGATCGGCGAGACGCTGCGCGCGCCCGGCGGGCGGATCGCGGGCCTGGGCTTTGCCTCGCGGGTCAACGCATCGATCGACGGTGCGGCGGTTGCGGCGGCGCCCGCGTCGGCTCGGACGCCCTCGACAGCGGAGAAGGCGGCGTTCTGGAAGCGCCCTGTGGTGCGCACGGCGCTCGCGGCGAGCGCGGCTGCCACGGCGGTCCTGCTGTTCCGCCCCGACTCGGGCACCGAGCAGATTGTCCAGGTCGCACCGTCGCCGGTCGTCGAAACCCCCACTTATTCGCCCACGCCGGCGCAGGCGCAGCGCCTCGCCAGCTACATGGTCGCGCACAGCCAGTACTCGACGCCGATGGTCCGTCGCAACGTCCTGACGGGCCTGCTGGCCGCCGACCCCGGTCTCATGAACGTGTCGTACGACATGGGAGAGGCCAACTGAATGAGGGCGGGCGCGGCCTGGCTCGTCGCCGGAGTGCTGGCGCTGCCGTTGCAGGCGGCTCACGCCCAGGCCGACGAGGCCCGTGACTGGCTCGAGCGGATGTCGCAGGCGCTGGCCGAGCGCAACTACGAAGGCCTCTTCACGCACAGCACGCCGGGCCGCACCGAATCGATGCGGATCGTGCACCGTGCCGAACAGGGCCGCAGTCTCGAGCGCCTCGTTTCGCTCGACGGCAGCGGCCGCGAGGTCGTCCGCACCCGCGAA
>DASUMQ010000181.1:0-10513 GCA_036277615.1 Steroidobacteraceae bacterium
TCGTACACGCGGTAGCACGAGACGTCCTGGCGTCGCGCCCACTTCTCGAGGTGCGCGAGGTTCTTGCGCAACCGGTTGCCGAACATGGCCGCGCCGGGACGCACCCGTGCGGCCTCGAGCCGCGCCGCGCGCAGCTGGTCCGGGTCGGGCTCGGCCGCGGACTCGTCGAGGTGGAACCGCAGTAACCGGCCCTCGATTGGCCCGTTGAAAAACGTGTGCGTGCGGTAGGCGCGCAGCCGCAACGAACGGCCCAGCGCGGGTTCCCCCGTGAAGACGGCGCCTTCCCAGCCCGGAAAACAGCGCAGGAGCTTTTCACCGAGCAGCGAGTACAGCGCCTCGAGTTCGGGTGCGCCGATACGCACGCCGTAGGGCGGATTCACGAGCACCAGACCGCGCGCGTGAGGCGTCGCCGGCAGGTTGGAGAGGTCGCGTCGTTCGAACACGAGATAGTCGCCGAGCCCCGCGCTGTTGGCGTTCGCAAGGCAGGCGCGAATCGCGGTCTGGTCGCGGTCGCTGCCCGCGCAACGCCCGCCCTCGAGCGCGGCGAGGTTGCGTTCACCCTCGGCGGTCGTGCGCAGTTCGCGCCAGAGCGGCGCGTCGTGGCCGAGCCACCGCTCGAAACCGAACCGGCGCCGCAACAGGCCGGGCGCCACGCGCGCCGCCATCAGTGCGGCTTCGATCACCAGCGTGCCCGAGCCGCACATCGGGTCGTAGAAATGGCCGCCGTCGCGCGCGAGCGCGGGCCAGCCGGAGCGCAGCAGCAACGCGGCGGCCAGGTTTTCCTTGAGGGGCGCCTCGACGCCCGACTGGCGGTATCCCCGACGGTGCAGCGGCTCGCCACTGAGATCGATGCCGACGGTGACGCGCTCACGTGCGAACCGGAGGTTGACGCGCACGTCCGGCGCGCTCGTGTCGACCGACGGCCGCGTCCCGACGAGCTCCCGCACGCGGTCGACGATGGCGTCCTTCGCACGCAGCGCCGCGAACTGCGTATGACGCAGCCAGCGCGGCGGCTCGCCGACGACATCCACTGCGAACGTGGTGTCGGCGCCCAGGTGCGTCTCCCACGGCAGTTCCAGTAACGCGCGATACATCTGGTCGGGATCCGCGGCGTCGGCTTCGACCAGCGTCAGCAGGACGCGACTGGCCGTGCGCGAACGCAGGCACGCCTGGTATGCGTCGCGCAGCGAGCCACGGAAACTGACACCCGCGGGATGCTCGCGCTCGACCGCGACGTCCATTTCGCGCAATTCCGTCGCGAGCAGATCGCTGACGTTGCGCGGACACGCCGCGAAAAACGTCGAGCCTCCGTCCCTGGCGGCGTGCTCGTCGAGTGCTGCGTCCGGCTCGCTCACGGCCGCTCCGGCGGCCGCTCGAAGGTGAGCAGGTCGCGCGGCCGGACGTCCCGCAGCACACGGCCGATGAGCCGGTAACCGTCCGCGTCGAACCCGGCGCAACCGGACTGCCGCAGCACGTCGGCGACCTCGCTTTCGTCGCGCGCCGTGCCGAGGTGACGCCAGTGGTCGATCACGTGCACGCAGGTGCCCCGCGCATCCGGCGCCGGTTCACGGATGCCGATCGGTCCGCGAAACGGCCAGGGCCGGAGCCGCAGCGACGCAAGCGCCAGCTGCAATCGTGCGTCGTGCAACGCACGCGCTTCGAGCCCGACGCACGCGCCGCGGCACCGGCCGACCTGGTAACCGAAGCAACTGCCGTCGCTGTGCTCGAGACCCATGACCTTGAAACAGAGCCCCGCCTCGCGCGCCTTGCCCTCGACCGCGCGCCAGGCGTCCTTGGCCGTGTGAAAGGGGCCGTAACGCACGTCGTCACCGTCGAGCGGGTCCGCGTCGAGCGGCGCAACCTCGGGCACGAGCCCGTCGCCGGCGCGCGCCAGCCGGATCACGCAATCGTGCTCGCTGCTGCGGAGGCGGCGGTTGCCGGACGGCGCGAGTTCCTTCAGGAGACGCGTCTCGAGCAGCAGCGCGCCGAGTTCACCCCCTGTCTCGATCCATTCGACCTTGCGCACCTGTCGCGTCAGGTCCGACACCTTGCCCGCGCGGCGCTCGCCCGCGAAATGGCCGAACACGCGACTGCGGATGTTGCGGCTCTTTCCCACGTAGAGCAGCGCATCGTGCTCGTCGCGAAACAGGTAGACGCCGGGACCCTCGGGCAAGTCGTCGGCGAGGTCCGGTGGCAGGTGCGCCGGCAGTCGCGGCTCGCGCAGCGCCTCCGTCACGGCCTCGTGCAGCGTCGGGTGACCGCGATGTCGCTCCATCGCGGCGAGCAGCGCGGGCAGCACCTGCGCGTCGCCGAGGGCGCGGTGCCGCGCGGTGCAGGCGAGCCCGAAGCGTTCCATGAGCGTGTCGAGGTTGTGCCGCGCGTGCTCGGCGAACAGCGCGCGCGATAGGCGCACGGTGCACAGCACCGGGGCCGAGAAGCGCATGCCGAGCCGACGGAACTCCGTCCGGAGAAAGCCGTAGTCGAAGCGCGCGTTGTGCGCGACGAACAGCCGGCCGTCGAGCCGGCGGCGGACGTCGTCCGCCACGTCCTCGAACCGCGGTGCCGTGGCCACCATCGAGTCGTCGATGCCGGTGAACGCCGCGATCGCCGACGGGACGCGCCGCCCCGGATGCACCAGCGTGCTCCATTCCTCGACGATCTCGCCGCCCTCGAGCAGCACGATGCCGACCTCGAGGATCCGGTGGTGCGCCGCGAGTCCCCCCGTCGTTTCGAGATCGACGCACGCGACCGGGCCTCGCAGCGACTCCGCTCGCAGCGCCAGCCGTTCGGCAGATTCGGTCATCGAATCAGCCGTCGGCGCGCCCGTCGAGCGTGAAGAGCGGGCCGTAGAGGTCGGGGCGGCGGTCCCGGAAGACGCCCCAGGCCGTGCGCTGGATGCGCAGCAGGTCGAGGTCGAACGTCGCCGTGAGCACGGTTTCGGACGTGCGATCAGCCTCGACGACCTTGCCGCCGGTACCGTCGGCGATGAACGACGAGCCATAGAACGTCATTTCGTACTTCTCGCCGCGCTCGACGCCCACGCGATTCGACGCGACGAGCGGTGTCACGTTGGCCGCGGCGTGGCCCTGCATGCAGCGCTGCCAGTGGTCGCGGGAATCGATCGACGGGTCGTGCGGTTCGGAACCGATCGCGGTCGGGTACAGCAGCAGGTCGGCGCCCATCAGCGCCATGCACCGCGCTGCCTCCGGAAACCACTGGTCCCAGCAGATGCCTACGCCGAGCTTGCCGTAGCGCGTGTCCCAGACCTTGAAACCGGTGTCGCCGGGGGAGAAGTAGAACTTCTCGTGGTATCCGGGGCCCTCGGGGATGTGCGACTTGCGGTACACGCCGAGCACCGCGCCGTCGGCGTCGATCATCGCGAGCGAGTTGTAATACGCATTGCCGGCGCGCTCGAACACGCTCAGGGGCAGCGCCACCTCGAGCTCGTGCGCGAGCGCCTGGAAGCGGCGCACGACGGCGTTGTCGGGCATCGGGTGCGCGAGTTCGAAATGGCTCGCGAGGTGGTCCTTGCAGAAGTACGGGGTCTCGAACAATTCCTGCAGCAGGATCACCTGCGCGCCACGAGCGGCCGCCTCCCGCACCTGCGCCTCGGCCTTGTCGAGGTTCTCCGCGGGATCGGGCGAGCAGGCGAACTGGGTGGCGGCGACGGTCACTTGCATCGCGGTCTCCGGCAGGCGTGGCGCAGGACGAGGCAGTTTAGCGAACGACCGCTGGAAAATGGGGACACTCGGAATTTCCGGGCTCGCTGAGCGGGAAAATGGGGACACTCCGAATTTTCGGGCTCGCTTCAGCGAGCAACGAAAATTCGGAGTGTCCCCATTTTCCTGTCCCCATTTTCCGCAGCGCAGCGGTCAGGGTTCGCCGAGCAGGCGCTGCACGTGCCGCGCGATCATGCTCTCCTCGTCGGTCGGCACGACGAAGGCGAGCACACGGCTTCGAGGCGTGGAGATGCGCGGGCCGTGGCGTGCGTTGGCCGCCTCGTCGAGTTCGACGCCGAGCCACTCGGCGTCGCGACAGATTCTCGCGCGGATCTCACGTTGGTTTTCGCCGATGCCGGCCGTGAACACGATGGCATCGAGGCCGCCCAGCGCGGCGGCGAGCGAGCCGAGTTCGCGGCCAGCGCGGTAGACGAACACGTCGAGGGCCGTCGCCGCGGCCGGTGCGTCGCTCGCCAGCAGGTCGCGCACGTCGCTCGACACCCCGGACATGCCGAACAGGCCCGACTCGTGATAGATCAGGCGCTCGATCTCGCGCGGCCCGAGCGCGAGCTCGTCCATCAGGAACAGCACGACGCCGGGGTCGAGCGAGCCGCAACGCGTGCCCATGGGCAGGCCGTCCACTGCGGTGAACCCCATCGTCGTCGCGACGCTGCGCCCGCCGACCATGGCGCACATGCTCGCGCCGTTGCCGAGGTGGAACACGACCGTGCGACCCGACGCGGCGCGTCCGTCGAGCGCCGGCAGGCGCGACGCGATGTACTCGTAGGACAGCCCGTGAAAGCCATAGCGACGAATCCCGGCTGCCGCAAATCGCGGCGGCAGCGCGAACAGTTGCGCCACCTCCGGAATGGTGCGGTGGAAAGCCGTGTCGAAGCAGGCGAACTCGGGGGTGCCCGGCAGCCGCTCGAGCATGACGCGGATCGCCGCGAGGTTGTGCGGCTGGTGCAACGGCGCGAGCGGTACGTAACGGTCGAGCCGCTCCAGCACTTCCCCGGTGAGCACGGTCGGCGCCATGAACTCGAGTCCGCCGTGCACGACACGGTGGCCGACACCCACGATGCGCGCGCCACCCAGGTGCGCTTCGATCGCGTCCAGCAGCTGCTCGAGCGCGCCTGCGTGCGAGATCGAGCCTTGCGCGAGCGGGCGGTCCTCGATCAGCGCCTGGTCGCGTCGCATGACGAATTTCGCGGAGGTCCCGAGGCCGGCGACCTGGCCGCGCAAGTCGCGCAACAGCTCGCGACCGTCGAGCCGGAAGACGCAGAACTTGATGCTCGACGACCCGGCGTTGAGCACCAGGATCGCGCGTCCCCCTGCCCCGTCGCTCATGTCCTGCGCTGGCCTTCGACGCGACGAGCGTGCACCAGGAGCTTGGCGACCGCGGCCGAGCCGATGCGCATGCGCACGTTGTCGGCGCGGCTGGTCAGGATCACGGGCACGCGCGCGCCGAGCACGATGCCCGCGCTGTCCGCGCCCGCGAAATACTGCAGCTGCTTGGCAAGCATGTTGCCGGCCTCGATGTTCGGCACGAGCAGGATGTCGGCGCTGCCTGCCACCGGCGACCGGATGCTCTTGGTGCGCGCCGCGATTTCGCTGATGGCATTGTCGAACGCGAGGGGGCCGTCGAGGATCGCGCCGCGGATCTGGTCGCGATCGGCCATCTTGCAGAGCGCTGCGGCGTCGAGCGTCGAGCCGATGTCCGGATTGACGTTCTCGACCGCGGACAGGATGGCCATCTTGGGCAACTGCACGCCGAGGCTGCGCGCGAGGTCGATCGCGTTCTGCGCGATGTCGACCTTCTCCCTGAGCGTGGGCGCGATGTTGATCGCCGCGTCGGTGACGAACAGGATCCGGTCGTACGCCGGCACGTCCATCACGAAGACGTGGCTCACGCGTCGCTCGGTGCGCAGTCCCGTCTGCGAGGCGATCACCGCGCCCATGATCTCGTCGGTGTGCAGGCTGCCCTTCATCAGCGTCTCGACCTCGCCTGCGCGCGCCAGCGCCACGGCCGCGGCCGCCGAGGCATGGCTGTGCTCGGTGTCGACGAGCCGGTACGGCGACAGGTCGACGCCGTGCTTGAGCGCGAGCGCCTCGATGCGCGCGTGGGGCCCGACGATGATCGGCACGATCAGCTTGCGTCGCGCCGCTTCGATCGCCCCCAGCAGCGAATCCTTGTCGCACGGGTGCGCCACCGCGCAACTGACCGGCGCGAGCGGCTCGCAGCGCTTGAGCAGCCGTGCGAACACGTCGTTGCGACGCACGATGAACTCCGGACGCTCGAGGTCGGCGTAGTTGGCCTTGCGCGTGGGCGCCTCGACCACGACCCGGCCGCTCAGCACGCGCTTGCCTTCGGCCTCGACGATGCAGTCGAACACGACGTGCCCGCGGTCCTGGTGCTTCTCGACCGCGGTCACCCTTGCGACGACTCGATCGCCCACGCGGATACGGCCGGCAAACGCGAGGTCCTGGGACACGATCCGCGTGCCCGGTCCCGGCAGGCGGCGTTCCAGCAGTCCCGAGATGATGGCGCTCGCCGCGACGGCATCGACGTTGAGTTCGTCCGGATCGAACTCCTGACCCTCCTCCGTGTGGAACGGCACCACGTCGCCGGAGACGAGCAGCAGCGCTTCCACTTCCGTCTGGCTGAGCGCCCGCTCGACGCTGACGGTGGCGCCGACGTCGATCTCGGGGAACGTGACGTTGCTGTAGCCGGTCATGCCGTGAGGTCGATCCAGGTGGTCTTGAGCTCGGTGTACTTGTCGAACGCGTGCAGCGACTTGTCGCGCCCGATCCCCGACTGCTTGAAGCCGCCGAACGGCACGGTGATGTCGTCGGCATCGTAGCAATTCACGTAGACCATGCCTGCCCGCAGCGACCGCGCGATGCGGTGCGCCTTGCCGATGTCGCGAGTCCAGACCGCGGCGGCCAGGCCGTAGTCGAGGCCGTTACCGACGCGGACCGCTTCCTCGGCATCCTTGACCGTGATCGCGGCGAGCACCGGCCCGAAGATTTCCTCGCGGGCGATGCGCATGTCGTGGCGGACGTCGGTGAACACGGTCGGTTCGACGTAATAGCCGCCCGTCTCCTCGCGCGCGCGACGTCCGCCCGCGAGCACGAGGGCGCCCTCGCTGCGGCCGGCGTCGATGTAGCCGAGCACCGTCTTCATCTGGACGTCGTCGACGATGGCGCCGAGCCGCGTCGCCGGGTCGAGGGGGTCGCCGGGCGGCATCGTGCGGCACGCGTCGACGACCTTCTCGAGCACGCGGTCACGCACCTTTTCCTCGATCACGAGCCGCGACCCCGCGGTGCACATTTCGCCCTGGTTGAAAAAGATCGCCGCGGCGGCCGTCGCGGCCGCGCGGTCGAGGTCCGGGCAATCGGCCAGGATGATGTTCGGCGACTTGCCGCCGCACTCGAGCCACACGCGCTTCATGTTCGACCGGCCCGAGTACTGCAGCATGAGCTTGCCGGTGCGCGTCGAGCCGGTGAAGCCGATGCAGTCGACGTCCATGTGCAGCGCGAGCGCCTCGCCGGCCGTGTGGCCGAAGCCCGGCAGCACGTTGAACACGCCGTCCGGGACACCCGCCTCGGTCGCGAGCGCCGCCAGCCGGATCGCGGTGAGGGGCGCCTTTTCCGACGGCTTGAGGATGAACGAATTGCCGGCAGCGAGCGCCGGTCCGATCTTCCAGGCGGCCATGATCAGCGGGAAATTCCACGGCACGATCGCCGCGACCACACCGACCGGCTCGCGCGTGATCAGCGCCAGCGCGTCGTGCGACGTCGGCGCGACCTCGTCGTAGACCTTGTCGACCGCCTCCGCGTACCAGGCGATGCAGCGTGCGGTCGCCGGGATGTCGACCGCGAGGCTGTCGCCGATCGGCTTGCCCACGTCGATCGTTTCGAGCAACGCGAGCTCGTCGCCGTGCGCGAGGATCAGCTCGGCGAAGCGCTGCAGCACGCGCTTGCGCTCGCGCGGCGGCTGCCGCGCCCAGACGCCCTGCTCGAAGGCGCGCCGGGCCGCCACCACGGCACGATCGACGTCGGCCTGGTCGGTCGAGGCCACGGGCGCGATCACGCGGCCGTCGATCGGGCTCACGTCGTCGAACGTGGCTCCGCTCGCGGCCGCGACGTAGCGGCCATCGATGAAGGCCTGCCCGTTGACCCGCAGGGCGGCGGCCCGGTCGTGCCAGTCCTGGGCGGTCGGCGCAGCGGTGTGGCTCATCGCGTCTGGCTCTCAGTGTCGTCGAATCGAAGGCGGTCCGCGGCGCGCGTGCGATGCGGTCGGCCGCAACGCGTTCAGAACGTCGGCGGGGTGTTCGCAGAGACGATCTCGCACGGTTCCGCGCTCGTGTTGCGAAACCGATGCGGGATCGCACTCGTGAAATAGTAGGCGTCGCCCGGCCCGAGCTGGCGGGTTTCCGCGCCGACCGTCAGTTCGATGTGACCGCCCACGATGACCCCGCCTTCCTCGCCCTCGTGGCGCAGCATGTCGGCGCCGGTGTCGGCTCCCGGCGCGTACTTCTCGTGCAGCAGTGCCATCGCACGATTCGGCCGGCGCGGCGCGACGAGCTTGTAGGTCACGGAACGGTCGCCCATGACCGCAAGTTCGTCACTGCGGAAGAACACCTGCGGACTCGCCGTGAAGTCGAGCGTGAAGAAGTCGGCCAGCGACATCGGGATGCCGTCGAGCACTTTCTTGAGGGAACTGACGGACGGGCTCACACGGTTCTGCTCGATCAGCGAGATCAGCCCGTTGGTGACGCCCGCGCGCTTGGCGAGCTCGCGCTGGGAGAGGCCGTACATCGTGCGGACGGCGCGCAGGTGGGCGCCGACGTCGAGGTTGAGTTCACTCACGGGGTGTTCAATATCCTGCACACAGGAGCCTAAAACGGGCCGAATTTCACGTCCGTTTGAGGCAAGTGTCAATTTTATTTATCATCGACCGCCCCAACCAGGACCCGAGACACCAATGTCCGCGTCACTCCAGCGTCCCGACCTCGAAGCCTTCTGGATGCCGTTCACGGCCAATCGCCAGTTCAAGGCGAACCCGCGCCTGCTCGTCCGGGCGGAAGGCATGCACTACTGGACGTCGGACGGGCGAGAGGTGCTCGACGCGGTGGCGGGCCTGTGGTGCGTCAATGCGGGGCACGGGCGCCGCGAGATCACCGAGGCGGTGAGCCGGCAGATCTCGACGATGGAATACGCACCCCCGTTCCAGATGGGACACCCCGCCGGATTCCAGCTCGCGAACGAGGTAGTGCGCTGGATGCCCGAGGGCCTGAGTCACGTGTTCTTCACGAACTCGGGCTCGGAGTCGGTCGACACCGCGCTCAAGATCGCGCTGGCCTATCACCGCGCGCGCGGCGAAGGCACGCGCACGCGCTTCATCGGTCGTGAGCGTGGTTATCACGGTGTCGGATTCGGCGGCATTTCCGTCGGAGGCATCGTCAACAACCGCAAGTGGTTCGGCACGGGCCTGCCCGGCGTGGACCACCTGCCGCACACGCACGACCCCGCCCGCAACGCGTATACCCGCGGCGAGCCGGAGCACGGCGCAAACCTGGCCGACGACCTCGAGCGTCTAGTGACGCTGCACGACGCGAGCAACATCGCGGCCGTGATCGTCGAGCCGGTCGCGGGTTCGACCGGGGTGCTGATCCCGCCCAAGGGTTACCTGCAGCGCCTGCGTGAGATCTGCACGAGGCACGGCATCCTGCTGATCTTCGACGAGGTCATCACCGGCTTCGGGCGGCTGGGTGCGCCGTTCGGCGCGCAGCACTTCGGTGTCACCCCCGACATGATCACGATGGCCAAGGGCCTCACCAACGGCGCGGTGCCGATGGGCGCGGTCGCGGCGAGCACGAAAATCTACGCGACGTTCATGCAGGGGCCTGAGGGGGCGATCGAGCTGTTCCACGGCTACACCTATTCGGCGCACCCGGTCGCGTGCGCGGCGGGCCTCGCGGCACAGGAGATCTACCGCAAGGAAGGCCTGCTGACGCGGGCGGCGGAGCTGTCGACTTGCTGGGCGGACGGCGTCCACTCGTTGCGCGGCCTGCCGCACGTGATCGACCTGCGCAACCTCGGGTTGATCGGCGCGATCGAACTCGATCCGATTCCCGGCAAGCCGGGCGCACGCGGTTACCAGACCTTCGTGCGCGCGTTCGAGAAGGGCCTGCTCGTGCGCGTCACCGGCGACATCATCGCGCTCTCGCCGCCGCTGATCATCGAGAAGCGCCACGTCGACCAGGTTTTCGGCACGCTCGCGGAGACGCTGCGCGAACTCGCCTGAAGGGTCTCGGACGCGCTCCAATGGGCGGTGCAGGGCACGCGATCCGGATGGATTTTTCCGGGCTCCGAAAGCCGACATGTCGCCCGGAAAAACATCCGGATCGCGCGCTGACAGCCTGCGTCTGGGCGCTTTTCGGCTGCTGCGGCCGAAAAGACGCTACGACGCATGCATCGCCCACCGCGCGTGGACAGATGCGTCAGTGACCGCGAGGCGTGAAGTTGCGGACGGTGCTGCGGCGTGCGCCGTGCGTAGTCGTCGGCCGCGACGACGCAGCTCAGGCGCGGTGTATCAAGCGTTCGATCCGGGTCTTGGGCCCGTCGACATGTCGGCTTTCGGAGACGGGCCCGAGATCCCGGATCGGACGCCAAGACCCGTTGGCCGTGTGCATGCGATCCGAAAAAAAACGCCCGGCCTCCTCACGGAGACCGGGCGTCGGTTCACGCGGATGCAGTTGCGCTTACTCTTCGGCGGACCAGGGGAAGCT
>DASUMQ010000182.1:0-2638 GCA_036277615.1 Steroidobacteraceae bacterium
TCGTCTAGCGGCTCGAGGTGTGCGAGCGCCGCGGCGTCCTTGAGGAACGCGAGATCGGCCGTGGCCAGCGTCGCCCCTTCCTCGAGCACGCGCACGTCCGGCAGCGACGCGAGGATCGTCTCGACCAGCGTGACGCCCGAGCGCAGGTAACCCAGCAGGAAGACGTGCTCACGCACTGGCGAGCCGGTACTCGCCGGAACCTGCCTGCGCCACGCGTCGGCCGGTTGCCGCTCGAACCACCCAGCCAGCCGCTCGATGAACCCGAGGTGACTCTCGACCGCTCCCCCCGTCCCGAAGCGACGCGCGTGGCGTCGCGCAAACGTCTGCTTCATCCGGCCGTAGAGCTCGAATGCCTCCCCGGCACGACCGAGGCCGTGCAACGCGTCCGCGAGCAAGTGCGTGGCGATCTGACGCTGGCGCACGGTGAGGGCCCCGCGTGCGAGCAAAGGTTCGAGACGCGCGCGCGCGGGTTCGAAGTCGCCGCCATCGACCTCGACGCGCGCCAACGCGAGCGTCGCGACCGGATGACCGGGTTCGAGCCGCAATGCCTCGGCCGCGAGGGCGGATGCGGCCTCGGCCTGGCCGGCTCGGGCTTCCAGGAACGCGAGGTCGGCGCGCGGGTCCGGATCGTTCGGCGCGAGTTCGGACGCGCGCCGGAACGCAGCCCGTGCGTCGGTCGTGCGGCCCTCGCCCGCGCACGCGGCGGCGAGCGCATTCCAGGCATCGACGCTCGCAGGTGCGAGGGTCGTCGCGTTCGTCAACGCGTCGATCGCCTCGGCGCCCCGGTCCTCGGCCAGCAGCAACCGACCGATGTCGATCACGATCGCCGCGTCGCCGGGCGCGAGCTTCAGCGCGCGATTGAGCAGCTCACCCGCCGCGTCGAGTCGTCCGGCGTCGCGGAGGGCCTCTGCGCGGATCCGTAGCAGGGTCGGGTGCGCGAGCCGCTCCTTCGCGGCGGCCTCCGCGTAGCGCACCGCGGCAGGAAGGTCACCCTCGGCGCGTGCGCGGGTGGCCTTGGCCAGCAGCGACAGCAGACGGCTCTCACGTTCATCGTGCATGGTTTCGCAGGACTGTCTGGCTTAGTGCCGGGGCGGTGGCAACGAAGACGAATTGTAGCAACGGACCGAAGCGAAGCGATTGCCCGTGGTCAAATCCGGTCGGGTTCGGGAATCCTCGAGCGACATTCCGTCGGCCCGCATTTGCGCAGTTCGGTGCCTGCTCGACGGAACGGCATCAGCTGGACCTCGGACCGTCGATAGTCGACGGCGAAGCGGCGCAGCCGACCGATCATGTCCATGCCGATCAACACGGCCGGTTGCTCGGTCAGGTCCCAGACGCGAAAGACGTGCATGTCGCCGAAAGTGACGTGCAGGTTGTGGAGCCTCGCGCTGCCGATCCGGAGCGTCGGCACGACGAACGACGTGCCGACGTACGTGTCCTCGGTGGCGCCGATCACGCGCGATTGCGTGCGACGACGCGGGTCCGCGCGAGCGCTGAGTGCGTCGCGCAATGCTGCGTTGCCAAGCGTCCGCTCCGCACCGGTGTCGATGATGGCCTTCACCGCGATGCGTCCGGCCTGGGCATCGACCAGCAGCAGTCCGCGATAGTTCGTCGCCTGCACGAGATAGAAGTTGCCGCGCGGACGCTTCCCGGTCGAGCGTTCGATGCTGACCCGGTCCGCCGTGAAGTCGGCGTCGATACGGTAATCGGAGAACCCTTCCATGCCGAGGATGCCGTCCGTGTCCGCGAACACACGGCTTTCGAGCACGGGGATCGCGCCCGGGTCGATCTCGAGGTCGCCTGCACGCAGCGACGCCACGTCCACCGAAGGCAACGTCGCGGAACCGGTCACGCCGTGCAGGTCGACCTTCCCGGCCGCGGAAGGTTGCAACGCGAGTTCGGTCACGAGTCGCGGGGAAATCGCGGAACGATTCGCACCCGTGTCGACGACGAAGCGGTACGGGCCCCGGCCGTTGACCTCGACGCTCGCGACGATGCGTCCGGCGCGATCGAGACGCGTGGGTGCGGCGTAAAGAGGCTGGGGCTCGTCGAGTTGACTGTCGGTCGACGGAACCGTCGTCGTGACGATCGGCGGCATCAACGACGGGGCTCCGCCGCTCGCGTGCGAGGCCACCGCGAGCAACGTGCAAGCGAAGCCGACGACGCGCGTTGCACTCATGCGATCGACTCTACTCTCAACGACCGCGTCATCGTGCATCGAAGCGCGCGGTTGGTCGCGCTGCTCGCACCGCTGATCGAGGTCAGTTTGTCGTTGCGCACCAACAGTGTCAGAAAAGCCGCACGTCGCTGCGACGACAATGCCGGATGCCGCATAGATTCGTTCGCGAACATATTCGGCGTCCCCGACATCTTCGTGTGCAGGAGCCCACTGATGCGCAATCGCAACATCGAGCACGCGGTCAAATTCGCGTTGCTGACGGCCGGCACGGTGGCCGGCACAACCTATCTCCCCGCCGCCCAAGCCCAGGAAGCCGAACTCGAGCAGGTGATCGTGACGGGCTCGCGCATTCCGCAACCGAACCTCGAAGGCACGAGCCCGGTGTCGCTGATCACTTCGCAGGAAGTGGCGCTGCAGGGCGTGCAGCACGTCGAGGACCTGTTGAACAACATGCCGCAG
>DASUMQ010000183.1:0-3324 GCA_036277615.1 Steroidobacteraceae bacterium
GCACTCGTACCTGAAGATGCTCTACAAGTATCCGCAACGGGAGTTCCCGTACGCGGACCTCGTGCACGAGAACCGGCGGCGCGGCATCGGCGCGCCCGAGTACGAGCTGGTCGACACCGGCGCGTTCGACGACAGCCGCTACTTCGACGTCTTCGTCGAGTACGCGCAGGCGGCCCCGGGCGACCTGCTGATGCGGATCACCGCGCACAACCGCGGTCCGGAGGCGGCAGCGCTGCACGTGCTGCCCCAACTCTGGTTCCGCAACACGTGGTCGTGGCAGGCCGGCGCCGCGCGGCCGTCGCTCAGCCTGGCCGCTGACGCCGTGCGCGTCGAGCACCCCACGCTTGGCACGATGCACGCCTATTTCGACGCCGCGGCCGGCGTGGCGCCGCAGCCGCTGTTCACCGACAACGAGACGAACACCGGTCTCCTGTATGGCTTCCCCCGGGCGGGCTTCGCCAAGGACGGTTTCCACGATCGCGTGATCCACGGGCGCGAGTCCGCCGTCAACGGCGAGCTGACGGGAACCAAGGCCACGGCCTGGTATGTGCTCGAGGTGCCCGCGGGCGGGCAGGTCGAGGTGCGCGTGCGACTCGTCGCGGAGGCGGACGCGGCGCCATTCGCAAACTTCGATGCGATCTTCGACGAGCGCATCGCCGAGGCGGACGAGTTCTACGCCGAACTGCAGCAGGGCATCGACGATGACGACGCGCGCCTCGTCCAGCGCCAGGCGTTCGCCGGCATGATCTGGGGCAAGCAGTTCTATTACTACGACGTGCCCGACTGGCTGCGCGGCGACTCGACGCAGCCGAACCCGCCCGACGGTCGCCGTCACGGCCGCAACTGGGAATGGGCGCACCTCAACAACGCCGACGTGATCTCGATGCCCGACAAGTGGGAGTACCCGTGGTACGCCGCGTGGGACCTCGCGTTCCATTGCGTGCCGCTCGCACTCGTCGATGCCCAGTTCGCCAAGGAGCAGCTCGTGCTGCTGACGCGCGAGTGGTACATGCACCCGAACGGGCAGATCCCCGCGTACGAGTGGGCGTTCGGCGACGTGAATCCGCCCGTGCACGCCTGGGCCACCTGGCGCGTGTTCCAGATCGACCGCAAGGCGCGCGGCGACTGCGGCGACCTCGAGTTCCTCGAGCGCGTCTTCCACAAGCTGATGCTGAACTTCACCTGGTGGGTCAACCGCAAGGACGCCGAGGGCCGCAACGTCTTCCAGGGCGGCTTCCTCGGGCTCGACAACATCGGCGTGTTCGACCGCAGTGCGCAACTGCCGACCGGCGGTCACATCGACCAGGCCGACGGCACCAGCTGGATGGCGATGTACGCGCTGAACCTGATGCGCATCGCGCTCGAGCTCGCACGGCACAACCGCGTCTACGAGGACGTCGCGACCAAGTTCTTCGAGCACTTCCTGCACATTGCCGAGGCGATGAGCAACGTCGGCGAGTCCGGCATCGGGCTCTGGAACGACGAGGACAAGTTCTTCTACGACGTGCTGCACCTGCCCGACGACGGGAAGGTGCCGCTGAAGGTCCGCTCGATGGTCGGGCTGATCCCGCTGTTCGCGGTCGAGACGCTCGAACCGGAGCTGCTCGACGCCGTGCCGGACTTCAAGCGCCGCCTCGAGTGGTTCCTGAATTACCGGCCCGACCTTGCGAGCCTGGTTTCGCACTGGGAGGTGCCGGGTCGCGGGCACCGCCGACTGCTCTCGCTGCTGCGCGGCCACCGCATGAAGCGGATCCTGCGCCGCCTGCTCGACGAGTCGGAGTTCCTGTCCGACTACGGCGTGCGCGCACTCTCCAAGGTGCACGAACGCGAGCCTTACGTGTTCAACGTGCACGGCATGGACATGACCGTGCACTACCGGCCGGCGGAGTCCGACTCCGGCGTGTTCGGCGGCAACTCGAACTGGCGCGGGCCGATCTGGTTTCCGGTCAACTACCTGCTGATCGAGTCGCTGCAGAAGTTCCACCACTACTACGGTGACGACTTCAAGGTCGAGTGCCCGACGGGCTCGGGCCGCTACCTCACGATCGAGCAGGTCGCGGACGAGCTGTCGCAGCGCCTGTGCCGGATCTTCCTGAAGGACGAGCACGGCCGCCGTCCGCTGTACGGCCACCACCCGCGCCTGCAGCAGGACCCGCATTTCCGCGACCACCTGCTGTTCTACGAGTACTTCCACGGCGACACGGGACGCGGCGTCGGCGCGAACCACCAGACCGGGTGGACCGGACTCGTGGCCAAGCTGCTCAAGCCCCGTGCCCGCGACCACTAGCCCCTATCCCCTATCCCCTATCCCCTGGTGCTTCCATGGACATGCCTGTCACCTACACCCACCTGCCCAAGCCCGTCATGCCGAACTGCCCGGTGCAACGCACGCTCGTCGGCCAGGTCGCGCTCGTGACCGGTGCAAGTTCCGGCATCGGCCGCGCGATCGCCGTGACGCTCGCGCAGGCCGGCGCCGACGTCGTCGTCAACTACACGGCCGGCGAAGCCAAGGCGCTGCAGGCCTGCGAGGCGATCCGCGCCAACGGCGGCCGTGCGATCGCGGTGCGCGCCGACGTCTCGAGCGAGGCCGACGTGCAGGCGATGTTCGGCCGCACGATCGACGAGTTCGGCACGGTCGACATCCTCGTCAACAACGCGGGCCTGCAGCAGGACGCGCCATTCGAGGAGCTGACGCTCGAGCAGTGGAACCGCGTGATCGGCGTCAACCTGACCGGCCAGTTTCTCTGTTCGCGCGAGGCCGTCCGCGAGTTCAAGCGTCGCGGCGTGCGGCCGGACGTCTCGTGCTCGGCCGGCAAGATCATCTGCGTGAGCTCGGTGCACGAGGTGATCCCGTGGGCGGGCCACGTCAACTACGCGGCGTCCAAAGGGGGCGTGATGCTGATGATGAAGAGCATTGCGCAGGAGGTCGCGCCGTACCGGATCCGCGTCAACAGCATCTGCCCCGGCGCGATCCGCACGCCGATCAACATGCAGGCCTGGGACACGGCCGAGGCCTACGACGAACTGCTGCGCCTGATCCCGTACAAGCGCATCGGCGAACCCGAGGAAATCGGCCGCGCCGCCGTCTGGCTCGCCTCGGACTTCTCCGACTACGTGCACGGAGTGAGCCTGTTCGTCGACGGCGGCATGACGCTGTACCCCGGCTTCGAGACCGGCGGTTGACGGCGATGACACAGACAACACTGTCGATGCGCACGGCGTTGCGCGAACACTGGCCCGAGTACCTGATCGAAGGCTGGGCACTCGGAATGTTCATGGTCTCGGCGGCCGTGTTCGCGACGTTGCTCGACGCACCGGGCTCGC
>DASUMQ010000184.1:0-30466 GCA_036277615.1 Steroidobacteraceae bacterium
CAACCCCGCGGCGCTGGGGACGTGCGGCCGGGCTCGCGCCGGGGTCGAAGCGCGCGTCGTCGATGCGCACGACATCGAAGTGCTCCATGGCCAGGTCGGCGAACTGATCCTGCGCACGTCGCGTCCGTGGGAACTTTCGCCGGGCTACTTCGGTAACCCGGAGGCGACGGCTGCCGCGTGGCGCAACGGCTGGTTCCACACCGGCGACGCGTTCCGACGCGACGCAGACGGCAACTTCTACTTCGTCGACCGACTCAAGGACTCGATCCGTCGTCGCGGCGAGAACATCTCGTCGTTCGAGGTGGAGGCCGAGGCGCTGTGCCACCCGGCCGTGCTGGAGGCAGCCGCGATCGCGGTGCCGAGCGACGACGCCGAGGACGAGGTGATGCTCGTGCTCACGCTCGACGAGTCGCGAGGGTTCGACCCGGCCGAACTGCTGCAATTCCTCGAGCCACGCATGGCGCACTACATGCTGCCTCGCTACGTGCGCGTCGTGAAAGCCATGCCGAAGACGCCGACGGCCAAGATCGAGAAGCATCGCCTGCGCGCCGAAGGTGTGACGGCCGGGACCTGGGACCGCGAGGCCCACGGCATCACGGTGCGCGCGGGACGCCTGCACCTGAAACCCGCGGCAGGCGCAGCCGCGTCGGCCCATCGATGACAAATTCCGCAACGCACACGGCCAGGATCCACGCATGGCGATACATCTGATCGGCGGCTACCAGACGGATTTCGCGCGCGTCTGGTCGCGCGAAGGCCTCGACTACACCGACATGATGCGCGAAGCCATCGACGGCGCGCTCGAATCCTGCCGGCTCGACGCCGACGACATCGACACGATCCACGTGGGCAATGCCTTCGGCGAGCTGTACCGAGGGCAGGGTCACCTCGCCGCGATGGTGGCGCAGATCAAGCCGGAGTTCTTCGGCAAGCCGGCGATGCGGCACGAGGCGGCGTGCGCCTCCAGCTCACTCGGCGTGCTCGCGGCGTCGGCCGAAATCGAGGCGGGCCGGTACGACTGCATCCTCGTGCTCGGCGTCGAGGAGGAGAAGAACCTGCCGGGCGACCAGGCTTCGCAGGTTCAGAACGCCGCGTCGTGGCAGGGACGCGAAGGGCTCGACTGCAAGTTCGTCTGGCCCGCGGTCTTCGGCCGCATCGCGATGGAGTACGAGTCGCGCTACGGACTCGACCGGCGTCACCTGAACCGCATCGCCGAAATCAACATGAGCAACGCGAAACGCAATCCGCGCGCCCAGACCCGCAACTGGAGCTTCCGCGCCGAGACCTTCACCGACGACGACCAGTACAACCCCGTGATCGAGCCCGGCACGCGGCGCCAGGACTGCGGCCAGATCACGGACGGGGCCGTCGCGGTCGTGCTGTGCTCGGACGCGTTCATGGAGCGGTACGCAGCGCGGCGCGGCGTACGGGGCGACGATTTTCCCCGCATCCTCGGCTGGGGCCACACCAACGCGGGCATCCGCTTCCAGGACAAGCTCGAACGCAGCCGCGGCGCGACGTACATGTTCCCGCACGTGCGCAAAGCTATCGAGGACGCGTGGCGACGCGCAGGACTCGCCGGCGTCGAGGCGCTCGACGGCATCGAGACCCACGACTGCTTCACGTCGACTGAGTACATGGCGATCGACCACTTCGGCCTCGTGCCACCCGGACAGAGCTGGCAGGCGATCGAGGACCGCACGATCGAACTCGGCGGCCGCTGTCCCGTGAATCCGTCGGGAGGGCTGATCGGGGTCGGCCACCCGGTGGGCGCGACGGGCGCGCGCATGCTGCTGGACGCCGGGCGACAGGTGACCGGCACGGCCGGCGAATACCAGGTCGAGGGGGCCAGGACGTTCGGCACGCTCAACATCGGCGGCTCGCTCGGCACGGTCGTCAGCCTCGTCGTCGGGCGTGGCGCCTGAAGGCCGCCGCATGCAGGCATATATCTACGACGCCGTGAGGACGCCCCGCGGCAAGGCCCGGGCCGAAGGCGGGCTCGCAGGCCTCAAGCCGCAGGAACTCATCGGCGGTCTCGTCGACGCCCTCGAAGGACGGGGACATGCGCCGCGGCGCGCGGAGGCGCTCGTGCTCGGCTGCGTCGGGCAGGTCGGCGACCAGGGCGCGAACATCGCGCTCGTGTCGAAGCTGCACGCGAATGTCGCCGACGACGCCTACGCGATCACGCTGAACAACTACTGCGTGTCGGGCCTCACGGCCATCGGGCACGTCGCGGCGCGCGTGGCGGCCGGCGAACTCGATCGCGCGCTCGCCGGTGGCGTCGAGATGATGTCGCGAGTGCCGTTCCTCGGCGACCAGGCCGGTTACTACACCGACGCGAGCTTCCCCAGGCGCACGCGCTTCATCCCGGTCGTGCTCGCCGCCGACCGGCTCGCCGAAGCGCAGGGCATTTCACGCGACGCGCTCGACGCAGTCGCGCTGACCTCGCAGCAGCGGGCCGCGGCGGCGGAGACGACGCCGGCGCTGCTCGCGTCACGCGTACCGCTCGGCGGTCTCGCGGTCGACGAATGCATCCGTCCGCAGACGACGGCCGAGTCGCTGCGTGCGATGGCGCCGTCGTTCGTGGCCCTGTCCGAACAGTATCGTGACGCACTCGACGGCCCGGTGGACCACCGGCACACGATTGGCCACGCGCCGCCGGTCTGCGACGGCGCGGCGCTCGCGCTGATGGGGGGCCCACCGTCGGGCGACCAGCGACGGCCGCGCGCGAGGATCCTGGCCTACGCGGAAGCGGGCGGCGATCCGCACGCCTCGCTGCTCGCGGGTTTCACGGCGATGGAGCGCGTGCTGCAGCGGACCGGCCTGTCGCTGGGCGACATGGATCGCATCGAGTTCATGGAAGCGTTCGGCGTGACGATCGCGAAATTCCTGCGCGACCACACCGTCGATGCAACGAAGGTCAATGTGGGCGGCGGCCACATCGCCCGCGGTCATCCGATGGGCGCGTCCGGCGCGATCCTGCTGTCGACGCTGCTCGATGCGCTCGACGCGGCCGCCGGGCGACTCGGACTCGTGGTCTGCTCAGGCGCGTCCGGGGTCGGCGCCGCGATGGTGGTGGAAAGAATGAATTAGTGGCTAGTGGCTAGTGGTCAGTAGGAAGCGGCTGCGCCGTCCGTCGGCCCGGTCGGCTCCTGCTAGCCACTAGCCACTAGCCACTAGCCACTAGCCACCAGTCACCAGTCACCAGTCACCAGTCACTTCTCCCTCAGTACCGCCGCCTGCGCCGGATCCACGTACTCCTCGATGCGCTGGATGCGTCCGTCGCGCAGCGTGATCACGCAGCAGGCGTACAGCTTCATCTCGCGCCCGTTCGGCAGCTGCGCCTCGAGCACGTGCTGCTGGAACCATCCTCCCGGCACGATCTCGCGACGCAGGACGCTATAGCGCCGTTGCGGTGCCTTGCGCACCATCCACTCGAGCAGCTTGAGGTTCTCCGGCAATGGCTGGTCGGCGTTGTCGAAGTTGTGCCAGACCGTCGCATCTGGCTGGTAGAAGTCGCGGACGAGCGCGGCGTCGCCGACGTTGAGCGCGTCGATGAAGCGGTCGGCGAACGCGAAAACGTCGTCGGTCGTGGTCATGGCGGTGTCCTCGGGGCGGTGCCCGAACCATAAGTCCAATAATGCAAGAGAGCAAGCCGCGACGGGCGTTGACGCGCGGACCCGCAATGCGGTCAACTGTCACTTTCGCAATGAGACTGAGGCACCCATGAGCCGAACCGCCGTGATCGTCGCCACCGCGCGCACCCCGATCGGCAAGGCGTTCCGCGGCGCGTTCAACGACACGGAAGGCACGACGCTCGCGGGGCACGCGGTGGCCGAGGCCGTGCGTCGCGCGGGCGTCGCACCCGCGGAGGTCGAGGATGTCGTGCTCGGCTGCGCGGTTCCGCAAGGCACGACCGGGCAGAACATCGCGCGTTTTGCGGCGCTGCGGGCCGGGCTGCCCGTCACGGTGCCGGGCATGACGGTCGAGCGCGCGTGCTCGTCGGGGCTCATGGCCGTGGCTTCCGCGGCGCGGCACATCGTCGTCGACGGGGCCGAGGTCGTGGTCGCAGGCGGCGTCGAATCGGTGTCGCTGGTGCAGAACGAGCGCGTCAACTACGAACGGCTGGGCGACCCTTGGCAGCGCGAGCACTATCCCGGACTCGCGACGAGCATGATCGAGACCGCCGAGGTCGTCGCGGAGCGCTACGGTGTCTCGCGCCAGGCGCAGGACGAGTATGCGCTGCAGTCCCAGCAGCGTACGGCGCAGGCGCAGCGCGAAGGCCGCTACGACGCCGAGATCGCTCCGCTCACGACGCGGATGCTCGTGCGCGACAAGGACACCGGCGCCGTTTCGCAACGCGAGGTCCGGCTCCGGCTCGACGAAGGCAACCGACCGGAGACGACGCTGGCCGACCTGCGCAAGCTGAAGCCCGTGTTCAAGGGCGGGCATTACGTCGCCGAAGGCCGGTTCGTGACGGCCGGCAACGCGTCGCAGCTCTCCGACGGCGCGGCCGCACTCGTGTTGATGGAAGCCGGTGCGGCCGAGCGTCGCGGTCTCACGCCGCTCGGCGCGTACCGCGGTCTCGCCGTCGCGGGCTGCAGGCCGGAGGAAATGGGCATCGGGCCCGTGTTCGCGGTGCCGAAACTGCTCGAGCGGCACGGCCTCACCATCGACGACATCGACCTCTGGGAACTCAACGAGGCGTTCGCGAGCCAGCTGCTGTATTGCCGTGACGCGCTGGGCATCCCGGACGCGCGCCTGAACGTGTCGGGCGGCTCGATTGCGATCGGCCATCCGTTCGGCATGACCGGCGCGCGATGCGTCGGGCACCTGATGCACGAGGGCAGACGCCGCGGGGCACGCTACGGCGTCGTGACGATGTGCGTGGGCGGTGGCATGGGCGCCGCGGGTCTGTTCGAGATCTACGGCTGACGATAGTGTGTGACCGTGCGCGGATGGCCTGCATCGGCTGCCGTGCCGATACGCGCGGCGCGAGGAAGTGATGCGACTCGATTTCACCGACCAGGACCTGGAATTCCGCAACGAGGTGCGCCGCTTCATTGCAGAGCACTATCCGGCCGAGGTGCGCGAGCGCCAGCAGCGGGGGCTCGAGTTGCGCAAGCAGGATTACCTCGCGTGGCACCAGGCGGTGTCGCGTCGCGGCTGGTCGGTTCCCGCGTGGCCGGTCGAGTACGGCGGCACGGGCTGGACGCCGACGCAGCGTTACCTCTGGAACGAAGAACTCGCGCTGGCCGACACGGTACCGATCATCTCGTTCGGTACGGGTCTCGTCGGTCCGGTGATCTATACGTTCGGCACCGCCGAACAGAAGGCGCGCTTCCTGCCGGACATCGTCGCGGGCACCGTCTGGTGGTGCCAGGGTTACTCGGAGCCCGGCGCCGGCTCCGACCTCGCCTCGCTGCAGACACGCGCGGTCCGCGAGGGCGATCACTACGTCGTCAACGGGCAGAAGACCTGGACCACACTCGGGCACTTCGCGGACTGGGGTTTCTTCCTCGTCCGCACGGACCCCAAGGCGCGCAAGCAGGCGGGCATCAGTTTCCTGCTGATCGACATGCGCAGCCCCGGCGTCACCGTGCGCCCGATCATCACGCTCGACGGTACGCACGAGGTGAACGAGGTATGGCTCGAAGACGTTCGCGTGCCCGTCGAGAATCGCATCCACGAGGAGAACCAGGGGTGGACCTGCGCCAAGGCGCTGCTCGCCCACGAGCGCAGCGGCATCGCCATGGTGTCGCGATCGAAGGTGGCGCTCACGCGGCTGCGCGAACTTGCGGCGGGCGTCGTCGAGCGTGGCCGTCCGCTGCTGGAAGACCCGGCGTTTCGTCGCAAGCTGACCGGCATCGAGGTCGACCTGCTTGCGCTCGAGTACACCGAGTTGCGGATGCTCGCGGCCGAAACGGCCGGCAACGTGCCCGGTGTAGAAGTCTCGATGCTCAAGATCCGGGGCACCGAGTTGCAGCAGCGGCTCAACGAACTCGCGCTCGAGGCCGTGGGCCCGCACGCGGCGCTGCGCGTGCGCGCGACGCTCGCGACCGGGGCGGACCCAATCGCCATGCCCGCGGCCGTGGACGTCGCGGACACGTATTTCAACATGCGCAAGACCTCGATCTTCGGCGGGTCGAACGAGATCCAGCGCAACATCCTGGCCAAGGCCGTGCTCGGGCTCTGACGTCACTCACGCAGCAGGAACACCACCGGTGGATTTCAGTTTCACGCCCGAGCAGGAGATGCTGCGCGAGAGTCTCGCGCGGTACTTCGCGGACACGTACTCGTTCCCACGGCGCCAGGCGATGGTCCGCTCGGAGCAGGGCTGGGCGCCCGGGGCCTGGCGGGGCCTCGCGGACGACCTCGGCGTGCTCGGCGCCGGCTTCGATCCGGACGTCGGCGGCCTCGGCGGTGGCGCAGTCGAGCACCTGGTCGTCATGGAGGAGATCGGCCGCGCGCTCGCGATCGAACCCTATCTCGAGACCGCCGTGCTCGGGGGCGGCCTGCTGCGCCGGTGGGATTCGCCGCGTGCCCGCGAGTGGATCGAACGCATCGTCGCGGGCGAGGTTCGCCTCGCGTTCGCCCACCTCGAGCCGCCGGCACGATACGACCTCCAGCACATCACGACGCGTGCGACGCGCCAGCCGGACGGCTGGGTGCTCGACGGGCTCAAGGACGCGGTGCGCGGCGCGCCGTTCGCGACGCACCTGCTGGTCACGGCGCGCACCGCGGGTGCCGACCGCGACCGACGTGGCGTCGCCACCTTTCTCGTGGCGGCCGACGCCGCCGGGCTGACGCTGCGTCGCTATCCCACGGTGGACGGCAGCCTCGCCGCCGACGTGCGCCTGGCGGGCGTCCGCGCCGACATACTGGGTTCCGAGGACGGATTCGACGCGCTCGAGGTCGCGGTCGACGAAGCGATCGCCGGGCTGTGCGCGGAGGCCGTCGGCGTGATGCGCCGGCTGTTGGCCGACACCGTCGAGTACACGAAGCAGCGCCGCCAGTTCGACGCGCCGATCGCGGCCAACCAGGTCCTGCAGCACCGGATGGTGGACATGTACATGAGGGTCGAGCAGGCGGTTTCGATGACGTACCTGGCCACGCTGAGCCTGTTGCTACGGCCCGCGCAGCGCATGCGCGCCGTCTCCGCCGCGAAGGTCTTCGTCGCCGATGCCGCGCGGTTCGTCGGCCAGGCCGCGGTGCAGTTGCACGGCGGCATGGGCATGACCGACGAACTCGCCGTGAGCCATTACTTCAAGCGGGCGACCATGATCGAGTCGCAGTTCGGGTCGGCCGACCACCATGCGCACCGCATCGAAGAACTGGCATCCGATGCCTGACGCCGGCGGTCTGCACGAGGCCGTGGACTCGGCGCCGGCGTGGTTCCGCGTGGCGCTCGCGGCCGCCCCGACCCGCGCGACGATCGACGTCGAAGGCGTCGGGATCGAGACACTGGCCTGGGGCGAGCGCGGTCGTCCCGGCGTGCTGCTGCTCCACGGCTTCACCGCGCACGCGGACTGGTGGAGCTTCGTCGCGCCGCAACTCGCGACCGCGCGGCGAGTGGTCGCGCTTTCGTTGTCCGGCATGGGCGGTTCGAGCTGGCGCGACACCTATTCGCTCGAGCAGTACGCGCGCGAGGCGCTCGTCGTGGCGACGGAAGCAGGCTTGTTCGAGGCGGTGCATCCGCCGATCGTAGTCGGGCACTCGTTCGGAAGTTTCGTCGCCCGGCAGCTCGCGCAGACGGTCGGATCGCGACTCGGCGGGATCGTGCTGGTCGACGGCGTGATCACGGCGGACGAGGACGACGACGAATACGACGGCGTGCCCCGGCGCGGGCATCGGCATCGCGTCTATCCGGCCCTCGACGAGGCCATGGCGAGGTTCCGCTTCTCACCACCGCAGCCGTGCGAGCACCCGTGGATCGTCGAACTGCTCGCACGCACGTCGCTGCACCCGGTCCAGGACGTGACCGGCAGCGCAGGCTGGTCGTGGTGCTTCGATCCCGACCTGCGCGCCAAGTTCGGCGGCTTGCCGAATGCCACGGTGCTCACGCCGCCGACGTGCCCGATGTCGCTGCTGTTCGGCGACCGTTCGGAGCTGCTGACGCCCGCGCGCCGCGCACTGCTGCGACGTGCCACGCCGCCGCAGACACCGTGGATCGAGATTCCGGACGCAGGTCATCACGTGATGGTGGACCAGCCGCTCGCGCTCGTCGCCGCCCTGCGCACGCAGTTCGAGGCCTGGCAACCTGCCGCCACACTGGATCGCGATTAGGACGCCACGAGGAGCACACACGTGCACACACCGCAGGAACTGCAACGCCGGATCGGCGAGGAACTCGGGGCCTCCGACTGGTGCCTGATCGACCAGTCGATGATCGACCGCTTCGCGGACCTCACCGACGACCACCAGTGGATCCACGTCGACCGCGAAGCCGCGGCCCGGGGCCCGTTTGGCGCGACGATCGCGCACGGATTCCTGGTGCTCTCGCTGATGGCGAAGATGACGTCCTCCGCGGGCCTCGAACTCGAGGGCGCGCGCATGGGCATGAACTACGGGTTCGACCGCGTGCGGATCACGAACGTCGTGCGCGCCGGCAACCGCATCCGCGGGCGCTTCGTGCTCAAGGACCTGGTCGAGCGCCAGCCCGGCCAGTGGCTCATGACGCTCGCGATCACGGTCGAAGTCGAGGGCCAGGCCAAGCCCGCGGTCGTGGCCGACTGGCTCGGCCTGCAGTTCGTCGGTTGAGGAGACACCGCTCATGACCATCCGCTTCGACGGGCGAGTCGCCATCGTCACGGGTGCGGCCGCCGGGCTCGGTCGCTCACACGCGCTGGGGCTCGCCGCGCGCGGCGCCAGGGTCGTCGTCAACGACTTCGGCGGCGACGTGCACGGCACCGGTGGCTCGTCGGAACCCGCGGAGCGCGTCGCCGAGGAAATCCGGCGCGCGGGAGGCGAGGCGATCTCGCACGGCGCAGATGTCTCCAATCCCGGTCAGGTGGCGGACATGGTCGCCCGTGCGATCGACCGCTGGAACCGCATCGACGTGCTGATCAACAACGCCGGCATCCTGCGCGACGCGAGCTTCGCCAAGGGCACGCTCGCAGACTTCCGGACCGTGGTCGACGTGCACCTGGTGGGCGCCGCCGTCTGCAGCCAGGCCGTGTGGGGACACATGCGCAACGCCGGCTACGGCCGCGTCCTGATGACCACCTCGACCTCGGGTATCTACGGCAACTTCGGCCAGGCCAACTACGGTGCGGCCAAGACCGGCCTGATCGGGCTCATGAACGTGCTGCAGATCGAGGGGACCAAGTACGGCATCCGCGTCAACGCGTTGTGCCCCTCGGCGGCCACGCGCATGACGGCGGGGCTGCTGCCGGAGGCCGCGCTCGCGCTGATGACGCCGGAGTCCGTAACGCCGGCCGCACTGTTCCTCGTGAGCGAGGACGCACCGTCGCGCACGATCCTCAGTGCCGTCGCGGGCGGGTATTCGCGCATCGTGATCGAGGAGACACGCGGTGTGTACCTGCCGCAGGCGGAGCGCACGCCCGAGGCGATCGCGGCGCGATTCGACGAGATCACGGACCTCGCGGGTGCGCTGCACAGCGAGGAGCCCGGCGGTCCGGGCCTGCGGTTTCTCAAGCTCGCGGCGGCCGAGGCGGGCGTCACGCTCGGCGGGTTCGGCACGTGAAGGCGCTGCTCAGTGTACGGTCCGGCGGGCCTGAAACACTCGTGCTCGACGAGGTGCCGGCTCCCGTGGCCGGCCCCGGCGAAGTCGTCGTCGAGGTGCACGCGTGCGGCGTCAATTTTCCGGACGCGCTGATCATCGCGGACCGTTATCAGCTTCGGCCACCGCGGCCGTTCGCACCCGGCGGCGAGGTGGCGGGCATGGTGTCCGCGACCGGGGCGGGCGTGACCCACGTGCACCGGGGCGATCGCGTACTCGCCATGCCCGGCGTGGGCGGCATGGCCGAGTCGGTCAAGGTCCCGGCCGCCGCTTGCCATCGCCTGCCGGACGGAATGGTCTTCGAGCACGGCGCCACGCTGATGGCCACGTACGGCACGGTGCACTATGCGCTGAGCCGTCGCGGACAGTTGCAACCGGGCGAGTCGATGCTCGTGCTCGGTGCCGCCGGCGGCATCGGGCTCGCGGCCGTCGAACTGGGTCGCGCAAGCGGCGCCCGCGTGATCGCCGCCGCGTCGACCCCCGAAAAAGTCGCGCTCGCCCTCGAGCGCGGCGCGAGCAGCGGCTTCGTGTATCCGAGCGGCGAGGAGGCCCGGGACGCGAAGGCGCTCGCGCAACTGTTCAAGCAGCACTGCGGCGCGGACGGCGTCGACGTGATCTGCGATCCGGTCGGCGACGTGTACGCTGAGCCGGCCCTGCGCAGCATCGCGTGGGGAGGACGCTATCTCGTGATCGGCTTCGCCGCCGGCGAAATCCCGCGCGTGCCGCTGAACCTGCCGTTGCTCAAGGGCTGCGACATCCGCGGTGTGCTGTTCGGCGCGCATGCGCAGCGAGAGCCGGCGGAGGTTCGCCGCGAGGTCGGGGAACTCTTCGAACTGTACGCGCGCGGCGCGATTCGACCGCACGTGTCGAATCGATATGCGCTCGCGGACGGCGGGCGCGCAATCGCGGAGGTGGCCGCCCGTCGGGCGCTCGGCAAGCTCGTCGTCACGGTGCGCGCGGACTAGGGATGCTCGACCCGCAATCCACGCCGCAGGGCAGCGAGACCGTCACGCTCGCAGGCACGCGTAACCGACGCACGCCAGGCCATCGTAAACCCGTGCGGCGCCCCGGCGTAGACGTGCAGTTCGCAGGAGACGCCCGCGGCGACGAGCCGTCGCGCGTACTCGACGTCTTCGTCGACGAACAGGTCGAGCGCGCCCACCTGCACGCATGCCGGCGGCAGGCCGCTCAGGTCCTCGGCACGGGCCGGCGCCGCATAGGACGGGACGTCGGGACCACCGGGCTCGGTGCCCAGCAGCGCGCGCCAGGCGTAGAGGTTGCTCGCCTGCGTCCAGATGAACTGGCCGACGAACGGCGACAGGTCCGTGCGCACGCACGTGCGGTCGTCGAGACCGGGAAACACGAGGTGCTGGAACGCGATTGCGTGCTCGCCACGATCGCGTGCGAGCAGCGCAAGGCCGGCCACGATCCCGCCGCCGGCGCTGTCGCCGCTCAGCGCGATGCGGTCGCCGTCGACGCCGAGCGTGCGGGCTTCACGGTGCAGCCAGGCGAGGGCCGTGTAGCCGTCGTCGAGTGCACCGGGATACGGCCATTCAGGCGCGAGGCGGTAGTCGACCGACACCACCACGGCGCCGAGCTCCGCCGCCAACGCTGCGATCGTGCCGCGCGCCATCTCCGGCAGGCCCGCGACGTAACCGCCGCCGTGAAAATGCAGGATCGCGGGCGAGGGTGTGCGGTGCAGGCGCGGCCGCACGATCACGAGCCGCAGCTCGCCGTCGCCGTCGGGTCGACGCAGGTGACGTTCCTCGAGTTCGACGTCGGGCCGCAACGGCGGCTTGTTCGCGGCGGCGAGCGCCACGATCAGTGCGCGTCGGCCCGGCAGCATCGCGTCGCCCCAGGTTTCGTCGGGCATCGCCTCGAGCCACGGGAGCAACGCGGGATCGACGAGTCGCAAGCTCGGTCTTTCGCGCACGTCGAACTTCGACTCGATCATCCGGAGCTCCCGTCAATGTCACGGACGAGTGTTGCAGCATCGGCCGGCGAAGTCACTTGCATCGCGGGAGCCGCATCGGCAAGAGAGGGCACTTGACGAACCTGCCGGAACCGCGCGACGCGGCGTGCGAGGAAGAGTGGCCGTCCACCGCCCGCGCCTGGACGCTCGTGGCGCTGCTGGTCGTGGCCTACGCGCTCGCGTTCGTCGACCGGCAGATCCTCACGCTGCTGGTGGAGCCGGTGCGACGCGACCTCGACATCACGGATACGCAGTTCAGCCTGCTCGCGGGGCTCGCGTTCACGCTGTTCTACACGCTGATGGGCATCCCGTTCGCGTGGCTCGCCGACCGCGGGTCGCGACGCAACCTGATCGTCGTGAGCGTCACGTTCTGGAGCGTGATGACCGCGCTCTGCGGCCTGGCGCACAACTTCCTGACGCTGTTCCTCGCGCGTGTCGGCGTAGGCGTCGGCGAGGCCGGCCTCTCGCCGGCCGCGTACTCGATGATCGCCGACAGCTTTCCGGCGCAGAAGCGCGCACGGCCGCTCGGCGTGTACGCCGCGGGTGCGATCCTCGGCGTGGGCCTCGCGTTGATCATCGGCGGGGCCGTGGTCGCCTGGGCCAACACGGCGCCGCCCGTGGTGTTGCCCGGACTCGGTGAACTAAAGACCTGGCAGCTCGCCTTCCTGATCGTGAGCGTGCCCGGCCCCGTGCTGGCGCTGGTGCTGCTGCTGGTGCGCGAGCCGAGCCGTCACGAGTCCCGCGTCACGGCCCCCGGCGTCGACACCGCGTCGCTGCGACACTTCCTGGCTGAGCGCGGCACGGTCTTCGCGCTGCTCGCGTTCGGCTATTCGCTGATCGGCGTGGCGATCGCGGCCTACCTGTCGTGGACACCCGCGTTCCTGATCCGCAGTCACGGCTGGAGCATCGCGCGGATCGGCGCCGTCTACGGCCTCGTGCTGCTCGTGTTCAGTACGGCAGGCATCTTCGTGGGCGGATGGCTCGTCGACCGCCTCGCCGGCCGCGGTGCGCGCGACGCGGTGCTGCAGGTGTCGATCGGCGGCGGCGCGCTTGCGTTGCCGTTCGCGCTGGTGGCGCCGTTCACCCCGAGCGGCGAAGCCGCGATGGCGACGATCGCCGTGATGTCGTTCCTGTTCGGGCTGGCCCAGGGACTCCCGCCCGCGGCGCTACAGGCGATCGCGCCGAA
Organism: Steroidobacteraceae bacterium; assembly: GCA_036277615.1. GTDB lineage: Bacteria > Pseudomonadota > Gammaproteobacteria > Steroidobacterales > Steroidobacteraceae > RPQJ01. The sequence continues at coordinate 12,901 of DASUMQ010000184.1, forward strand.
CCGTGTGCGCGCGCGGGTCATCGCGCTGTACCTGCTCGTCGGCAACATCGTCGCGTTCACGATCGGGCCCACGGGTGTCGCGCTGATCAGTGACCACTGGCTCGGCGACCCGGCGCGGATCGGCCAGGCAATCGCGATCCTCAGCGCGATCGTTACGCCGCTCGGGCTGCTGGCACTCGTGCTCGCACGACGGCCCTTCGTCATCGCAGCCACGGCCGAGGCCAGGACGAGCGCGTAGAGCGTCCGGGCGCTAGGGCGCGCCACCGTCCGCGAGGCGGGCGTCGCGCAACGCGCTGCGGCGGACCTTGCCCGAATCGTCGCGCAGGCGTTCGAAAGTGACCTCGATGCTGCGCGGCCGCTTGTAACCGACCAGCCGCTCGGCGAGGAATGCCTGCAACGCTTCGGAGTCGAGCGGAGCGACCTCGCGTTGTGCCTCGACGATCGCGTGCACGCGATGACCGAGGTCGGGGTCGGGCAACCCGATCACGACACTCGCCAGCACGCCCGGGTATGCGTCGAGCGCGGCCTCGACCTCGGCCGGATACACGTTCGCGCCGCCGCTGATGATCAGGTCCGTGCGCCGGTCGGCGAGGTACAGATAGCCATCGTCGTCGACACGACCGAGATCGCCGAAGGTTTCCCATTCGCCGAGCACGCGTGGCTCGGCGCCGAGATAGTGGTAGGTCGAGCCGCAGCCGCCGGCGGGTTTGAAATAGATCTCGCCGACGACGCCCGGCGGGACGTCGTCGCCGTGTTCGTCGAGGATCCGGACGCTGGCGCCGGGCAGCAGGCGCCCGACCGAGCCGCGACGTTCGAGCCATTCGCGACCGCCGATCGACGTGGCGCCGATGGCCTCGGTGCCCGAGTAGACCTCCCAGACGCGATCGGGCCCGAGCCACTGGATCCATTGCTCCTTGAGCCACACCGGGCACGCGGCCGCGATGTGGCAGACGATCTCGAGCGAGGAGACGTCGTAGCGCGCGCGCTCGGCGTCGAGGCGCCAGATCCGGTGCATCATCGTCGGCACCTGGTACAGCCACTGCGCACGGTGACGCTCCACCAGTTCGAGCGTGGCGGCCGCGTCGAAGCGCGGCATGATCACCACGTGACAGCCCCAGCACAACGCCTGGTAGGCGAGACCGAACGGTGCCGAGTGGTACATCGGCCCGGGGATCACCACCGTGTCGCCGGGCCGCATGCCGAGCGAGGGCGCGTCCGGGTCGAGCACCGAGCGCGCGTGGTCGACGATGATCTTGGGTCGGCCGGTACTGCCGCCGCTGGCGATCGCCTTGACGTGCGCCGACACGAGGCCGGATTCGACCTCGGCCTCGGGTGGACCGTCGCGCAAGTCCCGTTCGCGCAGCCGCGTGGCACCCGATCCGGTATCGCCGTCACCGATGACCACACGCGGGCGCAGCACCTCGAGCAGCGCCTCGAGTTCGAGACGGGGCAAGCGGTGCGAGAGTGGCGCCGGTGTCGCACCGATCTTCCAGCAGCCGAACGCGAGCTCGAGCACCGCCGTGCCACTCGGCAACGCGAGCGCCACGAAGTCGTCGGCGGTTACGCCCGCGGCCCGCAGCGCCCGGGCCCGGCCCTGCGCACGGCGTGCAAGCTCTGCCCGCGAGAGCGTCTCCGCCCCGCACGTGAGCGCCGGCGCCCCGGGGTCGCGTTCGGCCTGCAGGTCGAGCAGCGTGCCGATCGGCCGGGGATCGCGCGGCGCGACGAAGGCGAATGCGCGTGTCATCGGCCCTCAGCCGGCGTCCGCGGCGGGCGCGTCCGCGATCCGTGCGAGGTCGCTGCGGACCAGCTTGCCGACGCTGTTGCGCGGCAACTGCGGCACGCACTGCAGGCGCTCGGGGTACTTGAACGTGGCGAGACCGGCGCGCTCGAAATGCGCGCGGACCGACTCGAGCGTCAGCCGTGCTCCAGGCTTCGGCACGACGATCGCGCAGATGCGCTCGCCCATGATCGGGTCCGTGTACGCGGAAACGGCGCCTTCGAGCACGTCAGGCATCTGCGACAGCACCGAGTCGAGTTCCTCGGGCGCAATCTTCATGCCCCCGCGCACGATGATCTGCTTGAGACGGCCGACGAAACGGTAGAACGGCGGCGGGTCGCCGTCGCCGACGAGCTCGAACAGGTCGCCGGTGCGGAACCAGCCGTCCTCGGTGAAGGACTGCGTGGTCAGCTGCGGTGCCCGGAAATAGCCGTCGAAGACCGACGGGCCGGTGATCTGCATCTCGCCCGGCCGGCCACGCTCGAGCACTTCGGCGCCGGTCGCCGGGTCGACGATACGCGTGCGGATCTGGACGGGCGAGGGCGGCTCGGACCGGACTTCGTCGCGCCCCCAGCGCGGAAACAGCCGCGCCCGGTGCACGGGGTCCGGCGCGTTGGCCGCGTTGCTCAACAGCGAGACGCCTTCGTTCGAGCCGAAGATGTTGACGACCTCGATGCCGAAGCGGTCGCGATAGCCCGCGATCATCCCGGGATCGAGCGGCGCGGAACCGGAACCGATGCAGCGCAGCGAGGAGAGATCCACGGACGCGAGCGTCTTCTCGTCCTTGAGCAGCATGTTCAGCACTGCCGGCGGGGCGATGGCGTACTGAGGCCGTTCCTCGACGATCTGCTGCAGGTAGACCCCGAGGTCGAGCGGGTGGTGCAGCACGAGCGTGCCTACGCTGTGCAGCCAGCTCATGAAGCAGCCGCCGAGGCCGGCCATGTTGATCAGCGGGAACGGGTTCAGCAGGCGCTCACCGCGCTGGATGCCGGCGCCGCGCCAGTGGCCGTAGCTGATCGCGATCCAGTGGTTGTGCGAGCGCGGCACGCCCTTCGGCATGCCTTCGGTGCCCGAGGTCCAGCAGAGTGTCGCGACGTCGTCCGCGTCGATGGCGAGCGCCGCGACGTGTTCGCGCAGGCGTGCGCTCGTGGCGGCCGAGAGCGGAGCGGGCGTGAACGCAACCGCGCCCGGCACCGTCGACTCGCCGAGGCACAGCACCTGCAGCGGCCTGCCGGCGGCCAGCTCGACCGCGGTCGCCGCGTACGCGCCGCCCTTGAGCTCGCGCACGGTCAGGGCCGCGCGGGCGCCGGTGAAGTCCACGATCTGTTCGAGTTCGTGCCGCCGGAACTGCATCGGCACCGGGCTCACGATGACGCCCAGGCGCATGGCGGCGAGGTAGAGCGCCGGATACTCGGCGACGTTCGGCAATTGGGTGATCAGGATGTCGTCGCGCCCGAGCCCGAGCTCGAGCAGGCGCAGGGCGTAACCGTCGACGAGGTCGGCGACGTCACGGAAGGTCAGGCGTCGCGCCGCGTCGCCGAGCAGGGCGGGACGGTTGGGGGGATCGATGATGGCGACCTGGTCGGGCGCCGCGCGCACGGCGGCATCGAACAAGTCGGGAATCCGCGTGTCGGACCACCAGCCGCGACGGCGGTATTCGCGGATCAGGTGTTCGGGTGTCGTGCGCATCGGTTCCCCCCGTCACCGGTGCGGCGGTACGGACCGCCGGCTGTCGTCGTGCGAATGCATGCTGTATGGTCTCGTAGTGCAAGCAGGTTTGCGGAGTGCATCATGAATCGACGTCGTTTCCTCGAGGCCTCCACCGTGGTGTCGGGACTGCTCGCCACGGGTGCCGCAGCTGCGGCCGGCGCCGTCACCGATCCGTTGCAGGTGCTGCGTGAAGTCATCCTCGCCTGGCGTCGCAAGGACCTGGAAGCCATGCTGCAATACATCGACGACGAGATCAGCTGGCACTCGCACGTCGGCAGCCCGCCGCTGCAGGGCAAGGCGGCCATGCGGGAGTTCGCGACCCGCATGACGACGCAGATGAAGGAGATCCATTGGCGCCTGTTCGAGGTCGCGCGCGACGGCGACCGGTTGCACGTCGAGGGCGTCGACGACTTCGTGACGACCGAGGGCCGGCGCGTCGTCATCCCGTACGCCGGCGTGCTGGCGTTCCGCGACGGACGGATCGTCGAATGGCGCGACTACTTCGATCGGGCGCTGTTCGATCGACTCAAGGGCGGCGAACCGTTGCCCGCGTACCTCGAAACGGTGGCGAACCGACCGGCGCTGTTCTAACCGCCGCTCCACGTCGCGATCAGCGCCCGGTCCGGATCACGGGTGCTTGCAGCATCCGCGCCATGCGTTTCTCGAGACCTTTCGGATCGAGCGCGAGCGCGGCGCGCACTTCCACCGCCATGCGGTCGGTGTCGAGTTCGTCGATGCCGCGCGTCACCGCCTTGAGTCCGGCGCGCGCGATGTCCTCGGGCTTCTCCTTGGAGCCCTCGACGTGCGCCGCCATCCGCGTGTCGACCGAGCCGACGATCAACGAAATCACTTGCGTGCCCTGACCCGCAAGTTCCGCGCGGACGATGCCGCCGAGCAACCGTGTCGCGGCCTTCGACGGTCCGTAGCCGCCCATGTTCGGGATGCTGACGAGCGCCGCGCCGGAGAGCACGTTGACGATAGCGCCGCCGCCGTTGCGCGCGAGGACCGGGGCAAAGGCACGGCACATCGCGAGCGTACCGAAGTAGTTGACCTCCATCTCCTGACGCGCCGCGCCCATGTCGGGCGCGCCGATCAGCAGCGTGTTGGTGAAGAGCCCGGCGTTGTTGACGACCAGGTTGACGTCGTCACACTGCTTCGCGGCCGCGGCCACCTCAGCTTCGTCGACGACGTCGAGCTTCACGGCCACGCACCGGTCGGGGAACTGCGTCACGAGGTGGTCCGCGCCGGCCGGGTCGCGCGATCCGACGTAGACGCGGCGCGCGCCGGACTCGAGCAGCACGCGCACGAAACCCTCGCCGATGCCGCGGTTGCCACCCGTCACGAGGGCGACGCATCCGTTGATGTCCATGAGGCTCGTCTCCGGTCTGTGGCCGTCCGCGTCAGCCCGCGGCGGCGGAAGGAACGATGATGTCCGATGCGGGAGGATCGGCGTACAGGCGCGCGACGTCGCCCGCGCGCCGCCCGAGCGTGACGCGCTGGTTGATCGTGCCCTTGTCCGAGACTTCGTGCTGGTCGGCGCTCGGCGGCTCCGTGAGCAGCACCAGGCGATCGACGCGCTCGCTGAGGCCGCGGCCCGCGTTGTACGCGGCCAGTCGTTCGGCGAGTTGGCGACGCAGTTCGGGTGTGGGCGGCGAGCGTGGCCACGCGAGCAGCGCGACGTACGCGAGGTTCTCGCCGCAGACGACGACGTCGGCGAGCAGCGGCGCCGTGGCCTCGAGCACCTCGGCGCGCACACGCCCGGCCGCCACCCACGTGCCCGTGGTGAGCTTGAACTCCTCGGCCAGGCGACCCGCGAACTTGAGACCCTTGCCGATGTCGTCCGGGTCGTGAAACTGCGCCGTGTCGCCGGTGCGATAGAAGCCCTCGTCGTCGAAGATCGCGCGATTGGCCTCTCCGCCGCCGAGATAGCCGGGCGTCACGATCTGACCGCGCACCAGCACTTCGTAGCGCGGCCCGCGCGGGACCAGCTTGAGTGTCATCCCCGGCATCGGCAGCCCGATGCCGACCTCCTCGGTCGGGAAGTAGATCGCCATGCAGCCTGACGCCGTCTCGGTGGCGCCGTAACCGGCCGTGAAGAAGATCCGCTCGCCGATCGTCGCGACCGCGAGCCGCTGGAAGCGGTCGTACAGCGCCTGGGGCAACCCGGCACCGCCGTAGAGCGCGATCCGCAGCTTGCTGAAAAAGCGCTCGCGCAAGTCGGCGTCGGCCTCGAGCGCCTCGACCAGCATCGCGTAGCCGAACGGTACGTTGATGTGGAACGTCGGCGGAATTTCGCGCAGGTTCCGTAGCGACTCCTCGAACAGGCCGGGCAGGGGGCGGCCCGCGTCGATGTAGAAGTTGCCGCCGCTGCAGATCGTGGCGAACTGGTTGCAGGCGCCGGACACGTGGCTCCAGGGCAGCCAGTCGAGCATCGTCTCGCTCCAGCCTGCCGTGAGCGCGAGCACCTGCCGGCCTTGCGCGACGTTCGCCGTGACCATTCGCTGCGTCTGGATCACGGCCTTGGGCATGCTGGTCGAGCCCGACGTGAGCATGTAGAGCGCGTGCGCGTCCGGATCGAGCGCGTCGATCGAGGCGGGCACCGCCGACGTCACCGGGGTGGCCAGCACGTCGGACAGGGCGGTGGAGGGTCTCGACAACTGCGAGGGATCGCCGGTCACGATCTCGGCGTCGCCGAAGTCGACGGTCTCGAGGGCACGCTTGAACGTCGCGGTCTGCTCGGCGAAGACGACGGCCGGGCGCACCAGCCCCACGACGTGACGCAGGCGGCCGAAATCGCCCGGCATCAGCGAGTAGTTGGCGCTGACCGGGCACACCGGGGCGGCCGCCGCCATCGCGCCGAACTTGAACTCGGCGTGCGCGACCGAATTGCCGGACAGGATCAGCACCGTGCGACCGGGTGGCAGCGCCCGGTCGAGCAGCCACTGCGTGACGGCATCCGCGGCGCGCTTGAATTCGCCGTACGTGTGGCGGATCCACGGACCGCCCGGGCCCGCGCGCTCGGCGATGCAGAGGCGATCGGGATCGCGGCGCGCCCAGTCGGCCAGCTGGGCTGGAAAATTCGGCACGAACGGCGCCAGCTCGGCGACCGGTTCGATCACGAGCGTACCGTCGGGCCGCCGCTCGACGCGCATGTCGGCCGGCGGGAAGAACGTCTCGCGGAACGGCGCGCGCGACGATGCGTCCACGTCCTCGTGATCCTGTGCCGTCATGATCGGTCGTACGAGAGGTCCTGGCGGTCCTTGCGCGCCAGGTGCATGCCGGGCCGTGCCGGGTCGAACAGGCCCAGGCACCAGCCTTCGTTCGAGGGCGTGTCGCGATTCCAGTCGAAGACCGTCCGGCGATGCGCGATGCGCCAGGCACCGTCGCGCCGTTCGAACCGGTCGACCAGCCGCCCGCCGGTGAAGGTGTCGGTCGCGACGTCGCCCTGTCGGAGGCGAGCGAAGGTCCAGACGTACGTCTCGACCCAGGCGACCTGGCCGCGAGCATCGAATTCGATGTGACTCGACCCGAGCAGGTGCTGCATGGGCCCCATCTGGCGGATGCGGGTCACGGCGCCGTCGACGTACTCGTGCGCGTTGCCCGTGTAGTTGCCGCCGTGCTCCTCGATCGCGTCGGCGTGGTAGCACGACCGGAGCAGCCCTGCGTCCGCACGGTCGACGCCACGCGCATAGCGCGACAGCACGTCGTGGATCTCGTCGCGGGCGAGCAGGCGCTCGAGCTTCGCTGCGGAGTCGTCCCGGTCGTCACCCATGCTGTGGCTCCCCGCCGATTCGTGCATCATGCCCAGAGGCTTGCTTAACAAGACTGAAAGGAAATCCGCCAATGGTCAAGTCGTCCGGCGACGCGCACGGGCGCGTCGTGATCGTGACCGGGGCCGGTACCGGGCTCGGTCGGGCATACGCGCTGAGACTCGCCGCCGACGGCCTGCGAGTGGTCGTCAACAATCGCCGCCGCGAGCTCGATGAGTCTGGCCGCGGCAGTGCCGACCGCGTGGTCGACGAAATCCGTGCGTCCGGTGGCAGCGCGATCGCGAACTATGACGACGTCTGCGACGAGGGCGCCGGCAGCCGCATGGTGCACCAGGCGCTCGACGCATGGGGACGGCTCGATGCGCTGGTCAACAATGCCGGCGTCGATCAGCACGCTGCGTTTCACAGGATCGGCCTGGAGGAGTTTCGTCGCATCGTCGACGTCAACCTGATGGGCACGGTCGCGGTCACCCACGCAGTGTGGCAGCACATGCGGGAGGCGGGGCACGGTCGCGTGATCGTCTCGAGCTCCTCGGCGGGGCTGCACGGGCTCCACGGCCTGACCGCGTACGCGGCTTCGAAAGCGGCCCTGCTCGCCTTTTCGCGCTCGCTCGCGGCGGAGGGCCGCTCGCGCGACGTGTTGTGCAATGCAATAGCGCCGTATGCGGCGACGCGCATGACCTCGGCGCACGTCACGGACCCCGAGGAGCGGCGCGCGACCGCCCCGGAACTCGTCGCCCCGCTCGTGGCCGCCCTGGTAAGCGAACACTCGCGTGTGAGCGGCGAGGTGTTCGTCGTCGGCCGGGGCTGGGCCCGGCACGCCGCCGTGGTCGAACTCGACCGGCTGATCCGCGTCGGTCAAGGCGCGTCGGCCGACGATGCGTCCGCGCAACTGATGCGCGACGCACTCGTGGTACCGGGGGTGTGCCGCGAGTACCCCGACGGTCGCGCGTCGTACGACGACTTCGGCGCACGCGTCGTCGCGCAAGGCTTGCAGCGGTGCCAAGACGCGGAGTAGCCTACGCCAGTCTAATTTAGCAAGTGACCGTCGTTGCCTTCGCGCAACCCACGCCCGACCACACCGCACGTCCGAGAAGGGGGATCTCTCTGATGATTCTGCATCGCATGCTTGGTTCTGCCGGTGGCCCGACGCCGCTGGCCTGCGCCGTCGCGAGCATCCTGGCCGTCGCCGCTGCCCTGCCGGTCGCGGCCCAGGAAGGCGGGGGCCTCGAAGAGATCGTCGTCACGGCCCAGCGCCGCGAGACCGACCTGCAGACGACGCCGATCGCCATCTCGGCGTACTCCGGCGAGTCGCTCGCCGAAGACAAGATCTTCTCGGTCTCCGACCTCGCGAACAGCGTCCCGGCGTTCTCTTTGACGGCGCTATCGCCGCTGGACGCGGAACTCAACATCCGCGGCATCACCAACACGCGGCTCGACTCGCCGACGGCCGACCCGTCGGTCGGCACGTTCGTCGACGGCGTCTACATCGGCCGTACCGGCGACTACAACCTCGACTTCTACGACATCGAGCGCATCGAGGTGATCCGCGGCCCGCAGGGCGTGCTGCTCGGCAAGAACGTCGTGGGTGGCGCGCTGAGCATCATCACCGCAGCGCCCGAGTTCGAAACGTCCGGCCAGGCACTGCTCGGGTACGGCAATTACGCGGCCACGACGGTCTCGGGCTACGTCACGGGCGGCATCACCGACAACCTCGCCGGCCGCTTCTCGATGCAGGCGCGCAAGCGCGACGGCTTCGCCGAAGACGTGCTGCATCGACGGAAGGTCGAGAACCTCGACTCGACGCAGGCCCGCGCGCAGCTGCTCTGGCGGCCCGGGGACAGCGGCTGGTCGATCCGCGGCATCGTCGACTACAACAAGGACTCCACGGACGGCATCAATACGGTCGCCGTCGCGGGCGGCACGCCCACGTGCGAGCAGGAGTATTTCCGCACGAACTGCACGCGGCCGTGGAGCAACCTGCGCGAATACCTCGGTCTCACCGATCCGCGCAAGAACGTCGCCCAGAGCCTGGAGCTCGTCGGTGACAAGCGTCGCAATCAGTACCTCGAGCGCGAGGGCTGGGGCGGTACGCTCGACATCGAGAAGGAGTTCGAGCTCTTCACGTTCAACTCGCTCACGGGTTACCGCACGACCGAGTCCCGGCAGTTCTACGACCAGACGGGTGCGGGTCCGGAAGCGCTGAACTGGAGCGTGGCGGAGTGGGGTGCATACATTGCCTGGATAAACGCCAAGTACGGCACGCGCCCGCCGACGTCGAACAATGGCGGCTTCCTGTTCGCGCAACCCGTCGTCGAGTGGCTCGACGGCGACCAACTCAGCCAGGAGTTCCGCTTCACGTCGAACAACCCGGACAGTCGCATCGACTGGATCGCGGGTCTGTACGCAAAGAAGGACAACACCGACAAGACCGACCATTTCAAAGGCGAGAATTTCCTCGGCGCCACCGCGGGTGGGCAGGCGGTCCAGACTGGCCTCTCGACGCTGAGCGGCGAGAACCGCTGGATCAACGAGGGCGAGGTCAAGAACCTGGCCGGCTTCGCGCAGATCGGCTTCAAGTTCACGCCCGCGCTCAAGCTCAGCGCCGGTGTGCGCTACACCCAGGACGAGAAGGAAGGCGTCGTCGACGGTCTCGTGATCGAAACCGGCGACCGCTTCAATCCGAACGACCCACGGGCGAACGTGACGATCGAGTCGATCTGTCGCGCGCCGGACGGCTCGATCGTGCCGGTCGTCTCCTTCCCGACAGGTAGCGGAGCCTGCGTGGCTCCCAACCGATGGACCTACAGTGCGGGCGAAGGCTTCCGAACGGAGTATTCCGAGAAGTGGACCGAGACCACGCCGCAGGCGATCCTCGAGTGGACCCTCAACGAGGACTGGTTCCTCTACGCGACCTACGCGGAGGGCTTCAAGGGCGGCGGTTTCGACGACACGCCGGCCAACGTCGCGCAGGCTACGACGCCGTTCGACCCGGAGAAGGCGAAGAACTACGAGATCGGCTTCAAGTCCACGCTGTGGGAACGTCGCATGCGTCTCAACGCGGCGTTCTTCATGATGGACTACACCGACCTGCAGGTGACCCAGACCAACGCGGCGTGCCTCTGCAACATCACCGACAACGCGGCGAGCGCGGAGATCAAGGGCGTCGAGGCCGAGTTCCAGCTCGCACCGATCGAAACGTTCCGGTTCTTCCTGTCGGGCTCGTACGTCGACGCGAAGTACGAGGACTTCATCGAGTCGGCGATCAACCCGTCGACCGGACTGCCGCTCGACAGCTCGGGCAACCAGTTGCAGCGCACGCCGGACACGCAGGTCAGCACCGGCATCGACTGGGAACTGCCGCTCGGTTCCTGGGGCAATGCGCTGGACTTCCGCGTCAACTACACCTGGCAGAGCGACATGCCCTGGGCGACCGACAACATCGCCGAGGAAGACGCCTACGGCCTCGTAGACGCCCGCATCGCGCTGTCGCCGGACGGCGCGCCGTGGGAGGTCGCGCTCTGGGGCAAGAACCTGAGCGACGAGCTGTACCGCGTCAACATCATCTCGTTCTTCGGCGAGGAGGTCTCGCAGTTCGGCCCGCCGCGCACCTACGGCGTCGACTTCACCGTGAAGTTCTGAGTTGAGCCCCCGAGGGCGGCGCCCGCGCCGGCGCCGCCCTCATTTTTTTTTGGTTGCCGCGGAGGCGCGTGCGATGACCGAGACCACCGCCATCTGCCGCTTCTGCCACGCCACCTGCGGGCTCACGGTGACGATCGAGCAGGGTCGCGTCGTGCACGCCATCGGCGACCTCGACAACCCGGCCTACCACGGCTACAGCTGCGTCAAGGGCCGCAACTTCCACGAGTTCCACGCCGACCCGCGTCGCGTGCTCCGGCCGCTGCAGCGCGACGACACCGGCGCACTGCAACCGGTGGGCATGGACGTCGCCCTCGACGGCATCGCGCGCAGGCTCCAACGCGTGCTCGCCGCGCACGGTCCGCGTTCGGTCGCGATCTACAACGGCACCTTCAGCAATTTCTGCCCGGCGGGCGTCATGCTGCGCGATGCGTTCATGGACGCGATCGGTTCGCCGATGCGTTTCACCAACGCCACGATCGACCAGCCCGGCAAGCCCGTCGCGATGGGCCTGCACGGCCGCTGGGGTGCCGGGCCGCAGGCCTTTGCGGAAGCCGACGTCTGCATGCTGGTCGGGGCCAACACGCTGGTGTCGATGTGGGGCGGCATCCCCGCGTTCAACCCGGCCAAGCGCCTGCACGAGGCGCGGCAACGCGGCCTGAAGCTGATCGTCGTCGATCCGCGCGTGACCGAGACGGCACGCAAGGCCGACCTGCACGTGCAGTGCCTGCCGGGTCGCGACGTCGAGCTGCTCGCGGCGATGCTCAACGTCATCGTGGCCGAGCGAATGCAGGACGTCGCATTCGTCGCCACCGAGACCGAAGGGTTCGAGGCGCTCCGTGCCGCCGTCGCGCCGTTCACGCCGGAGCGGGTCGCACCACTTGCTGGCGTCCCGGCCCGGGCGATCGTCGACGCCGCACGGATGTTCGCGGGCGCCCGGCGGGGCAACGTGACCGCGGGCACCGGTCCCAACATGGCGGGCCACGGGGTGCTGCTCGAGTACCTCGTGCTCGCGCTCAACACCGTCTGCGGCCGGTGGGTGCGCGCGGGCGAGCCGATACCCAACCGAGGTGTGCTGTTCCGCCAGTTTTCCGGCGTTGCTCGCGCCGAAAAGCCTCGACCCGCGTTCGGCTTCGGGCCGCCGTTGCGCGTTCGAGGTCTCGGTGAGACGGCGGCAGGGCTGCCGACGGCGGCGCTCGTGGACGAGATCCTCACCCCGGGCGACGGCCAGGTTCGCGCGCTGTTCGTGGTCGGCGGCAACCCGCTCGCGTCGTGGCCGAACCTGGCCCGCGTCCGACGCGCCCTCGAATCGCTCGAACTGCTCGTCGTGGTCGATCCGCAGGTGTCGGCGACTGGGCAGCTCGCGCACTACGTGCTCGGCCCACGCTTCGGATTCGAGACCCCGGCGTTGTCGTTCGCGAACGAGGGCATCACCGTGTACGGGCTGTCGATCGGATACCAGGAGCCGTACGCCCAGTATCAGCCGCGGCTGGTCGAGCCACCCGCGGGCGCGGACGTGCTCGAGGACTGGCAGGTCTTCTACGAGCTCGGGCGCCGCATGGGGTTGCCGCTCGCGTGGCGCGGGCACGTGTTCGACATGCAGGCGCCACCCACGACCGAGGCGCTGCTCGAGCATTTCGTGCGGCGCTCGCGCGTACCACTGGAGGAAATCAAGCGGCATCCGCACGGGGCAATCTTCCCGGACCCGCAGCCGCTGGCCGAAGCCAGGGATCCGGACTGGCCCCACCGGCTGCAGCTCGCCGACGCGACGATGCTCGCACAGCTCGCGGACGTGGCGGTGCGGATGCGCAGCGACCAAACCCTGTCGTCGGGACCGCCGGCCACGCAGGACGGTACCGCCGTCGCGGACGATGCGTTGGAACTGTTGCTCGTGAGCCGACGCGAGCACGCGGTGTACAACTCGGTCGCGCACCACCTGCCGGCGCTGCGCCGGCGACGACCGTACAACCCGGCCTACGTGCACCCCGAGGATGCGCGACGGGCCGGCTTCGACGACGGAACGCTGGTCGCGATCGAATCGTCCGTCGGAGCGGTCACCGCGGTGCTGCACCACTCGCCCGACGTGCGTCGCGGCGTGGTGTCGATGGCGCACGGGTTCTCCGCGACGGCGGAGGAGGGTCGGGCCGCCTCGACGTCGGCACTCGTCGACGACACGGCGGGGTTTGAGCCGATCACCGGCCTGCCGCGCATGAGCGCGATCCCGGTGCGGCTGCGCCGCGTTGCGCCCGCCGGCTGAGCGAACTCAGAGTTTTTCGCGGCGCAGGCGGAGCCCGGCACGTTCGCGGTCCCAGGTGTCCGCGGTGATGCCCTGCTCGCGGAACACGACCTTGCGGATTTTGTTGGTCTCCGTCTTCGGAAGCTCGGTGACGACGCGAACGTAGCGCGGCACCATGAAGTAGGGCAGGCGCGGGATCAGGAACTCGGTGAGCGCCTGCGGATCGACCGTGTGCCCGGCGCGCGCGGTCACGACGGCCATGACCTCCTCCTCGGCGACTTCGCTCTGCACGCCGACGGCCACGGCTTCTTCGACGTCCGGGTGCAGGCGCACCGCGTTCTCGACCTCGAACGACGAGATGTTCTCGCCGCGCCGGCGGATCGCATCCTTGCGGCGGTCGACGAAGTAGAACTCGCCGCGTTCGTCCTGCCGGAACAGGTCGCCGGTGTGGAACCAGCCGTTGCGCCAGGCGTCGACCGTGGCCTGCGCCTGGCCGTCGTAGCCGATGCACATCGTCCACGGCGTATCGCTGCGCAGGACGAGCTCGCCCACGCTGCCGCGCGGCACGTCGACGTCGTGCTCGTCGACGATGCGGGCCTCGATGCCGCTGCGCGGCCGCCCGCAGGAGCCGTACGACGCCGTGTTGAGATCCGTCACCAGTGGCGCCGAAACCTCGGTCATGTTGAAGCCGGTCAGGTAGTCGAAGCCGAAGCGCCGGGCGAACGCGACCGTCTCGTCGTTGACCGGGAACATGGTCATGCAGCGCAGCGGATTGTCGCGATCGTCGGGACGGGCCGGCTCGCGCGCGAGGAACGCCGCCATGACGCCGATCAGCCCGGAGGTCGTCGCGCACTGGCCGGCGCGCACCTGGTCCCAGAACTTCGTGGTGCTGAAGCCGTCGACGAGGTGTACGCCGCCGCCGCGGACCAGCGCGATGTAGACCGCACTGGTGCCGCCGACGTGGAACATCGGCAGGTTGACCATGATCGATTCGCCTTCGCGCAGGTAGCCGTAGACGATCGAGGCGGTCGTGTACAGCTGCAGGTACGGCGACAGCACGCCCTTCGACCGGCCGGTGGTACCCGACGTATAGATGATCGACTGCTCGTCCCAGTGGTGCACCTCGACGCTGTCGTCGAGCCCCGCTGCATCGCCCTGCAGCACCGTCGCCCCGTGCAGCCTGAGGCCCGCGGGGGCGGGGTCCACCGACCCATCGACCACGACGACGTCGGTGACGTGCTCGAGCGCGAGCCCCGCGAGACGCGGGACGAGCGCCGCGTGCGCGACCAGCACGCGTGCGCGCGAGGCGTTGACCACATGCGCCAGCACGTCGCCGCGGTAGGCGGTGTTGAGCGGCACGAACACCGCACCGAGGTAGTTCGCGGCAAACCACGTGCTCAGCATTGCGGGCCCGGTCGGCAGCCAGGCGAGCACGCGATCGCCCTTGGCCACGCCGAGCGTTTGCAGCCCGGCCGCCGCCGCCCGCACGTCGGCGCGGCACTGCGCGTAGGTCCAGGTGCTGCCATCCTCGAACAGCGCGAAGCGACGCTCCGGATGACGCGCGGCGCGGGCGTCGAGCATCGGCTTGAGCACGCAGTCGTCGCGCGCCGGAACGCGCGGATCGAAGAACGGCGGGTGGAGCTCCGTGCGGGCGCCGTCGCTCACGCGCCGCGGGCCTCCGTCGTGGCTGCGGGCTGCGCGCCGCCCTCGAGCGGGAGGCCGAGCTGGTCCATCAGCGTCTTCAGGTCGAAATAATCGCGCCACTCGCAGATCAGCCGGTCCCTGAACAGGAAGGTCGACATGTACGGCAGGCTCACCTGGCGCCCGTCGCGCACGTAGTGCTCGACCCCCTCGACCACGCAGCTGTCGTCGTTCGCGATGACCCGGTGGACGTCGTAGTGCTTGTCGCGGATGCGGTTCTGGAACTTCGCGAAGAACTTGCGCACGGCCGGCTTGCCGTTGATCGGCCCGATCGGCACGTTGACGGCGACGACGTCCTCCGTGCACAGCGCCATGACGGCATCGAGGTCGTCGGCCAGCCAGGCGGCGTAGTAGGCGCGAACGGTCTCGGCGTGGTCGGTCATCGTGGAATCCTCCGCTGCGGAGGCCGGCTGAGCTTGAACGCCGGCCCGGAACCGTGGAGGATAGGACCCATAGTACAGTTGTGCAAGTGACTGGTCGGCTGCGGAGGATCGACGTTGCGCGTGACCATGCCGAATGCGGCCCAGCTGCGAGCACTGCCCGACCTCGGTCGCGTGCGCGTGCCGCAGGACTGGGAAGACCTCAACGGTCACGTGAACGTCAAGCACCACCTGGGCATGTACGACATGACCAGCGACGCCATGCTCGAGTTGCTCGGCGTCTCGGGCGCATGGGTGCGCGAGCAGAAGGTCGGGCTCGTCGACCTCGAGCACCACATCTGGTTCCGCCGCGAACTGCACGTCGGCGACGAGGTCACGCTGCACCTGCGGTTCACCGGCCTCAACGACCGGCGCGTGCAGGGCCTGGTGTTCCTGCTCAACGTGAATACGGCGGAGGTCGCGAGCGCGGTCGAGTTCCTGTCGATCGCCGTCGACCTCGAGGCGCGGCGCGCCATTCCGTTTCCGGCGAACGTCTACTCACGGCTCGTCGAGCTGACGCGTGAGCACGAGACGCTCGACTGGCCGGCGCCTCGCTCCGGCAGCATTTCCGTCTGATCGAGCCACCGGGGGAACGTAGCGATGCTCAACGACCTGCTGCAACTCGCGCTCGCCGACGCGGCGCTCGTGTTCGGCTCGTTCGTGCTGCTGTGGGGCGTGAGCCTCGCCATGCGCGATTCCAGTCTCGTCGACATCTGGTTCGCGCCATGCATCGCGGCGGCCGCGGTGCTCGGCGTGTTCGTCGCCGACGGCGCCGAGCCGCGGCGCGTGCTGATCGCGGTGCTCGCGGTGATCTGGGCGACGAGGCTCGGCGGCTATCTGCTGTGGCGCAACTGGGGCCGCGAGGACGCGCGGTACGCGCGCCTGCGCAAGCACGTCGAGGACCAGGGCGGCAATTTCGCCTGGCACAGCCTCACGCGCATCAACCTCTACCAGGGCGCGATCGTGTTCGTCGCGCTCGCCCCGATCATGGTCGCGCAGGTGGCAGACACCCCGCTCGAACTCGGCCCGCTGGCCTGGTTCGGCGCCGCGCTCGTGCTGCTCGGCATCGCCTGCGAAGGCATCGCGGACCTGCAGCTCGCGCGCTTCAAGGCGGACCCGGCCAACGCCGGGCGCGTCCTGGACACCGGCCTGTGGCGGTACTCGCGGCACCCCAATTACTTCGGCGAGACCTGCGTCTGGTGGGGCTACTGGCTGATCGCCTGTGAGCACCCGTGGGGGCTGTTTACAGTGTTCTCGCCGGCGCTGATGACGTGGTCGATCCTCGGCATGATGGGCAAGGAACTGGTCGAGCGCCGCATGCTCAAGAAGCGGCCCGGTTACGAGGACTACGTGCGACGGACCAGCGGCTTCTTCCCGTGGCCGCCGCGACGGTGAGCATGAGCCCGGGCAGGGGAGGTCGCGCCGTCGATCCGCACCTCGCGCGGATCGACCTCGCCGCCGCAACTGCCGCAGACGAGCTTCGAGCGCAGCCGGTGGTCGCAGCGATCGTGCCGCAGCAGCAGCGCGGGACCGCGCGGTACCGGCATCCAGCGCGTGCCCCAGTCCTGCATCGCAATCGTGAAGCCGAAGAGGTCCCAGCCTTTCTCGGTGAGGTGGTATTCGTGGCGCGGCGGGTGCTCCTGGTACAGCCGCTGCTCGATCACGCCGGCGGCGAGCAGGCGCCGCAACCGGTCGGCGAGGATGTTGGTCGCGATGCCGAGCGCGGCGTTGATGTCGTCGTAACGGTGCAGGCCGAAGAACAACGCGCCGAGCAGCAGCGCCGTCCAGCGGTCGCCGACCGTGTCGACGCAGTGGAACATGGTGGTATCGACGCCGTCGCCCGAGCGGCCCACACCGTCGCGCCGGCGCGTCGCGGGCCGCGTGGTACCGGGCCCGCGCAGGCCTGGACCCGCGCGATAGCTCAGTTGCCGCCGGTCGATCGGCTCGGCGCAATGGCCGCACACGATCGACGGCTTGAGCGCGCGACCACAGGCTGCGTGCACCAGGCGCGGGGGCAGGCTGTACTCGCCGCCCCAGCGGTTCTCCCACGTCCACATGCACAGCGCAACCGGGTAGAAGGCGAGGCCTTTCTCGGTGAGTCGGTATTCGAGCCGGCTCGGCGCTGTACCGTAGGGGCTGCGATAGAGCAGTCCCGCGTCCACCATTGCGTTGAGCCGCGCGGTCAGCGTCCCCCGCGAGGCACCCGTGCGGCGCCGCAGGTCCTCGAAGCGGCGTACGCCGAGAAAGGCGTCCCGCATGATCAGGTGCGACCAGCGGTCGCCCACTTCCTGCAGCGCGCGCGCGACTTCGCCGT
>DASUMQ010000185.1:0-2791 GCA_036277615.1 Steroidobacteraceae bacterium
TCAACTCGCTCGCCACTAATTTTGCGCCGGGCGACTCACCCGACACGCTGGACGTCTTCCGTCGTGACAATGCGCCGACCGGGCCGGGCACGCAGTCGTACGAGGTCACGCCGGAGGCGACTGCCTTTGGCGACCAGACACTCGGGACCTCGAGCACGCCGCGGGCGTTCTCGCTGCGCAACACCGGAACGGCGCCGTTGCTCATCCAGGCGCTGCGGATCGACGGCCCCAATGCGCGCAAGTTCCTGCTGACGCACGTCTGCGGCGCGAGCATTCCGCCCGGTGTCGTCTGTGACATGCAGGTGTCGTTCCGGCCGACCTGGGCGGGGCAACACTTCGCCAACCTCAAGGTGATCGCGGGCGACGAACTCGCGACGTCTCGGGCCCTGAGCGGCACCGGCGTCCGTGCACAAGGCGCAGTCCTGCCGACGTCGATTGCGTTCGGCCAGCAGCCCGTGCGCACGACGAGCAAGGCTAGGGCGGTGTCGGTCACGAACACCGGGCGCAGCGTGTTGCCGATCAAGTCGATCTACCTGTCGGGGCCGGACGCGCGCCAGTTCGTGCGTGCCGAGAATTGCCCGTCGTACCTCGATGTCGGCGCGGCCTGCACGGTACGTGTCTACTTCAAACCCACCTCGACCGGAAGCAAGACGGCGACCGTCACCATCTGGACGGGAGGCGGAGCCGGCCCGATGGTCGTGCCCGTCGCAGGCACGGGCACGTAAGACGCGCCGCCGATCAGCACCGACGCACGCAGGCTCCGAGTCGTTCCGGGCATGGGGCGATCACCGGAAGAGTGCCGGATCGCCGTCTCGCTGTAGGAACGCGGGCCTGGAAAAACCCGCGTTTCGATGCAGTCATTGCGTCGTACTTGCCGTGTCGACCGCGGCCCCGTCGAGGGCATAGTGTCGCCCCTGCAGGTGGAATGCATGGCCAGCGCACGCGAAGCGGAAATACTTTCGGTCGGCGGGAGGGAAGTCACGATCTCGCACCCGGACAGGGTGCTGTTCCCGAAGCCGAAGCACACCAAGCTCGACCTCGCGCGCTATTACGTCACTGTCGCAGAAGGAGCACTGCGCGGCGCCGGTGGCCGCCCGAACATGCTCGTGCGTTATCCCGACGGCTGCGGCGGCGAACACTTCTATCAGAAGCGGGCGCCCAAGAGCCGTCCGGACTGGATCGAGGTCGTTGAATTGAGCTTTCCCTCGGGTCGCACCGCAGAGGAGGTCGTGCCTCGCGACGCGGCGGCGCTCGCCTGGCTCGCGAACCTTGCATGCCTGGAGCTGCATCCGCACCCGGTTCGCGCCGAAGACCTCGATCATCCCGACGAGTTGCGCGTCGATCTGGACCCGGTTCCCGGAATCGGGTGGCAACAGATCCAGCAGGTCGCCGGTGTCTCGCGCGCCGTCCTCGAGGATTTCGGGCTCGTCGGCTGGCCGAAGACTTCCGGGTCAC
Source organism: Steroidobacteraceae bacterium (assembly GCA_036277615.1). Lineage (GTDB taxonomy): Bacteria > Pseudomonadota > Gammaproteobacteria > Steroidobacterales > Steroidobacteraceae > RPQJ01. The sequence goes on from DASUMQ010000185.1 coordinate 1,456, forward strand.
GCGGCATACACGTCTGCGTGCGCATCGAACCACGCTGGAGTTTCGACCAGGTGCGTCGCGCTGCGCTCGCGCTCGCACGTGAAGTCGAAGCGCGCGCACCGAAGCTCGCCACGAGCAAATGGTGGAAGGAAGAGCGCCACGGAGTGTTCGTCGACTACAACCAGAACGCGAAGGACCGCACCGTTGCGTCGGCGTACTCGGTGCGACCCAAGCCCGACGCGCGAGTCTCAGCGCCACTCACCTGGGACGAGGTCGACCACTGCAATCCGGCGGATTTCACGTTGGCCTCCATGCCGGCGCGCTTCAAGAGGCTCGGCGACCTGCACGCCGGGATCGACCAGCACGCGGGCGCCCTCGAGGGATTGCTCGAGCTCTTCGAGCGCCAGGGCCAAGGCGATGCGCCGTGGCCCCCTCATTATCGCAAGCAGGCATCGGAGCCGCCGCGCGTCCAGCCCTCCAAGCGCAAGTCGTCCAGGCGCAAGTCATCGAAGCCACTGATCGAGATTGGACGGGCCCGTCGCAAAGGAGATGCGCTGGCGGGACTGGAGCGCTGGAAGGCCCGACATCCAGAAGCGGCGGCTCACCTCGAGCCGGCGGACGTGCTGGTCGACGCGATGCGCGGACGTTACAGCACGTGGACGAGAATCCGCGTCAATCTCGAGCACGTGCCGGACAATCTCCGGCCTGCTCAGGAGCCGCTCGACCCGGACGAGAAGATTCGCTCGAGTTCGTAGGGCTTGCTCACCTCGAGCTGGTCGTAACGACAATCCAATGGGCGCTTGTCCGGTCGCCAGCGCAGGAAGATCGCCGCGTGACGGAAGCGATCGCCCTGCATGTGGTCGTACTTCACTTCGCAGACACGCTCGATCCGTAGCGGTTCCCAGGACAGGTCCTTGCCCGCACTCCAACGGCTTTGCCCGCCAGGCATGCGGCTCGACTCGGCAGCCGCGCCCTCCCAGTCACGCCAGGGATGGTCGTCCAGCGCCTTCTTCCGGAGCGGGGCGAGCTCCTTGGCGAGTTGCGTGCGCATCGCCATCGTAAAGGCCGAGGTGACGCCGACGTGCTGCAGCACGCCGCTGTCGTCATACAGTCCGAGCAGCAGCGAGCCCACGGCATCCTTGTCACTCTTGTACCAGCGAAACCCGGCCACGACACACTCGGCCGTGCGCACGTGCTTGACCTTGATCATCGCGCGCTTGCCGGGCACATAGCTGCCGGACTGCAGCTTGGCGATCACGCCGTCCAGCCCGGCGCCTTCGAAGCGCGTCAGCCAATCGAGAGCGACCGTGCGATCGCGCGTCACGGGCGTGAGATGCACGGGCGGCTTCACTTTGGC
>DASUMQ010000186.1:0-13913 GCA_036277615.1 Steroidobacteraceae bacterium
TGGGGTCGGCTCGACGTCATGGTGGCCAACGCAGGGATCGGCGTGCGCGGAGCGGCCGACGAACTGGCGCTCGACGACTGGCGGCGCGCGCTCGACGTCAACCTCACGAGCGTTCTGCTGTGCGTCAAGTACGCCGTGCAGGCGATGCAGGGGCATCCCGGTGCCATCGTGAACACGGCATCCGTGATGGGCCTGGTCGCGCCCAGGGGCGCCGTGGCGTACGCGGCGACCAAAGGCGCCGTCGTCAATTTGACGCGCGCCGCGGCGGTCGATCATGCGGCGCAAGGCATACGCGTCAACGCCGTGTGCCCCGGGCATCTCGAGTCGCCGACGAGCGTGGGCGGCGCGGCCGCACGCGCCACCGACACGCGTGACCTGGTCGCGCGGTATCCGCTGGGACGACTCGGGCGTCCGGAGGAGGTCGCCCGTGCCATCGCGTTCCTCGCGTCCGACGAAGCCTCGTTCATCATCGGCACCTGCCTGGTCGTCGACGGGGGCTACTCGGCCCAATGATTGACATCTGCACGGGCCGTTTGCTAAGTTTTATCCGACCGCCCGGACGGTCTTTTATTTGTACGACCGTCGCGCCAGGCTGCCGTCGCGGGCGGGGCCAGCGCGGCCACGGATCCCACACCTCGAATACCTGGAGAGCCCGGACATGACCGCAGAGAAGGACGTGATTCAGTACGAGCTGGCGAGCAACGGCATCTGCACGATCTGGCTGAACCGCCCGCACAAGCGGAACTGCGTCAGCCCGCAGTTGCTGCGCGAGCTCGAAGCCGCGGTGGACCGTGCCGCCGTCGACGACGCCGCGAAAGTGGTCGTCTTCCGTGGGCGCGGCAACACGTTCTGCTCCGGGGCCGACCTCGACCTGCTCGTGACCCCGGTGCTCGGCGAGTCGTCGGACTCGTTGCAGCTCGCGATCGACTCGGCGCGCACCTACGACAAGATGTTCAACATGAAGAAGCCGACCGTCGCCGCGGTCGAGGGCTATGCGGTCGCGGGCGGATTCGAGCTGGCGATCTCCACCGACTTCCTGCTCTGCGCCGACGAGTGCCGGATCGGCGATTTCCACATCCGCCGCGCACTCTTCGGCGGCGCAGGGCCGATCTACCGCCTGCCGCGCTACATCGGCCTGCGCAAGTCGAAGGAGCTGATGCTGACCGGCAAGGTGCTCTCGGGCCAGGAGGCGGCTGCGTGGAGCCTCGCAAACGCGTCGGCGCCCGCGGCCGAGTTCGACGACCTGATCCGGGACTTCTGCGCGCCGATGCTGGAACTCAGCCCGTTCTGCATGTGGATGACCAAGAAAGCCGTCAATCGGGGCCTCGACGCGGACACCGAGAGCCTGATCGCGCTCGAGACGATGACCTGCAACGTGGTCCACCACTCGGCCGACGCGAAAGAGGGAGTCAAGGCATTCATCGAGAAGCGCAAGCCGAACTGGGTCGGCCGCTGATCGTCGCTTCACTGCCGGCGTGACCGGCACCAGGACCGTTCGGAGTACAAAGGGGGAAGACATCAATGCACGCACGGCAACAGTCGAAGCTCGCGCTGGCCATCGGCCTAGTGCTCGGATCCAGCGCGTTGCCCGGACCCGGCATGGCCCAGGCCCAGGAGACGGCGGCACCCGCGTCCGCCCTGGAGGAAGTCGTCGTGACGGCGCGCAAGCGCGAAGAGTCGCTGCTCGACGTTTCGGCGGCGCTCGACGTCGTCGGAGCCGACGACCTGGCCACCCAGCAGCTCAACGACGTCGAGGACCTGCAGCTGCTCGTGCCGACGCTCAACGTCGGCGAGACCGTCGGCGCCATGAAGGTCACGGTCCGCGGCCTCGGCAACGTGTCCAACACCCGCGGCGAGGATTCGATGGTGGCGTTCCACGTCGACGGCGCCGTCGTCTCGCGCCCGGAATCGCAGGGCATGTCGCTGTTCGACCTCGAGCGCGTCGAGGTGCTCCGCGGGCCGCAGGGCACCCTGTACGGCCGCAACACCACCGGTGGCGCGATCAATGCCGTGACGGCCAAGCCGACCGATGCGTTCGAAGGTTATGTCACGCTGACCGTCGGCAACTACGACATGCTCAAGGTCGACGCGGCCCTCAGCGGGCCGCTGGGTGAACGAAGCCGCGGTCGCTTCGCCGTCACGTCCACCGACCGGGCGGGCTACGGCGAGAACATCACGACGGCCAACGACATCGACGACGACCACCGCTGGGCCGCGCGTGGCCACCTCGAGTTCGACCTCCGCGACGACATGACGCTGCTATTCACGGGCGAATATGGCAAGCAGGACGACGCGAGTGGCCTGTTCACGTACCTGACGCCGCTCTACGTGATCGAACCGCCAGCGGCGCCGCCGACCCAGGCGCCGAAGGGCGTGGGCGGCTTCTCCGACCCGGGTTCGCGGGACGGCGCGGGCAACATCGATCCGCAGATGGAACGTGAGACGACGTCCGTGACGGCGACCTACACCTGGAACATCAGCGACACGCTGACGCTCAGGGACATCTTCAATTACCGCCGCCTCGACTTCTATCTCGCCCAGGACCTCGACCTCTCGACGGTCATCCCGCCGCCCAACACGACCGCGACGGTCGCGATTCCGCTCGACGAAGACCAGATGAGCAACGAGTTGCAACTCGTCTACTCGACCGAGCGTCTCGACCTGATCACGGGCCTGTACTGGTTCACCGAAGACATGGAGGGCACGACCTACGTCGGCGAACAACCCCGCAAGGACGTCTGGTTCTGGCGTGCAGGCGAGAGCTCGGCCGAATCGTGGGCCGGCTTCTTCAATGCGAACTACAGGTTCAACGACGCACTCGCGGCACGCATCGGCGGCCGCTACAACAACGACAATCGTGAGATCGACAGCTGGCAGTGGGTGCTCGGCACGATCACCGTGCCGCCCAGGTCGCCGCTCAATCCGGGCTACGACGAGCGGACCGACACCGAGTACACGGGCGAATACGGCCTGGACTGGCATCTCACAGACGACGCGATGCTGTACTTCACGTTCTCGCAGGGCTACCAGCAGGGCGCGGGCGTGATCATGCAGGTCACGAACCCGATCATCGACCCGACGACCGTCGAGAACTACGAAGTCGGCTTCAAGTACTCGACCCCCGATCGCCAGTTCGCGTTCGAGCTCATCGGCTACGACATGAAGGCCAAGGACCTGCAGCGCACGCAGGCGGTGCCCCTGCCGAACGGCACGTTCGCGACGATCATCAACAACATCGACCAGATGACGATCAAGGGCGCCGAGCTGACCGTGAACTGGTTGGCCACCGAGGCGATGCGGGTGTACCTCGGCGGCGCTTACACGGATGCCGAGTTCGACGACTACGTGACGGACGACCCGCTGCGCTTCGGCACCGAACTCGTGCAGCTCAAGGGCAATACGCCGCAGCTGACGCCGACCTGGAAAGGCAACCTCGGTGCGGACTACCGGTTCGCCATGGGCAACGGGGCGGACCTCACGGTCGGCGCCAACCTGTTCTACACCGACGACGTGTACTTCGACGAGTTCAACCGCGCGCCGATGGAAGAGGACTCATACGCGCTGCTCAACGCCACGGCCGTCTATCAGCCGGCGGACGCGAACTGGAGCGTGACGCTCTGGGGCAAGAACCTGACGGACGAGCAGGAGCTGGCCGATGCCTCGTTCTCGGCCAACGGACGCGTCACGAGCAAGAAATGGATCGACCCGCTGACGTTCGGCGTCTCGATCCACGTGGATTTCTGACCCTCGATTCAGCCGCTTCCTCCGCACCTGGGGCTGCCGGTCGGCAGCCCCCTTTTTTTTGCTGCGCTTCGCCCGTTCAAAGCGTCAGGTTGAGCCCCAGCCGTCCGCCGTCGGCATAGATCGTCTTGCCCGTGACGTACGACGAGTCGTCGCTCGCGAGGAACAATGCGACGCCGGCCGCCTCCTCTGGTCGCCCGAAGCGACCGAGCGGCGTGCGGGGCAGGATCTTCGCGCGTAGCGCCGCGTCGGCGTAGGCATCCTGGGCCATCTCCGTGGCAAAGGTGCCGGGGCCGATCGCATTGACGCGGACGTTGTGTGGCGCAAGTTCGATGGCCGCGAGATTCGTGAGCTGTGCGAGGCCGGCCTTGGACACGCAGTAGGAGGTGGCCCCCGGCGAACCGAGCACCGCCGCGACGGAAGCCACGTTGACGATCGACCCGCTGCGGCGGGCAATCATCTGGGGTGCCACGGCCTGGATCGCGAACAGCGCGGACTTGAGGTTCACGGCCATGACCCAGTCGAACTCCTGCTCCTCGAGCTCGAGCAAGGGCCGGTTGCGGTAAATGCCGGCATTGTTGACGAGCACGTCGACCGTGCCGATGCGCTCGTTCGCGAGCTCGACCATCCGCTGGACGTCCGCCCGGTTCGCGACGTCCACGACCACGGCCGCCTGTCCGAGCGCGGCCGCGGCTCGCTCGACCGCGTCCGCATTGAGGTCGGCCAGCAGCACGCGGGCCCCTTCGTCGGCGAACCGGCGTGCGATGGCGAGCCCGAGCCCCTGGGCTGCCCCGGTGACGATGGCGACCTTGTCCAGCAATGCGGGCATCTGGGATCCTCCTCCGTGTCGAACGCTCGCGCCTCCGGCCTTTCTCCCGACCGATCGGTCGTCTATTCTAGCCGACAATCGAACCGGCCACAGCACGCCGCGCTCCGTCGCGGTGCGACCGGCGGAGGTGACGCGTGGAATTCGAGTTCCGGGACAAGGTGGTGCTGGTCACTGGCGGCGGCGCGGGCATTGGCCGCGCGGCGTGTCTCGCGTTCGCGTCGGCCGGCGCGCGCATCGTCTGCGTCGACCGCAATCGCGCCGAGGGCGAGGCGGTCGTCACGGAACTCGCCGGCCAGGGCCGAGAGGGCTTCTTCGTCGCGGCAGACGTCACCGACACCGCACAGGTTCGCGCCTACGTCGAACGGACGCTCGAACGCTTCGGCCGCATCGACGTGTTCGTGAACAATGCCGGGATCGAGGGCGCCGTCGTCCCACTCGTGGACTATCCCGAGGACGTGTTCGACCGCGTCATGGCGGTCAACGTGCGCGGCGTGTTCCTCGGGCTGAAACACGTGCTGCCGGTCATGCGGGCGCAGCGTTCCGGCGTGGTCATCAACACCGGCTCGACCGGCAGCCACGTGGGCGCGACCGGCGTTTCCGGTTACGTCGCGAGCAAGCATGCGGTGCTCGGACTGACGCGCTGCGCGGCGCTCGAAGTGGCAGCCGACGGCGTGCGCGTCAACGCCGTCTGTCCGGGCAGCACCCGGACCCGCATGCTCGAGTCGCTCGCCGACGGACGCAGCCGTCAATCGGAGCTCGCGTTCGACCTCGCGACGCCCAACGGACGCATTGCGGAACCCGCTGAAATCGCGGCGACGATGCTGTACCTGGCCTCCGACGCCGCGCGTCACATGGTCGGCCAGTCGATCATCCTCGACGGCGGGCGCCTCGCGATGTAGACGTTTCAACCGGGCCCAACCCGCAGCACGAGCCTGCCCCGGTTGGTGCCCTCGAACAACTGCAGCAGCGCCGCGTGAAAGCGCTCGAGGCCGCACTCCTCGTGCACCTGCCATCGGAGCCGGCCCTGGTCGACCCACTGCCGCAACTGCTGCAGTTCCGCGCCGCAGTTCGCCAGGTGCTCGCGGTTGAGGAACCCCGTCATGGTCGCGGTGCGCGCAATGAGCTGCCAGAGGTTGCGGATGCCGTGCGTCGCACCGTCCGTGTCGTACTCGCCGATCATGCCGCACAGAACGACCCGCGCCCGATGATTGAGCGCAGCGAGGGCGGCATCGAGGCAAGCTCCGCCGACGTTGTCGAAGTACACGTCGACGCCGCCCGGGCACGCCTCGCGCACGGCTCGTGTCAGCGACGAGACGTCCCGGTCCCGGTAGTCGACGGCGGCGTCGAAGCCGTAGGTCTCGAGCAAGGTCCTGCACTTGGCGGGCCCGCCGGCGATGCCGACCGCGCGGCAGCCGTGGATCCTCGCGATCTGGCCGACGAGTGAACCGACCGAGCCGGCCGCTGCGGACACCAGCACGGTGTCGCCGCGCTGCGGACGGCCGACCTTGAGCAGGCCGTTGCAGGCCGTGAGGCCGCTCGTGCCGAGCACGCTCAGGTGCGCGGACAACGGCAGCGGGTCGTTCGGGTCGATGCAGCGCGTGTACCCGTCGGCACGCATCAGGCAATGGGTTGCGACGGTGCCGCGGCCTGTGACGAATTCGCCCGCCGCGTGCGGGTTGCAGCGGCTGTCGAGCACGCGCCCCACGACCGTGCACGGAATCTCGCCACCGAGCGCGATCGGCACGCCGTAACTCTCGGCGTCCATCCACCGCCGCATCGCCGGGTCGATCGAACACAGCTCGACCTGGACGAGCATCTCCCCGTCGCCAGGTTGGGGCGCCGTACGCTCGGCCACCACGAAATCGGAGGCGAGCGGTGCGCCCCGCGGCCGCGACTGCAGCAGCACGCTGCGGACGGTCGCCAAGGTGTTCACTGCGGGCGCGCGGCGGCCTCGAGCCCGCGGAACATCATCGCGTACGTCGCGAGCATCCCGCGGCGAAGCCGCTCCTCGCACCCAGGCTCGGTCGTGAGCAGGGCGCGATAGTCAATGCGACACCGGCCGTCGCCGAGATCCACGACACGACCTTCCGCGAGGTAGCCGGTCAATCCGTCAGGACGCCGCCCGACGATCGACAGCACCAGCAGGCGTGCGTCGCGGTCGATGAAATCGAGCCGCTCGCTGATCGGGTGACTCATGCCGCGATTCCGGATGTGCCGCACCATGCCGAGCCCGGACCCATCGAGTTCCACGGATTCGATCTGGATCGGTGCGTCGCGCGGCCACCAACGCTCGATGGCACCAAAATCCTCGAGCAGGGACCAGACGGCGTCCGCCGGGGCATCCAGGGTCTCGCTCGCTCGAAGTTCCGGCATGTCGTCACTCCGCAACGGGTTCAGACGCAGGGGATGGACAATCCGCCGTCGACGGTGATCGTCGAGCCGGTCATGTACCGCGACGCGTCGGATGCGAGCAAAAGCAGTGCGCCATCGAGTTCCGCGGGGTCGCCGAGACGCCGCATGGGCATGCGCTTCAACATCGCCTTGCCCGCGTCGGAAGCGAGATAGCCGGTGCTCATCTCCGTCGCGAAGTATCCGGGCAGCACGGCGTTGACGCGAATCCCGTAACGCGCCCAGTCGAGCGCCATCGCCCGGGTCAATTGCAGCAACGCCGCCTTTGACGCCGGGTAGTTCGCGGTCCATTTCTGAACCGCGACGCCGAGCACCGAAGCGACGTTGACGATCGAACCGCCCGTTCCACGCTCGATCATGCCGCGCACGGCTGCACGCGTCACGAGCCACGCCCCCTTGACGTTCACGTCGAGCACCCGGTCCCAGGTCTCCTCGTCCATCTCGAGCAGCGAGCCGGGTCCTGCCGTCCCGGCGTTGTTGACGAGCACGTCGACCGCGCCGATCTCGTTCGCGAAGGCGGTGGCGATCCGTGCGGAGTCGGTGACGTCCAGGCTCACGCAACTCGCCTTCCGCCCGAGCGAGCGGATCTCATCGGCCGTTGCCTCGAGCGGTTCCCGGCGCCGCGCGGCGAGCACCACGTCGGCTCCGGCACGCGCGAGTGTCAGCGCGAAGCGGTGGCCCAGGCCGGTGCCACCGCCCGTGACCAGGGCCCGCTTGCCCGACAGGTCGAAGATCCGTGCTGTGGTCATGCGCCCCCCGCCCGCCGCTGCCAGGTTGTCAAATGCCCTGTGAGGCGCGTATCTTATCACTCCCGACCGTCTGGTCGAACGAATATTGCGGAGCTCGAGCCTGTGGGCAACGTGCGCAGCAGGGCGATCGACGATGCGCTGTTCGACTGGCCTGCGTCAGACCCGGCGCTGAAGGGCTCGCGGTGCCGGCGTTGCGGCGCTCACGCGTTTCCCGCGATGGGGAGCTGCCGCGGCTGCGGCGGCACGGAGGTCGAGGTCGTGGAGCTGCCACGATGCGGCACGCTGTGGACGTGGACCGTCCAGCGCTACATGCCGAAACCGCCCTACCGCAGCCTGCACACCGAGGCGACGTTCGAGCCGTTCGGCGTCGGCTACGTCGAGCTGCCGGGCACACTGCGGATCGAAACGCGCCTGCTCGAGCACGACCCGGAGCAGCTGCGGATCGGTGCCCCCGTGGAGCTGGCGTTCTACACGCAATACGTCGAGGCGGACGGCACCGAGGTCGTCAACTACGCCTTCCGGATGGCGTGAGGAGGCACGCGTGCGGGCAGCGATCGTCGGCATCGGCATCCATCCTTTCGGTCGCACGCCGGGCGTCAGCGGCCTGCAGCAGGGCGCCGTTGCCGCGCGCCGCGCCCTCGCGAACGCCGGCGTGCGGTGGCAGGACATGCAGTTCGCCTACGGCGGCAGCTATTCGGCGGGAAACGCCGATGCGCTCGGCAACGAACTCGGACTGACCGGCATCCCGTTCATCAACGTGCTGAACGGTTGTGCGACCGGCGGCAGCTCGCTGGTCGCGGCCTGCCAGGCGATCGCGGCGGGTGCGGCCGACCTCGGCCTGGTCGTCGGTTTCGACAAGCACGACCGCGGCGCCTTCAATGCCCGCCCGGCCGAGTACGGCCTCGGCGACTGGTACGGCGAGGCCGGGTTCATGGTCACCACGCAGTTCTTCGCCATGAAACTCCGGCGTTACATGCACGACTACGGGATCCACGCGGGCAGCCTGGTGCGCATCGCGGAAAAAGCTTACGCCAACGGAGCGCTCAACCCGAATGCCTGGCGGCGCACGCCGATCGGCTTCGACGAGATCCAGCACTCGACGATGGTCAACGATCCCCTGACCAAGTACATGTTCTGCTCCCCGGCGGAGGGTGGCGTCGCGCTCGTCGTGTGCCGCGAAGACCACGCGCAACGTTACACGCGGACGCCGGTCTATGTCAGCGCGGCCGCGATGCGCACGCGTCGCGCCGGTGCGTTCGAGGTCTACGGCACCTCGGTGTCGCTCGACGACGCGCCGAACGCCACGGCCCTGGCATCGCGGGCCGCCTATGAAATGGCGGGCCTTGGACCTGCGGACGTGCACGTCGCGTCCATCCAGGACACCGAGTCCGGCGCCGAGCTGATGCACATGGCGGAAAACGGCTTCTGCGAACACGGCGAGCAGGACGACATGCTCGCGCGCGGCGCGACCCGCATCGACGGACGCCTGCCGATCAACACCGACGGCGGGTGCCTGGCCAACGGCGAACCGATCGGCGCCTCCGGCCTGCGCCAGGTTCACGAGATCGTGCTGCAACTGCGCGGAGCGGCCGGCGCCCGCCAGGTTCCGCGACCGATCATGACGGGCTACACGCACGTGTACGGCGCCCCGGGCGTCAGTGCCGTCACGATCCTGCAGAAATGAGCGTGCAGCCGGTGCTCCCCAACGCTGCCTGACGAACCGACATGGCTTTCGACCTCGACGAACGACGCCTGCTCGAACGCACCCTCGGCGACTTCCTGGGCGACGCGTGCTCGCTCGAGCGTCGACGCGCCGCGCTCGCCGCCGACGAGCCATACGACGAGCGCAACTGGCGCACGCTGGCGGAGATGGGCGTGCTGGCCTTGCCGATGGCCGAGTCGGACGGCGGCTTGGGCGGGTCCGTCGCCGACCTGGTGACCGTTGCGCGACTGCTGGGCTCGGCCCTCTCGACCGAACCCTACCTGCCCTGCGCCATCCTGCCTGCGCGACTGCTCGCGAGCTTCGCCGGCGACAGCCGGCGTTCGGGCTGGCTGAAACGTCTTGCCGCCGGCGAGGTGCTCCTAGGCTTTGCCCACCATGAGCGCGGCGCCGCCGCAATCGATGCGCCGCCCGGCACACGCGTTCATGCCGGGCCTCCGGGCCTGCGACTCACCGGTCGCAAGCTGCACGTACCGCTGGCGCGCGTGCTCGCAGGCTTCATCGTTTCCGCGATCGCCGATGACGGCAGCACGGTGCTGTGCCTCGCTCCCGCCGATGCACGCGGCATCCACGTGCGCTCCTATCGACTCGTCGATGCGCAACTGGCCGGCGAGGTCACCTTCGAGGATGTCCCGATCCGTACCGAAGACGTGCTGTGGACCGACGCGGATCGCGCCGTCAGGGAGGCACTCGACCTCGCGGCGGCCGTTGCGGCCGCGGACTCCGTCGGCTGCATGCAGCAGCTGATCGAGCGAACGGCGCAGTATCTCAACGACCGCAAGCAGTTCGGCCAGCCGATCGGCCGCTTCCAGGCCCTCAAGCACCGGCTGGTGGACGCCTACGCCGCGCTCGAGCAGGCGTCGGCGCTGCTCGGGACCGTCGGTCACGAGCGCGCGCACGGCTGGTCCGCTCGTGTCGCGGCTGCCAAGGCGTTCGTGGATCGGCAGGGAGTGCGCGTCGGCCACGAGGCCATGCAGATGCACGGCGCGATGGGCCTGACCGACGAACTCGCGATCAGCCATTACCACAAGCGCATCCTCTGCAATGCGGGTCTCTACGGTGGCCCGGACGCGCAGCTCGACAGGCTGTGGCGCGACTGGCCGGTCGGCGATCCGCAGGCGAGCAGTGCCGCGCTGCCGTTCGCCGAGTCGCTGGGCAGCGACGAACTCGCGTTCCAGCGGGAGGTCCAGGCGTTCCTGGCGAGCGAACTCGACACGGGGCTGCGCCTCGCGACGCGTCGTCTCACCTGCACGTTCCTCGAGCGCGAGTTCACCGACGCCTGGCAGGCGCGATTGCACCGCCGCGGCTGGCTCGCCCCGCTGTGGCCCCGCGAGCACGGTGGCACGGGCTGGACCGCCGTCCGGCGGTTCCTGTTCGAGTACGAGTGCGCGCTCGCCGGCGCGCCCGAGCGTATCCCGATGGGACTGCGCTACGTCGGCCCGATCGTCGCGCAGTTCGGCTCGGCGTCGCAGCAGCAATACTTCCTGCCGCGGATCCTCAGCGGCGAGCACTACTGGGCCCAGGGCTTCTCGGAGCCCGGGGCGGGGTCGGATCTCGCCGCGGTCCGGACGACGGCCGTGCTCGACGGCGAGCACTATCTCGTCAACGGCACCAAGATCTGGACGACCAATGCACATTTCGCCGACTGGATCTTCTGCCTGGTGCGCACGAGCGCAACGGGCAGGCCGCAGGAAGGCATCAGCTTCCTGCTCGTCGACCTGCGCAGCCCCGGCATACGCATCGAGCCGATCACGCTGCTGGCCGGCGATCACGAGGTCAACCAAGTGTTCTTCGACGACGTGCGCGTACCGCGCGCCAACCTCGTCGGCGAGGCGGGACGCGGCTGGGAATACGCCAAGTTCCTGCTCGAACTCGAGCGCGGCGGCACGCTGCACTGTGGTCGCGTGCGTGCCGAGTTCAACGCCATCAAGGAGCACGTCGCGGACGTTCATCGGCACCTGTACGAGGATGGCGCCTGGCAGCGACGCTGCGCGGAGCTCGAGGTGCGCCTGATGGCGCTCGAGGCCTTCGAGTTCCGCACTGCGCGCACGATGACCGCTGCGACCGACCCCGGCGTCGGCGGCTCGGTCATCAAGCTGGTGGCGTCCGAACTGCACCAGGACGTCACGCAGTTCGGCGTCGAGGTCGCCGGGATCGCCGCCCTCGAGCTCGAGCCGTCGCGACCACTCGCCGCGCCGGAGCAGCTCGGGTATCCCGGTCCGGACCTCGACCTGGTCGCGATGCCACGCTATCTCAACACGCGCGCGACGACGATCTATGCCGGATCGAGCGAGATCCAGCGCGAGATCATCGCGAAGCACGTGCTCGGCTTCAGGTCCTGAGGGACGTCTGAGGTTCCTGATGCGCGACCACACGGGGAATGCAATGAACGAAGGCACGCCGGCGGCCGACACGCGTCGCAAGTACCTGGGGGACGTGGGCGCCGTGCATCGTGGCATGGAACTCGACGTGCCACGCCTCGCCGGGTATCTCGAGGCGGCGATCAGGGGCTTCCGCGGTCCGCTTGCCGTGCAGCAGTTCGACGGCGGCCAGTCGAACCCGACCTACCTGCTGCACACGCCGGAGGCGAAGTTCGTGCTGCGCCGCCGTCCGCCCGGCGTGCTGCTCGAGTCGGCGCACCAGGTGCACCGGGAGTACCGGGTGATGTCGGCGCTCTACGGCGCGGGCTTTCCCGTGCCGGAGCCCGTGACGATGTGCTTCGACGAGGAGGTGATCGGCTCGCAGTTCTACGTCATGCGGTTCGTGGCCGGTCGCATCTTCTGCGATTGCCGCATGCCCGACCTGTCGCCCGACGAGCGCGCGACGGTGTTCGACTCGGTGAACGAGACACTGGCCCGGTTGCACACGCTCGACCCGCAGCGTCTCGGACTCGGCGACTTCGGCAGGCCGGGCAACTACTTTGCGCGCCAGGTCGCGCGCTGGAGCCGGCAATACGAGGGCTCACGCACGGACGACATCACCGAGATGGACAAGCTCGTCGCCTGGCTGCCCGCGGCCGTGCCGCCCGACGACGGCAGGGTCGGCGTGATCCACGGCGACTTCTCGTTTCACAACGTCATGATCGATCCGGCGACCGGCCGGGTCGCCGCGGTGATCGACTGGGAACTGTCGACGCTGGGCCACCCGCTGGGCGACCTGAGCTATCACCTGATGGAGTGGTATCGACCGGACGGTGCCGACGTGCGCGGCACGCTGCGGGGCGCGGACCTGGCCGCACTCGGCATACCGACGCTCGAGCAGTACGCGGCGCGTTACGCGGAGCGCACGGGCCTCGACGTGCACGGCATTGCGCCGTTCTACCGCGCGTTCAACCTGTTCCGCGTCGCCGCGATCCTCCAGGGCGTCGCCCACCGCGCAGCGCTGGGCAACGCGGCCGCCAGCAACGCGCCCGAGGTCGGCCGGCTGGTCAGGCCGCTCGCGATCGCAGCCTGGCGGGAAGCACAGGAGGCCGGTGCCACCTGAGCGTGCGACTTCCGCGCCTCATTCTCAGCGCGGTTCGAGCCCGTTACGGAAGATGTCCCAGCACTTCGCGGCCAGCACTTCGTGTGCAGGGTCCTTGTGCGGGCGGTACCACTGGTAGGCCCAGTTGCAGATGCCGAACAGGCAGTGCGCCGTCAGCATGGGGTCGGCCTTGCGCACGGAGCCGTCAGCCATGGCCTTCTTGATCACCCCGGTGATCAGCGCCACGTATTCGTCGCGCTTCACGGCGATCGCCGCGCGCTGATCCGGGTCGAGTTCGCGGAAGTGCTCGAAGAAGGCACGGACATAGCCGGGATAGTCGTGCAGCAGCTTGAAAACGTCGTCGACGACGCCCTTGAGCACGGCCATCGCGTCGGCGCCGGTCTCGAGCCGGGCATCCGTGTTCCTGCGCAACGTGCCGATGAACAGCTCGTGCAGCATGAACAGGATTTCGTCCTTGCCGGAAATGTAGTGATAGAGCGTCGGCTTCTTGAGTCCCGCGGCCTCGGCGATCATGGACATGTTGACGCCGTGATAGCCGACCCTGTCGAACAGCCGCGCCGCGCCGCGCAGAATCTCGCGCTTGCGCCGCAGGGTCTGCTCGACGTCGACCTTGGGTCCGCGCTTGCCGGGAACCTTCGGCGACGGAGCTTCCTCCTGGCGCGTATCGTCCAACCGACGCCGCGCGATGCGCGCCGCGTTCCGGGCCGGCTCGGGCTTCACTGACCGCTTCGAGGCAACTCTGCTCACGCCAATCTCCCTCGCACTCGCGGCATTCTAACAGCCATGCGTTCGTTGCCCGCGGCGTTCACAGGCGCCGCCCGACACGTTGTGCCTCGAACACCGCGAAACTCATGCGTCGCGGCGTGATGCAATCACCGACCCGATGTATTTCGGCGATGCCTGCCTGCCGCAACGCAAACTCCGGCGCCGGCGCGGCGACACGCCCGGTCTGCACCACGACGAGACCGCACGCAACGACGTC
>DASUMQ010000187.1:0-10372 GCA_036277615.1 Steroidobacteraceae bacterium
CCGGCCGAAGCGTTGCGTCACCGCGGCGACGAGCGTCGAAATCGCAGGCACGTCGAGCAGGTCGCAGCAGAACGCCGCCGCCGAGCCGGTGCGCGCCGCGTTCAGCTCCGTGACCAGCGCGTCGGCGTCGGATGCGGAGGATCGGTAGTGCACCGCGATCGTGGCCCCGCCCGCGTGCAGCCGCCGCGCGATTGCCGACCCGAGACGACGGGCACCACCGGTGATCAAGGCGACCTGGCCCTCGAGCGGCGTGGACGTCGCGGCCGCCGGCGTCGTGGCAGCAGAAGGGTTGCGCGTCGTCGGTGTCGTCGTCTTCGTGCCCATGTCGGTGCATGCCGCGACGGCGCGTTAAACTTTGCGCACAGCCGCGAACCGTTCCTGCGTGGTCATCGCCGTCGCCGCAAGATACCTCACTCGCTCGGATCACACGATGACCGTTACCGTCGACTTGCCCGAGCTGACCGCCGACGAAGCCGCGCACAGCGGACGACTCGAGCAGCGCATCCGGGACGCGATCGAACGCGCGGGCGGCTGGATCGGTTTTGCCGAGTTCATGCGGATGGCGCTCTACGAGCCGGGCCTCGGTTACTACAGTGCGGGCGCGCGCAAGTTCGGGGTGGCCGGCGACTTCGTGACGGCGCCTGAGGTCGCGCCCGTCTTCGGTCGCTGCATGGCGCTGCAGTGTGCCGAAGTGCTCCGTGGGCTCGGTCCCGACGCGGTGGTGCTAGAACTCGGCGCTGGGTCCGGCGCGATGGCCTGCGCGCTGCTCGCGGAACTGGAGCGACGTGATTCGCTGCCCGCGGCCTACTGGATCCTCGACGTGAGCGCCGACCTGCGCGAGCGTCAGCACGCGCAGCTTGCGACCGCGGTGCCGCACCTGCTGCCGCGCGTACGCTGGCTCGACATGCTGCCCGAGCAGCCCTTCGACGGCATCGTCGTCGCAAACGAGGTGCTCGACGCACTCGTCGTCGATCGCTTCATCGTGCGCGGCGCCGGCGTCGCTGCAGTCGGTGTCTGCGCCGATACCGGTCGACGGGGGCTGCGCCTCGAGGAACGGCCGGCCGGCGCAGCGCTCGAGCAGGGCGTGCGGCACGTCGAGACGGACATCGGCCGCGCACTGCCGGACGCCTACGCCTCGGAAATCAACCTCGGCCTTTCGAGGTGGCTCGCGTCGATCGCCGCACCGCTGCGCCGAGGACTCATCCTGTGCGTCGACTACGGGCTGCCGCGACGCGAGTACTACGCACACGAGCGCAGTCGCGGCACGCTGCTCTGCCACTTCCGTCACCGGTTCCACGAGGACGCGCTCACACGCGTGGGCCTGCAGGACATCACGGCCTGGGTCGATTTCACCGCGGTCGCCGAGGCCGCCCAGGCAGCCGGTCTCGAGGTCGCCGGCTTCACGACACAGGCGCACTTCCTGATTGGCTGCGGCCTCGAGGAGTTCATGGGCAACGTCGCGGACCTGGACCTCGTCGAACGCGTCAACCTTGCCCGGCAGGCGATGGTGCTGACGCTGCCGGGCGAAATGGGCGAACGGTTCAAGGTCATCGCGCTTGCGAAGCGGTACGAGGCGCCGCTGCGCGGGTTTGCCGTGCGCGACCTGCGGCACCTGCTGTGATCTAGCGCGTTCAACCGCTCCAGTTCACTGCGCCCGTCCAGGCCGTCGCCAGCACGAGCAGGCCGAACGCGATCCGGTACCAGGCGAAGGGCACGAACGTGTGCGTCGACACGTAGCGGATCAGCCAGCGCACGCAGACGAACGCCGAGACGAACGAAAAGACCATCCCGACGACCCACATCCCGAGGTCATCCACGACCAGCAACGCGCGCTGGTCGTACAGCGAGTACAGCGACGCCAGGCCGAGGGTCGGGATGGCCAGGTAGAAGGTGAATTCGGTGGCGACCTGGCGCGACAGCCCGAACAGCAGTCCGCCGATGATCGTGGCGCCCGAGCGGCTGGTGCCCGGCACCAGGGCGAACGCCTGCGCGATGCCGACCTTGAGGGCGTCGAGCGCGGTCATGTCGTCCACCGAGTGGACACGCACGACGTGTTGACGCTTTTCGGCCCACAGGATCAGCAGCCCGCCGAGGATGAAGGCCGTGGCGACCGTGGTCGCGTTGAAGAGGTGGGCCTTCAGCACGCTGCCGAACAGCAGGCCCAGCACTGCGAGCGGCAGGAACGCGATGGCGACGTTGAGCAGCAGCCGGCGCGCCTGCGCATCGCGGTGCGCTTGTGCCACGGCGGTGAAGATCCGGTGGCGGAATTCCCAGACCACCGCGAGGATCGCGCCGGACTGGATCACGATCTCGAACAGCTTGCCACGCTCGTCGTGGAAATCGAGCAGCGTCGCGGCGAGGATCAGGTGTCCGGTGCTGGAGACCGGGAGGAACTCGGTCAGTCCCTCGACGATGCCCATGATCGCAGCCTTGATCAGCAGTACCAGATCCACGATGCGTCCTGTGTGCGGGCGAAAGGCACGCATCGTAAACCATCGAGCCGACCTGGCGGCGGCCCGAGGCGAGTCAGTCCTGGGCTTGCGGTTCCCGAACCGCGCGAATGGCGGCGATGCGTGCGCTGCGCAGATGACGCGCGATCGTGGGCCCGTCTGCGCCCGCGAGCAGCTGCGGATCCGGTTTCACGGCGGCGGCGACCTCGCGCCACCGGCGCAGCAGGCGGCCCTGTTCATACGGACGCAGGCGCAACTCGGGACCGCGGCCGCGTGCGTCGGCCTCGCAGGCGAGCAACAGCTTCTCGAACCGGTCGGGGCGGCGAAAGGCGTCGGTCGCCTCGAGGAGTTCGAGCACCGTGGCATCGCGCAATTCGGCCGCGCGGTGCACGCGCTGGTGTTCCTTGGACGCCAGCATGCCGAGCTCGCGATGCTCGCTCGGCACCTTCAACCGCTCGCACAGTCCTGCGATCACCTTCACGCCCGCGTGCTCGTGCCCGATGTGACGCGGCCACTCGTGCTGCGGCGTGACGCCCTTGCCGAGGTCGTGGACGAGCGCCGCGAATCGCACTGCGGTGTCGTCCGAAAGTTCGCAGGCCACCTCCAGCACCTGCAGCGTGTGCACGCCGGTGTCGACCTCGGGGTGATACTTCTCGGGCTGCGGTACGCCGAAGAGCCGGTCGATCTCCGGGAACACGGCCGCGAGCGCACCGCACGCGCGCAGCACGTCGACATAGACCGGCGGCCGCGCCTCGCCGAGCGCGCGCTCGGTCTCGACCCAGACACGCTCGGCGACGAGCGCCTGCATCTCGCCCGCGCGCACGATCTCGCGCATCAGTTCCAGGGTTTCCGGCGCGACCGTGAAACCGAGAGGCGCGAAACGCGCCGCGAAGCGGGCCACGCGCAATACGCGCAGCGGGTCTTCGACGAAGGCGGGCGAGACGTGTCGCAGCAGGCGCGCCTCGAGATCCCGGCGCCCGCCGTACGGGTCGACGATGCTGCCGTCTTCGGCGCGTGCCATCGCGTTGATCGTGAGGTCGCGCCTCGCCAGGTCTTCCTCCAGCGTCACGTCGGGCGAGAAGCGCGTCGCGAAACCGTAGTATCCCGCACCGGTCTTGCGTTCGGTGCGCGCGAGCGCGTACTGGTCGCCGTTCGCGGGATGCAGGAAGACGGGGAAGTCCTTGCCCACGGCGCGGAAGCCGCGCGCAAGCAGGTCGTCGGGCGTGGCTCCCACGACGACGTAGTCGTGCTCCGTCACGCTGCGACCGAGCAGGGCGTCGCGCACCGCGCCACCGACGAGGTAAACATCCATATCGGGAATCGTAGCGGAAACGCCCGAGCGGCTGCGGTTACTCTTGGCCCGCATGCTCGCGCGCGTCCTGGCATTGGTGTTCTTTTGCGCCCTCGTGAGCGGCTGCTACGTGATGCAGGCTGCGGGCGGGCAGTGGGAAGTCGTGCGCCGCAGCCGGCCGATCGAACAGGTGCTCGCAGACCCGGCGACCTCCGCCGCGACGCGACGCGGCCTCGAGCTCACGGTGGCTGCGCGCTCGTTCGCAGAGACCGAACTCGCCCTGCCGGACAGCCGCAGCTACCGCAAGTACGCGGACCTGGGCCGCCCGTACGTCGTCTGGAACGTCGTCGCGACGCCGGAGTTTTCGGTGGAGCCGCGACGCTGGTGCTTTCCCATTGCGGGGTGCGTGGCCTACCGCGGCTACTTCCGTGAATCGGCGGCGCGCTCACAGGCGTTGCGATTGTCGATCCGAGGCGACGACGTGAGCCTCGGCGGGGTGCCCACCTATTCCACGCTGGGCCACCTGCCCGATCCCGTGTTCGGCGCAATGCTGGGCTGGAGCGACACGCGGCTCGTGGGGACGATCTTTCACGAGCTCGCGCACGAGCAGCTCTACGTGCCCGGTGACAGCGAGTTCAACGAGGCGTTCGCGAGCGTCGTCGAGGAGGAGGGCCTGCGTCGCTGGCTGCAGGCGGTCGGCCGCGGCGACGAGCTCGCGAAGTTCGAAGTCGCCGCGGAGCGCGAGGCGCAGTTCGCCGAACTGCTGCGCGAGACGCAGCGGCGGCTCAAGCACCTCTACGAATCGAGCCTTTCGGATGCGGACAAGCGCGTCGAAAAACAGCGGGAGTTCGGCCGGCTGCAATATCGCTACGAACTGCTGCGCGCGACCTGGGGCGGTCACGCCGGCTACGACGGCTTCTTCCGTCGCGCGCTCAACAACGCGCACCTCGCCTCTGTGGCGACCTATCACGACTGCGTGCCGGGTTTGCGGCGCGAGCTCGACCACGCCGGATCGATGAAGAGGTTCTACGAGCGCGCGGCGGAACTCGCGGCGCTGCCGGATCGCGAGCGGCGCAGGGCGGTCTGCAAGCCGGAAAATAGGGACACTCCGAATTTCGGCTGAAATGGGGACACTCCGAATTTCGAAGCTGAATCCGGGCCGAAATTCGGGCCATTCCCGACTTTAAGGCCGAGCCCTTGACGCGGCGCACGCGATTTTTGCCGAGAGAAACGCGGTTCTATCCGAAAATTCGGAGTGTCCCCATTTTCCGCGAAATTCGGAGTGTCCCCTAGCGCGGGCGTAGGTATTTCTCGACGGTGCCCCGCATCGGCGTCCGCTCGATGCCGAGCGCCGCGAGCCCGTCGCAGTCGCAGGTCGAGTCGAGCGTGGCGGAGAGGAAGTTGTCGGTCGAGAACGGCTTGCCGGGCACATAGTCCATCACCGCCGCCTGGACGCGCGAAAGCGACCGCGGCAGCGGCACGACGACTCGCCTGAGTCCGAGGATTCGCGCCGTCATCCGCACGATCTCGCCGAGCGTCATGATGTCCGGACCACACAGCTCGTAGGCCTGGCCCGCAGCGTCGCGGCGCTCGAGGCATGCGACGAATGCATCGGCGACGTCGCCCACGTACACCGGCGCGAACTTCGCATCGGCGCAGGCGAGCGGCAGCACGCCCGGCGTCAGTTTGAGAATGCCGGCAAAGTTGTTGACGAAAGCATCGCCCGGGCCGAACACGACCGAAGGCTTGAAGATCACGAACTCGGGGCCGCCGTCCGCGCAGTACTCGCGCAGGTAGTCCTCGGCGAGCCCCTTGCTCCGGAGGTAGTGACTCGGTCCGCGTTGCGAGTCGGCCTTGAGACCGCTCATGTGCAGATAGCGGCGCACGCCGGCGCGCCTGCAGGCGCGCACGACCTTCTGCGGCAGCTCGGTGTGCACGCGTCGGAACTCCTCGCCGCTGCCGCGCCCGAGCCCGCGCTCGTTCAGGATGCCGACCAGGTTGACGACGACGTCGCAACCGGCGAACTCGCGCGCGAGCACGGCCTCGTCGTGCACGTCGGCCCGCACGAGGCGCATCGAAGGCAGCACCTTCATCTCGCGCGACCGCGCCGGGTTTCGCGTGAGGAGCTTGACCTCGTGGCCGCGGCCGCCGAGCCGGGCGACGACCTCGCGCCCGATGAAGCCGGTTCCGCCGAGTACACACACCTTGCGAGCAGTCATGTTCGTTCGCCTGCTCTCGATCGGGCGCGCCCGGCGGACCGGGCGCTTCACCGGATCGGAATCACCAGCATCGCATTGCCGCGCCGGATCTGCAGCACGAATGCGGACTGGCCTTCGGTAGCGCGCTGGAACTCGGCCACGTTCGCGACCCGCGCCCGACCGACCGCCAGGATCACGTCGTTGGTGCGCAGGCCGCGCTGCGCGGCGGGGCTGCCCTCGGCGACGCTGCGGATCAGCACGCCGTTCGGTCCGTCGGCGATGTCGGCACCTTCGAGCCCCGGATGCGTCGTGCCGGCGACGCGGGCCTCGGCGGCGGCATCGCGCTCGCTGATCGTGGCGGTGACGCGGCGCGGCTTGCCGTCGCGCAGCAACGAGATGTCGACCTTTTCGCCGACGCTCAACAGCCCGATCGCGTTGCGCAGCTGGCCCGCGTCGCGAACCGCACGGTTGTTGATCGCCGTGATCACGTCGCCGGCCCGCACGCCGGCCTTCTCGGCGGCCGAGCCTTCCACGACTTGCGACACGAGTGCGCCCTGGATGCCGTCCGCAAGTCCCATGCTCTGCGCAATCTCCGGCACGAGTGTCTGGATGTTCACGCCGAGCACGCCGCGCTTGACCTTGCCGTACTTGATCAGCTGGTTCATCACGATCTTCATCATGTTCGACGGGATCGCGAAGCCGATGCCGATGTTGCCGCCCGAGCGGGAAAGAATCGCCGAGTTGATGCCGACGAGCTGTCCGCCCAGGTTCACGAGCGCGCCGCCCGAGTTGCCCGGATTGATCGACGCGTCGGTCTGGATGAAGTCCTCGAAACCCTCGGGGTTGATTCCCGAGCGGCCGAGCGCGCTCACGATGCCCGAGGTGACCGTGTGGCCGAGGCCGAACGGGTTGCCGATCGCGACCACGAAGTCACCGACCTCGGCGCGATCGGAATCGGCGATCTGCAGGTCGACCAGGTTGCCGGCCTGCACCTGCAGCACGGCGACGTCGGAGCCCGGGTCGGTGCCGACCACTTTCGCCTTGAGCGAGCGGTTGTCGAGCAACTGCACCGTGATGTCGGTGGCGTTTTCGACCACGTGGGCGTTGGTGATGATGTAGCCGTTCTTCGCGTCGACGATCACGCCGGAGCCCGCGCTCTGGAATTCGCGCTGCCGCGGCGTGTTCGGCACGTCGAAGAAGCGGCGAAAGAAGGGGTCGTTGAGCAGCGGGTTCTGTTCCTGCACCGTGCCTCGCGTCGCGATGTTGACGACGGCGGGGCTCACGCGCTTGAGCATCGGGGCCAGTGACGGCACCGGGGTTTCACCGACCGCGGCGGGCAGTTGTGCGCTCGCGACCGAGGTCCAGACGGCGAACAGGAAGGTGGCGAGGCTCAAATGAAGCTTCATGGGCGATATGTTCCTAGTACCTGCAGGGCGATGAACCGGCAGGGGTGGCGCAGTCTACAGGGCGATTTCTGCCGGCCCTGGCGCGGGCCCGTCGGTCACGCATGGGACTGCCACGTTGCAGGCGAGTTCCGCGCGCTTCGCTCGCGCGCGCCACGAGTCTGTGCGCAAAAGTGTGGATATCGTGTGCGCCAGCGGTGCGTTGCCAGTGCGTGCCGGGTGGATAGACCACAACACAAGATGTTGTGTTTCCCCACGAAACAATCACTTGACGCCAAGACCGATTCGGGGGTCGGTCACGAGTCCGTCACAATTGCTGCAATGCATTGAAAATGCTGAAATTTTGACCAACGTAGCAACCGGGACCGGCTCCGGAAATAAGCAGTTGACGGGCGTGCGGACGGTGCATAGGCTTGGCCCCCTGACCCTAGATGTTGTGTCCGTACGAACGCCGCCAGGGGGCCATGACGGGGCGTTCCGAGCGGGCCTTCGCGGGGTCGGACGGATGAAACGGAGCTCGTGGCCCCGTGCCCCGGCGCCGTCGTCCGAGGGGGGCCTCTTCACTCATCCAGCCTGTCGTCACCGTGATCCGGGGAGCCGTGTCGCCGCAATGAGCACTGCCGTGAAATTTCACTCGAAAGATGCCCGCAGCATTCCGTTCCAGGAAGCTTCGCTGGACATCTGGGACAAGAAATACCGCCTGTCTGCCAAGGACGGTACGCCCATCGACCAGACCATGGACGACACCTACAAGCGCGTCGCCCGCGCCTTGGCCGACGTCGAGGCGGTCGAGCTGCGCGAGACGTGGTACGAGCGGTTCCTGTGGGCGCTGCGCCGTGGCGCGATTCCTGCCGGCCGCGTGACGTCGAACGCCGGCGCGCAGGAGCACAAACCCGCCACGTCCACCATCAACTGCACCGTGTCGGGCACGATCCGCGACTCGATGGACGACATCCTCGGCAAGGTGCACGAGGCGGGCCTCACGCTGAAGGCCGGTTGCGGCATCGGCTACGAATTCTCGACGCTGCGGCCGCGCGGCGCGTACGTCTCGGGCGCCGGGGCCTACACCTCGGGCCCGCTCTCGTTCATGGATATCTACGACAAGATGTGCTTCACCGTGTCGTCGGCCGGCGGCCGCCGCGGCGCGCAGATGGGCACGTTCGACATCGGCCACCCCGACGCGCTGGAATTCATCCGCGCCAAGCGCGAGAACGGCCGGCTGCGCCAGTTCAACCTGTCGCTGCTGGTCACCGACGAGTTCATCCGCGCCGTGCGCGAGGACACCGAATGGCAGCTCGCGTTCCCGGTCCGCGCGGCCGAGGTCGCTGGGGAAGACACCGCGGACCGAGCCAGGTATGTCTGGCGCGAATGGCCGGATCCGGCGAGCTACGTCCGCAACGAGGAAGGCCTCGTGCTCTGCAAGGTCTACAAGACCATGCCGGCCCGGCGCATGTGGGACGTGATCATGTCGTCGACGTACGACTTCGCGGAGCCCGGCTTCGTGCTGATCGACCGCGTCAACGAAATGAACAACAACTGGTGGTGCGAGAACATCCGCGCGACCAACCCCTGCGGCGAGCAGCCGCTGCCACCGTACGGCTCGTGCCTGCTCGGCTCGATCAACCTGACCTGTTTCGTGCGTGATCCGTTCACGGACCAGGCGCGCTTCGACTGGGACGAGTTCCATGCCGTCGTGAAGGTCTTCACGCGGATGCTCGACAACGTGGTCGAAGTCAACGGGCTGCCCCTGCCGCAGCAGCGCGACGAGATCCTGCGCAAGCGCCGCCACGGCATGGGGTTCCTGGGCCTCGGATCCACGATCACGTTGCTGCGGATGAAGTACGGTTCGCGCGAGGCGGTGGGTTTCACCGAGCGCGTCTCGAAGGAACTCGCGCTCGCGGGCTGGGAAGCGGGCCTCGAACTCGCCGAGGAGAAAGGCGCGGCGCCGATCATGGACGAGGAATTCGTCGTGACGCGCGAGATGCTGCGCAAGCGCCCCGAGATGGTCCGCGACGGCATCAAGGCGGGTGACAAGCTGCCGGGCCGCGTGCTGCACGCGAAGTACAGCCGCTACATGCAGCGCGTCGGCGAGGTGGCGCCCGAGCTCGTCGAGAAGATCGCGCGCAAGGGTGCGCGCTTCACGCACCACAGCTCGATCGCACCGACCGGCACGATCTCGCTGTCGCTCGCCAACAATGCCTCGAACGGCATCGAGCCCTCGTTCGCGCACCACTATTTCCGCAACGTGATCCGCGAGGGCCGCAAGACCAAGGAGAAGATCGACGTCTTCTCGTTCGAGCTGCTGGCCTATCGCGAGCTGATCAACCCGAACGCGATGCCGGGCGGCACCGGGCCGGGCGATCGCCTGCCGGACTACTTCACGACGGCCGACGACGTCACGCCGCGCGAGCACGTCGACATCCAGGCGGCCTCGCAGAAGTGGATCGACTCCTCGATCTCGAAGACCGCCAACGTCCCGACCGATTTCCGCTACGAGGACTTCAAGGACATCTACCTCTACGCGCACGAGCAGGGCCTCAAGGGCTGCACGACGTTCCGCTTCAATCCCGAGGCGTTCCAGGGCGTGCTGGTCAAGGAGGAGGACCTCAAGAACACGACCTACGTGTTCACGCTCGACGACGGCACCGAAGTCGAGGTCAAGGGCGACGAGCTGGTCGAGTACGACGGCGAGAAGCACACCGCCGCGAACCTGTTCGATGCGCTGAAAGAAGGCTATTACGGCAAGTTCTGAGACACGAGCATGAAGATCGAAAAGAAGATCGTGAAGTACCGGGTGGTCAAGCCCGGCGAGCGGGAGAAGGCGGAGGCGGAGGCCGAGGCGAAGGCCAGGTTCCCGGCCGCCGACCCGAAGCGCTCGAACGTGATCCTGATGCACGAGAAGCTCGAGCGTCCCGAGGAACTGATCGGCTCGACCTACAAGATCAAGACGCCGGTGTCCGATCACGCGATGTACGTGACGATCAACGACATCGTGCTGAACGAGGGCACCGAGCACGAGCAACGACGCCC
>DASUMQ010000188.1:0-2002 GCA_036277615.1 Steroidobacteraceae bacterium
CACGCATTCAGGCTATGCTAGTGGACTCAGGGCTACAAGCCCTGGCTGCTCGGAGGCTCGGAGGGGGCAGTGGGCAACCAGGGCCTCCGAGGGAAGTGCGCCACGCTGGTGCCGCAGTGCATGTTGAGCCCAGCTGATTCACCAAGACGCCGAACAAGCTGAGCCGGAAAGCCTCCGTCGAACGTACAGGGCTGTGTTCTACGCAGTTCCCGACGGTCAACGAAGGCTTGCCAGTGGGTGAAGAGAGTACGAGTGTCCGGTTCGACTTCAACGGTTCGGTGCGAGTCGCCGCTCGCGGCGAACAGCTGAGCGGCAACGCCGGCGCCATGCTGTTGCGCGCCGTCGACGACGCGGTTGGCGTCACGAAGCAGATCGCCCGCGATCTGCACGACCCGCGCAACCCCGAGCTGACCCGGTACGGGATGACCGAGCTGCTGCGGACGCGGCTGCAGATGATCGCGCTGGGCTACCGCGACCAAGGCGACTCCGACCTGCTGCGCCGCGATCCCGTTCTTCGGCTGGCGGTCAGCGACGCGGCTGGCCTCTCGCCGCTCGGCGACACGTCGTTGGCCTCGCAGCCGACGATGTCGCGGCTGATCGACACGTTGGCGATCCCGAGCAACCTGGCGCGGATGAACAAGGGGCTGCTCGACGGTGCGATCCGATGCGGCCACCAAGGCCGCGGCCTCGACAGGCGCCGCGCGACGATCGACGTCGACTCGTTCCCGATCGAGGCCCACGGCCACCAGCCTGGCTCCGAGTGGAACCGCCACTACGGCATGCGCTGTTTCCATCCTCTGATCGCGATGCTGGACACTGGCCACTGGCTCGGTGTCGAGCTGCGGCCCGGTAACGCGCACACCGCCGCGGGCATCGTGGACTTCCTGCAGCCGATCCTCGACGGCGTCGCGCGTGCGACTGGGGAGAAGCCCCGCGTCCGCGGCGACTCGGGCTTCGTCAGCCCGGGCACGCTGGACGCCCTCGAAGCGCAGGGCGTCGAGTACGTCTTCCGGATCAACAACAACGCGGCGCTCGATCGCCTCGCAAAGCCCTTCCTGGTCCGCCCCGAGGGCCGACGCCCCAAGGAGCCGCGCGAGTGGGTGCACGACATCGAGTACCAGACCGGCTCGTGGGACAAGCTGCGGCGCGCCGTGATCGTCGTGATGGAGCGGAAAGACGAGCTGTACCTGCACCACTTCGTCCTGGTCACCAACGCGTTGCGAAGAGACTGGCCGGCCGCGCGCCTGCTCGAGGACTACCGGCAGCGCGGCACGATGGAGGGCCGCATCGGCGAGATGCAGTCGGTCCTCGCACCCGCCCTGTCGTGCACTCAGCGCGGCGAAGACCGCTCGACACGCGACCCCGGCGAAGTCGAGTTCCGCAACGCCGCGACGCTCGCGCTGTTCGCTCTCGCCTACAACCTCGCGCACTCGGCGCGGCTCGTGCACGTCCGCGCCACCAGGCAACCTTGCGCGCTCGATCGACTCCGCAAGAAGCTGCTCGCCGTCCCCGCGCTCGTCGTCGTGTCGGCGCGTCGTGCGACGCTCGCCGTCAACTCGACGGTCGCTGAAGCCTGGGCTCGCTTCCTCCGCACGCTCGCCGTGCCCAAGGTCGCGTAGCCCCGCCGAGGCGACCATTCGGCGAGCGAGGCGCTCTTCGGGACGGGAGCAGGGCGGCGGTGTCGCCGCTCCCGTCAAGCACCATGATCGGCCTCCGATCAGGCGATTCGAGACCGTCCCGACCATTGCCATGAATCACCTGGGTTGAGCACTTCCACCTGTCTAGGTTGACGTCCGGTTGCGCCGGACTAGCGGCCACACGTGGCTTCCGGTGCGTCCCGCATGGGCTGCGGCCCGTGCACCGCGCTTCGCGCGCGCGACCCCCGGAGGTCGACCATGACCCGCCCGTCGCCGGTGGCGCCCGGCTGCCGCGCATCGCGCGCGCGGGCGCGACCCCGGTCTGCCCGGTTCGGCAATGACCCGCCGTCGCCGGTGGATCGACC
>DASUMQ010000189.1:0-11774 GCA_036277615.1 Steroidobacteraceae bacterium
GCGTCGGACGGGGTGACGATCTCGACACGGCCCGCGAGGCGCGCACGCACGAGGCGCTCGAAGTACCCGGTCAGCTCGAGCGACTTGCTGCGCAACGCGGCCAGGCCGACCGCCGCGAAGTGCTCGAGCGAGGCCGCGAGCGGCGCCATCGCGAGGATCGGCGGGTTGCTGTTCTGCCAGCCTTCGGCGCCGGGAATCGGCCGGAACTCCGGACCCATCAGGAACCGCGTCGCCTTGTCGTGGCCCCACCAACCGGCCAGTCGCGGCAGCGACGCATCCTGCGCGTGCCGCTCGTGCACGAACGCGCCGCCGACGGCCCCGGGCCCGCCGTTCAGGTACTTGTAGTTGCACCAGACCGCGAAGTCCGCGTTCGCATCGTGCATGCGCAGCGGCACGTTGCCGACCGCGTGCGCGAGGTCCCAGCCCACCGTGCAACCGGCGCGGCGCGCGCAGGCCGTGATCGAACCGACGTCGAGTCGCTGCCCGGTGAGGTATTGCACGCCGGGCAACAGCACGGTCGCAATGCGTGAGCCTGCCCGCTCTATCAGCGTGACGATGTCCTCGGTGCGCAGCAGGGTCTCGCCCGCGCGCGGCGCCACCTCGATCAGGTCGCGCGTCGGGTCGAGCCCGTGCCAGCGCACGTGCGACTCCACCGCATAACGGTCCGACGGGAATGCATGGCGCTCGACCAGGATCGCCGTGCGGGCGCCCGCGGGCCGATAGAAGGTCGCGAGCAGCAGGTTCAGGTTGACGGTGAGCGAGTTCATCGCCACGACTTCAGTCGGCGCCGCGCCGACGAGGTCGGCCAGCGGCGCGGCCAGTCGCTCGTGATAGGACATCCAGGGACGGCGTCCGGTGAAGTGGCCTTCGACCCCGAGCGATCGCCAGTCGCGCATGACGTCGTCGACGTAATCGGCCGCGAGCACCGGCTGCGCGCCGAGCGAGTGGCCGCAGAGGTACACGAGCTCGCGACCGTCCTGCGGGTCGCGCGGCAGGACGAAGCGGTCGTGCCATGCCGCGAGCGGGTCGGCCGCGTCGAGCGCATGCGCATGTTCGCGGTCGAGTCTCATGCGCCGCGAAGTTCGGTCGATTCGGTCAGGCGATAGAGCACGGGCCGGCTCGGCGCCGCGTCGGCGACGAACGCGGGCACCTGCAGGTCGAGCAGGTAGAGGCCGTCGCCGGCGGCGTCGGGAACGAAGGCGAGTTCGGTCACGAGCGCGTGCGGTCGCGTGGCGGCCGCGACGTCCGTCGAGCCGGCCGGCAGGCCCCAGAACACGCGGTGCGCGGCCAGCTGGCCCCCGTCGTCGGCGCGGTCGAGGCTCGGCAGGTCGACGACCAGCGAGGTCACTCCGCGCTCGACGAGCCAGCCGATGGCGTCCGGGTCGAAGTACGGAGCAGGAGACGGGCCGTCCAGGTAGGCGCGGTGTCGCTTGTCGGGCAAGTTGGGCAACGTGCGCAGGACGAGCGCGGTCCACGGGTCGCGGAGCCAGGCGGACGCGGCCTGCTCGAGTGCAAGGCGTTCGATCACCCGGTCGTCGGACGCCGCATGTGGCCCGAGGGCCCCAGCCCCCAGCGGACGCGGAGTGACGCTGACCAGCAGCGCGAGGCACGGCGCCGCCGGCGTGATCGCCGCGAGCGAGGCCACCGGCTCGCTCACGTGGCCGACGCACTCGGTGTGCGTGCCGTGGCAGTGCGGCGCCAGCGTGTACGTCGTGCAGTTGCAGCTCGCGCCGGCGGCGACGCTGCCCGTGAACGTGCCCGTGCGCAGCGGCTCCGCCGCGGCCGGCGAGGGCGCGAAGAACCGTGGCTGGGGGCCCGCGAAGTCGAGCGGGATGGCGAGGTCGACCGGCCGGGCGATGTCGGCACGCCAGCGTCGCCCGCGCGCGCTGAACTCCAGCCCGTTCATGCGGTCATCTGTGCAACACGCTGCCGCACTGGCGGCAGACGGTGTGCGCGGGGTCCGACCAGAACCGCTCGAAGACGGGCGGCAACTGGGCCTCGATGTCGGTGACCTGCAGGTATTCGCTGTACAACGGATGGCCGCAGCGCTCGCAGAACCAGAGGAAACCGTCGACCTCGCCGGGCCGGCGCTTGCGCTCGACGACCAGCCCGACGGTCCCGGCGTAGCGTTGTGGCGAGTGGGGCACGTGCGCGGGAAGCAGCAGCACCTCGCCTTCGCGGATCGGCACGTCGACCTGCCGGCCGTCCTGCATGGTGCGAAGCAGCATGTCGCCCTCGAGCTGGTGGAAGAATTCGTCCCCGGGGTCGTCGTGGAAGTCCTGGCGTGCGTTGGGCCCGCCCACGACCATGATGATGAACTCGCCGTACTGGAAGACCTGCTTGTTGCAGACCGGCGGACGCAGTTCCGCGCGGTGCGCATCGATCCATTGCCGCAGGTTCAGGGGTGACAACGGTTGCATGAGCCGAGTATAGAGGAGCCACCATGGAACGAAGCACCACAGGGACCGTCGCGCTCGCGCTCCTCACCTCGATGGCCATGCCCGGCAGCATCGTGCGCGCCGAGACCGCGGCCACGGACGCCCCGCCTGCGGCGGTGAGTGCGGTCTGGATCGAGCGCAAGCAGCTGTTCACCTACTTCGGCCAGACGACGTACTACTCGTGCTACGGCCTGCGCGACAAGGTGCGCTACATCCTGAAGCAGGTGGGCGCCCGTTCCGATTTGTCGGTCTCGACCGGCTGCGTCGAATCGGGCGGTTCGGGGATCGAGGTGCTGCCCAGCGTGCGCATCAAGGCAGCGTTCGCGACCGAGGCCACGCCGGAACTGCTGCAGCGGCTCGCCGAGGACGCGCCCGAGCGCGAGCTCGTCGCGCGGGTGCGCGGCAAAGGCGACGGCGTCGACGCGGCGACGGCGCAGTTTCCGGCCGTGCGGCACCGGGTCGAATTCGAGAGCGAGCGCCGCGGCCGCATCGAGGACGGCGACTGCGAATTGCTCGAGCAGCTGGTCCGCCAGGTGCTCGAACCGGCCGGCCTGCGTGTCGCCCAGGATTCGCGGCTCGCCTGCATGCGCCATGCGATCCCCACCGGCTCCGTGCACCTGGTGCTCGACACGCTGCAGCCGGCGCCGGAGCCCGACGCGCCGACCGACTCCTGAACGCCCTAAGGCCCTAGTCCTCGAGCGCCATGCCGCCGGAGTGGTTGGGCACTTGCACGGGTTGTGAGGCCGCCGCGTCGATCTGCTGTGCCGTGAGCGCGCCACCCCAGACGCAGCCGGTGTCGAGTCCGAGCACGCCGTCCTCGGCGACGTAGCCGAGCGCGGACCAGTGGCCGAAGACCAGTCGCTCGCCGGCGGACTTGCGCCACGGGACGCGGAACCACGGTCGAAAGCTCTGCGGGGCCGTCTCGGGCGGACCCTTGTAGCCCAGCAGCATGCGTCCGTCGTCGACACTGCACACGCGCAGGCGGGTGAAGGCGTTGATCGTGAAGCGCAGCCGGTCCCAGCCCTCCAGTTCATTGCGCCAGAGCGACGGCTCGTTGCCGTACATGTGCGCCAACAGTTCGCCGACGCGATCGCCCTGCAGCCGTTGCTCGACCTCGCGCGCACAGCTGCGGGCGGTGGCGACCGACCACTGGGGCGGCAACCCGGCGTGCAGGAGACTCGTGCCGAGCTTCGGGTCGTGGTGCATGAGCGGTCGCGCCTGCAACCAGTCGAGCAGCGTGTCGCGGTCCGGCGCAGACGTCACCTGTTCGAGACCGCCGTCGGTGCTTTTCCACGCTGCGTTGCCGCGCGCGATCGCGAGCAGGTGCAGGTCGTGGTTGCCGAGCACGACCACGGCCGCGTCGCCGAGGGACCGGACGTAGCGCAGCGTGTCGAGCGAGCGCGGACCGCGGTTGACGAGGTCGCCCACGAACCAGAGACGGTCGTTCGCGGCGTCGAAATTGATCTGCGCGAGCAGTGCCTCGAGTTGGTCGGCGCAGCCCTGGACGTCGCCGATCGCGTAGACCGCCATCGCGTCCGGGTCAGTGCAGTACGCCCGGCATCGCGAGCCGGAACGGCGCGATCGGTGCGTCGAACTGCTCGCCGTCGTCGGCGAGCATCCGGTAGCGGCCCTGCATCGAGCCGACGGGAGTCTCGAGGATCGCGCCGCTCGAATAGCGGAAGCCCTGGCCGGGTTGCAGGTGAGGCTGCTCGCCGACCACGCCTTCGCCGACGACCTCCTGCACCTTGCCGTTGGCGTCGGTGATCAGCCAGTGCCGTGCCATCAGCCGGGCGGGTTTCGTGCCCTCGTTGCGGATCGTGATGGTGTACGAGAACACGTAGCGTCCGTCCGCCGGATTCGACTGGTCCTCGACGTAGTTCGTCGTGACGTCGACGCGGATGCGGTTGGACGCCGTCGCGGTCACTTGCGCGCCCAGCGCACGGCGAGCACGTCGCACGGCGCCGCGTGCAGCACGGTGTCCTCGGTCTGGTTGAACAGGATGGACACGCCGTGTCGTTCGCGGCTGCCGAGCACGATCAGGTCCGCACCGGTCTCCTGCGCGATCCGCACGACCTCGCTCTTGATGTTGCCGGCGCGCACGACGCGCTGGGCGGCGTCGAGCCCGGCGCGCGTCGCCAGTTCCGCGATGCGCTTCGTCGCACGCTCGACCAGTTCGCCCTCGATCTGCACCGCGGGCAGCAGCGCCTCGCCCATCGGCTCCACCGGCACGTACTCGACGACGTGCAGCAGCGTCACTGCAGCGCCACAGCGCGTGGCCATGTCGCGCGCACGCTCGGCGATCTGCTCGCTGCCGTCCGTCAGGTCGACGCACGCCAGGATCTTCTTGTATTCGCGCATGGTCCACTCCCGTCGGCCGCGATTGCTCCGGCGTCTGCCCCGGGGGACGGAACACCGGTCCTGCGAACGATTATAGGCGGGACCCGGAGGCCGACAATCCGGGATGTCGCGTCACGGCGCCTGGCCGCTCGGCGCGCCGGCCTGCGCGCACTGGCGAGCGAGTGCGCCGAATTGCGCCGGCGACAGCGTCTCGCCGCGTGCGCCCGGGTCGATGCCGGCCGCCACGATCTGCTCCGGCGTGAGCAGGCCGCCGAGCGCGTTGCGCAACGTCTTGCGACGCTTGGAGAACGCGGCCAGCACGACGCGGGCGTATGCCGCCGGCTCGCCCACGTCGAACGGCGGGCGCCGGTGCGGGTGCAGCGCGAAGAACGTCGAGACCACCTGCGGCGGCGGCTTGAACGCGCCCGTGCCGATGTCGAACAGCGGTTCGACCGCCACGTGCGGGGCCAGCGTGACCGTGAGCCGGCCGTAGTCGCCGGTGTCGGGCCGCGCCGCCATCCGCAGCACGACCTCCCGCTGCAGCATGAAGTGCATGTCGGCGAACGCATCGATCTGGGCGATGAAGTGGAACAGCAGCGGCGTGGAGACGTTGTAGGGCAGGTTGCCGACCAGCCGCAGCGGCGGGCCGTCGCCCCGCAGCGCACGAAAGTCGAACTCGAGGGCGTCGGCCAGGTGCACACGCAACTCGCCGAGTCCGGAGCAGCGGTCCTGCAGCAGCGGCAGCACGCCGGCGTCGATCTCGACGACGTCGATCGCGCCTGCGCGCTCTAGCACCGGCGCAGTGATTGCGCCGCGACCGGGCCCGATTTCGACGATGCGGTCACCGGGCTGCGGGTTGATCGCCCGCACGATCCGCTCGATCGTGCCCGGGTCGTGCAGGAAATGCTGCCCGTAGCGCTTCTTGGGGTAGCTTCGATTCACCAGTGCGACGTCTGCGTGCGGACGAGCCGGCTCAGGTCGAGGGCGAGGTCGAATGCGGCGCGCAGGCTCCCGGTATCGGCCTTGCGCGTACCGGCGAGGTCGAGCGCGGTGCCGTGGTCGACCGAGGTGCGCACGATCGGCAGGCCCAGCGTGACGTTGACCGCGTGGCCGAAGCTCGCGTACTTGAGCACCGGCAGGCCCTGGTCGTGGTACATCGCGACGACCGCGTCGAAGCCGGCGAGTTTCGCCGGCAGGAAGGCCGTGTCGGCCGGCACGGGACCGGCCAGGTCGTGTCCTTCGGCGCGCATGGCGGCGAGCACGGGCTCGATCGTCTCGATCTCCTCGCGGCCGAGGTGGCCGTTCTCGCCCGCGTGCGGGTTCAGCCCCAGCACGAGCAGGCGCGGCTTGCGCACCCCGAACATCGAGCGCAGGTCGGACTCGGTGATGCGCAGCACCGACTCGAGACGCGCGGCGGTGATCGCGGCGCCCACCTTGCGGAGCGGCAGGTGGGTGGTGACCAGCGCGACCCGCATGCCGCCGCCGACCAGCATCATCACGGGCAACCGGACGCCGGTCTGGCGGGCCAGGTATTCGGTGTGACCGGTGAACGGGATGCCGGCCTCGTTGATCACGGATTTCTGGACCGGCGCCGTCACGATGGCGTGGAATGCGCCGGCGGCGCAGCCGCCGATCGCGGCGTCGAGCGTATCGAGCACGTAGCGTGCGTTCGCGGGATCGAGCCGGCCCGGTACCGCAGGCGCCGCCAGCGGCACGTGCAGCAACTCGATGCCGGGTCGCGGCTCGGCGGTCGCGTCGAACAGCGGGAGGCGGGGCTTCGGCGCGCGCTTGAGCCGGGACCGGCCGACGAGCGAGCCGTCACCGATCAGCACCACGCGACAAGCGACAGGTGGATTTTCGAGCAGCGTCGAACAGATGTCCGGGCCGATGCCGGCCGGCTCGCCCATGGTGATCGCGATCGTCCGGAGCGGCGCCTCGACGGGACGGCCAGTCCTGCGCCGCGTGTTCACATCCGGTATTCGACGAACGCTTCGTCGCGCAGCCGCCGCAGCCAGATCTCCGTCTCCTCGTCCGCGCGCGCCTCGCGCAGCTGCACGACACAGCGGTTGCGCGTGACGTCGCCGCTCGCGTCGTAGGTGCGACGGCCCAGCAGCTGGATGATGTGCCAGCCGTACTCGGTCTTGAATGGCTCGCTGATCTGGTTTTCCTGGAGCGCATCGAGCTGCCGCTCGAACTCGGGCACGAAGCTGCCGCGGCCGGCCCAGCCGAGGTCGCCGCCCTCGGCGGCCGAGCCCGGGTCTTCCGAGGTGACGGACGCGATCGCCTCGAAACTCTCGCCCTTGAGCACGCGCTCGCGGATCTGTGTGAGCTTCTGGCGCACGGTCTGGTCGTCCTCGACCTCGTTCGGCTTCATCAGGATGTGCCGCGCGTGCACCTGCGAGACCATCGCCGGCGCCTGGCCGCCACGGACCTCGAGCACCTTGAAGATGTGCAGGCCGCTCGGCGTGCGGATCGGCTCCGTGACCCCGCCCGGCTGCAGGGTCGGGATGATCTCGGCGACGAACGACGGCAGCTGGCTCGCCTTGCGCCAGCCGAGGGCGCCACCCTCGAGCGCCGTGCCGGAATCGGAGTAAGTGATCGCGAGCTGGCCGAAGTCTTCGTTCTGCTTCGCGCGCGCGTAGACGGCCTGCGCACGCGAGGTGCGCTCCGCGATCTGCTGCTCGTCGGCCGTGCTCGGGACCGCGACCAGGATGTGCGCGAGGTTGAACTCGTTGTCCACGTTCGGCGAAGCCTTGCGCTTCGCGATGCACTGCTCGACCTCGCGCGGCGAGACGTACACACGCGCGAGCACGTCGCGCTGGCGCAGCGTCTGCATGACCATTTCGCGCCGGACTTCGTCGCGGTAATCGCGATAGTCGAGGCCTTGTGCCTCGAGCGCCGCGGGCAGCTCGCTGAACTTGATGTTGTTGCGCTGGGCGACTTCGGTCAGCGCCTGGTTCACGGCCTCGTCGGCGATCTTGATGCCGAGGCGCTCGGCGCGCTGCATCTGCAGTTCCTGCAGCACGAGACGCTCGAGGACCTGCTGGCGCAGCACGTTGCGCGGCGGCAGCTGCTGTCCCTGCTGCTGGATGCGGTCGCCGATCGTCTGCATCTGCGTCTCGACGTCGCTGCGCAGGACGATGCCGTCGTTGACGACGGCTGCGACGCGGTCGAGCAGGACACCGGTCGAGCTCAATTCCTTGGACTGGGCGTGCGCGCTCCCGGCGGCGGCCGCCAGCAACGCGAGCGCGCCGAAAAACTGCTTGAATATCAAGGGCATTTAGGGCCTGCCAACACTCAGTGGCAGGTGCTGCGACGATCCATGGCAGTGCCAGCGCCAGGCGCGACGACCGCCGTGTACTTGAGGTACACAAGTGGAGGAGCAACAACGCGCTGGACTGCCATGGATCGTCCCATCAAAGGATATGCATTCGTCATCGGGTGTCTCTCCAATCGCCTGCCGCTGCGTTACAAAGCTTGCCAATATCGACATATTGGCTGCGCTTTGCGCCTTGCTGCAGGCGATTGGAAAGGCACGCAGCCCATGACACTGAGTGTTGGAAGGCCCTAGGTCTGAGGTGCGGACGGAAGCGCGGAGTATCCCCGAATCGCATCGCGCAGGAAAGCTTCGTTGTCGACTCCGACACTGGACAGACCCTTGAGTTCCAGCTGGATCCCGAAGGACGTTTCGGCGTCGCCGGTGCGGCTCGACACGAACCGGCGCGTGATCAGCCGCACGGCCCAGCAGCACGAGGAGTACTCGAAGCCGACGAACTGGTCGAGCGTCTTCTCCTCCTGCAGCGAATAGACGTAACGCGCGAACCCGCGCCATTGGGCATTGATCGGCCATGCGCCGGAAACGTCGACCTGCTCGAGCAGGTCGCGACGAAACCTGTAGCCGGCGTTGAGCACGCGGCCGGGCGCCGGTGCGTACTGGATGAAGGTCTCGGAGCGTACGCCCTCGGATTGGTCGGGGTTCCACTGGTAGGCAAACCGCGCGTTCCAGTTCTTGAACGCCGCGAGCTCGAGCTCCGCGACGACGTCCGAGGACGAGCGGTCCCGCACGGGCTCGTCCGGCAGCCGCACGCGCGGATCCTCGAAGTAATACGCCTGGCCGAGCGTCGCACTGAGGTATTGCGTACCCCGCGTCGAATCGAGCAGGCGCGTCGTGACGCCGGCGCTGACCTGGTTCGCGTCGCCGACCCGGTCGGGACCTACGTAGCGATTGTCGCGGAACAGCTGCACGAGGTTGAGGTCCGGGATGCCCGTGTCGAAGACGGGCAGCTCGTCCTGGTCGCGGTACGGCACATACAGGTAGAGCAGGCGCGGTTCGAGCGTCTGCAGCCGGTTGCCGCGCGTACCTGCCTCGCGCTCGAGCACGAAGCCTCCGTCGAGACTCGCCGAGGGCAGCGACCGGCTCGGCGAATCGTCGATGCCCGGTGCGACGTCCCGCAGCGAATACTGCGTGTAGCGATAGCCGGCGTTGGCCGCAAAGAAGGCGCCGCCGCGATCGACGCGCCACTCGAGCGACGGCTCCGCGTCGACGCGCACGCCTTCCGGCCCCGGGTCGCGCGTGAAATTCGCGGCCTCGGCGAACAGCGTGGCCGCGAGGCCGCCGGGCAGGTTCTGCCAGCGCCCGCTCGCGGTGAGCTGCGGCACGATCTGGTAGGGCGCGTCCTCGTCGGCGAGTTCGCGGTCGATCACCTGGTGACCCTGCGCACGGGCGGTGAACGACCACGGACCGGTGTCGTGGCGCAGGTCGACGTAGCGGTCGAGGTAGGTGACGCTCGTGCCCTCGAAGCCGACGCCGAAGTCCTCGAAGTAGTCCGTGTCGCTCACGTTGGCGGCGTCGATCAGCAGGCGCGTCCGCGGCGCGAAGCGCGTGACGTGCCGCCAGTCCACGAGGCTGCGTGCCTCGCCGCGATCCTCGTCGTGGAACATGTACTCGACGTTGAGCTGGCTGCGACTGTGGTCGTCGAGGTAGCGCAGCTCCGGGTCGACGCGGACGCCGCGGGCGGAATACCAGCGGCCGGTCAGCGTTGCGTCGTAGTTCGTCGCGAGGTTCCAGTAGTAGGGCACCGCGACCAGCGTGCCGTTCTTGCTGCTGCTGCCGAACGTGGGGAACAGCAGGCCGGACTTGCGCTGGTCGCCGACCGGGAACGTGATCCACGGCGTGTAGAAGACCGGCACCCCGAGGAACTCGAGCTTGACGTCGCGGCCGGTGCCGATCTGGTTCTTCTGGTCGATGACGATCTCGCCCGCCTGCAGTTCCCAGTCGTCCACCCCGGGAGGACAGGCGGTGTAGCGAACGCCCTCGAGTTGCATCTTGCCGTCGCCGCTCACGCGCGCGCCCTCCGCGGCGCCGCGCACCGAGCGCTCGACCAGCTCGAACTGCGCACCCTTGAACTGTCCGCCGCCGCCCTCGACGAACGAACCGCTTTCGCCGACCACGTGCAGTTGCGGGTCGAGATACTCCATGCGGCCGCGCAGCCTGACGCTGCGTCGTTCCGAGTCCACCTCGGCCTGGTCCGCCTTCAGCAGTCGCTGGCCGGTGCGGATCGTGACATTGCCCGACAGCGTCGCGTCGCCCGCGCGGCCGAGTTCGCCCGTGTCGCTCGTGATTTCGATGCGCGGATCGGCCGGATCGGCCTGCAGCAGCTCGTCGATGCGCGGGTCCGGCGCGGCAATGCGGCAGGCCGCGTCGTCGTCGACATCCTCCGGCGTCGGCTCGTCCTTCGCATGCGCCGCCAGGCAGGGCGCGCCGACCAGTGCACAGAGCGCGGCTCGCTGCAGCAATCGCCACGACGTGGTTCTCAGCTCCAATGAACCAGTGCGGCTGCGTCGGGACGGCGGAACGGACATCCGCGCGATTATAATTGCGCGCGCCGAGTCGCAGCCCGATTTGTTGGCTGCATCCCACGCCCAAGGACACCGACGGTTGAACGACGCCAGCACGCTGACGGAACGCGCCACGCACGACCCGCGACTGCAGTCGCTGCGAGAATGGCTCGAGCGGGACCTCGGTTTCCGGGACTACGGCATCGCGCCGGCGTCGGCCGACGCGAGCTTTCGTCGCTATTTTCGCGTGACGCGCGCCGGTCACGAACCGGTGATCGTCATGGACGCGCCGCCGGGCAAGGAAGACGTCGGTCCGTACCTGCGCGTGGCCGCGATGCTGCAGCAGATCGGCGTGAACGCGCCGCGCGTGCTGGGTCGCTCCGAACAGGACGGGTTCCTGCTGCTGACGGACCTCGGCACGACGATGTACCTGCCAGAGCTCGCGAACGCCGGCCGCGCCGATGCGCTGTACGCCGACGCGATCACCGCGCTCGTGCGGATCCAGGCGCGCGGGGCGGAGGCGGCGCGAACGCTGCCGCCGTACGACGAGAAGCTGCTGCGCTTCGAGATGAGCCTGTTTCCCGACTGGCTGCTGCAGCGCCATCTGCACCTCGAGTTGTCCGCGCGCGAGTCGCGGGTATTGCACGACGCCATGGACGCGCCGCCGGGCAAGGAAGACGTGGGCCCGTACGTGCGTGTCGCGGCGCTGTTGCAGCAATGTGGCGTCAACGCGCCGCGCGTGATCGAGCGCTCGGCCGACGAGGGATTCCTGCTGCTCACGGACCTCGGCACGACGATGTACCTGGCGGAGCTCGCGTTGCCCGGCCGGGCCGACCCGCTGTACGCCGATGCGATCTCGGCACTGGTGCGGATCCAGGCCAACGGGGCGGAGGCGGCGCGCACGCTGCCACCCTACGACGAGAAGCTGCTGCGCTTCGAGATGAGCCTGCTCCCGGACTGGCTGCTGCAGCGGCACCTGCAGCTCGAACTGTCGGCGCACGAGTCGCGAGTGCTGGACGACGCCATGACGGCGCTGGTGGCGAATGCGCTCGAGCAGCCCCAGGTGTTCGTGCATCGCGACTACCACTCGCGCAACCTGATGGTGTGCCCCGCGGACAACCCCGGCATCCTCGACTTCCAGGATGCGGTGCAAGGCCCGCT
>DASUMQ010000190.1:0-2909 GCA_036277615.1 Steroidobacteraceae bacterium
GCTGCGACGCTGGATTAGACTGTGCGGCGTCGCCATCGAGGGAACCGGAATAATGAGCACGACAGGACGGACGATCTTGCGCACGGCATGCGTGGCGCTCGCGCTCGGCTTCGGTCACGGCGGCGTCGCGTCGGCGCACGAAACGGTGCTGCCACCGCTCGTCAGCGTGACCGGCGAGGGCGAGGTCAAGGCGATGCCCGACATGGCGTACGTGACGCTGGGCGTCGAGGCACGCAAACCATCCCTCGCCGAGGCTCGCGCCCAGGTGACCGCGGCGGTCGAGCGCGTGCTCGCGCTGACGCGCGAACTCAAGATCGATCCCAAGTACGTCGACTCGAGCCAACTGCAGGTCCAGCCGGAGTACCGCTGGAACGAGAAGGACTCCCAGCGCGTGCTGCTCGGATACGTCGTGAGCCGGCAGGTCGAGATCGAATTGCGCGACCTCGAACGCCTCGGCACGTTGCTCGAGCGCGCGGTCACGGCCGGCGCGAACCAGGTGAGCGGCGCGCGGCTGGATTCGACCAGGCGCAAGCAACTCGAACGCGAGGCGCTCGCCAGGGCCGTCGAGGATGCCCGCCTCGACGCGGAGGCGCTCGTCAAGGCCGCCAACACGCGGCTCGGCAACGTCTACAGCCTGAGCGCATCGATGGCGATGCCGTTCCAGCCCAAGTACATGGAGCGCGCCGCGATGGCGGCGCCCATGGAAGATGCGGCCGCGGAAACCTATGCCCCGGGCGAAATGAAGTTCGTGGCGAACGTCAGCGCGCAGTACGAGATCGCGCGCGGGCCTTAAGACTGGATTGATGATCGCCCAGTTCGGAGGGCGATCATTGGCTTTATCAAGCCGTACGAACAGATCAACGCGCGGGCATCCGATCCACGATCAGCACGCGACCGTCGACGCCGGTGATGCGGGCCCTGCCTCCGGCGGGCATGTCCGGCCCGCGCACGGACCAGTCCTGCCGGCCGAGCGTGATGCGACCGGCACCGTTCTCGATGCCCCGCGGGACGGTGATGACCTGGCCGATGTAACGCTCGCCCATGCGGTGCGGCGCAGAGGCGCTCTCGAGCTCACGCTGCTGGACGCGGTAGTCGCGCCAGAACCAGAGACCGAAGGCGGTGAGGGCGAAGACGACGAACCATGCCATGGTGCGAGGAGCGTGCGGTGGACGAATGACGGGATGGTGGCCCGCACGCTCACCGGCGCTCAACTTCGGAGCCGGCCGCAACTCGAGAATTGTGACGAACTCCTCAGGTGGCCGGCGCGAGCGCGAGGTCCTTGCTGTAGACCACGTTCATGACGTTGTCGGACCAGCCCCGGACCCAGGGCTTCACGAGGTGCTTGTTGACGTAGAAATACAGCGGCAGCACCGGGTGATCTGCCAGCATGACGCGCTCGGCTTCCTCGAGCAGCGCACGACGGCGCGCCGGGTCGGCCTGCTGTACGGCGTCGGCAAGCAGTGCGTCATAGCGCCGGTTCGAATAGCCGGTGAGGTTGATGCCGAACCCGGTCTTGAGCAGCTGCGCGAACGTGTAGGC
Source organism: Steroidobacteraceae bacterium (assembly GCA_036277615.1). Lineage (GTDB taxonomy): Bacteria > Pseudomonadota > Gammaproteobacteria > Steroidobacterales > Steroidobacteraceae > RPQJ01. The sequence continues at coordinate 1,540 of DASUMQ010000190.1, forward strand.
GTCGTTGAAATCGGCCACCCAGCTCGAGCGGAAGACCTGCGTGTCCTGCCGCTGGATGCTCTGCAGCAGGGCGCGGAATTCCTCGGCGTAGAGCCGCGTCTCGACGCCGAGCGCTTCCCGCCACATCGCGGCGATCGCCACGGCGATCCGGTTGTGCGTGTCGCCCGAGCTGTACCGCAGCTCGACCTCGAGCGGCTTCGCGGCCGTGTAGCCGGCCTCGGCATACAGCCGGCGGGCTTCGGCGACGCGCTCGTCGTAGGGCCTGCCGGCGTAGTCGAATTGCTGCGGCGTGTAGTTCCAGACGCCTCGCGGCACCCAGCCGTACGCCGGGGCCTCGCCGACGCCCGTCACCGCCGTCACGAGCCGGTCGCGGTCGATCGCCAGTGACAGCGCGCGGCGCAGGCCCGGACGATCCTTGAACGGCGGCCGGGTCAGGTTGAAGCCGTAGTAATAGACGCTCAGCTGTGGCGCCAGGTGCAGCTCGCTGGCCAGGTGCTGGCGGATCCACTGGAACTGTTGCTGCGGGACGACGTAGGTGAAATCGAGCTGGCCTGCCCGGTACTGCCGCAATTCCGTGCCGGCATCGCCGATGTGCACGTAATGCACGCGCTCGAGCCTGGTCGCGGCGTCATTCCAGTACCGCGCGTTGCGGCGCGCGACGACGTGGGAGCCGATCACCCAGTCGTCGAGCACGAACGCGCCGTTCGAGAGCAGCTTTCCTGGGCGCGCGTGTTCTGCGCCGTTCGCCGCGAACGAGGCGCCGTGCAACGGGTAGGTCGGCGGCTGAGCCAGCAGGCCGAGCAGGTAGGGCGCGGGCGAGGCGAGTCGCACGACGACGGTGCGGTCGTCGGGCGCGCTGACCCCGAGCTCCGCAGGGTCCTGTTCACCGCGCGTGATCGCCGGAGCGTGCAGCACGGGGTCGATGAACTGTGCGTACGGCGAGGCCGTCTTCGGATCGACTAGGCGACGCATGCCGGCAACGTAGTCCGCGGCGACGAGCGGGTCGCCGTTCGACCAGCGCAGGTTTTCGCGCAGCGTGAATCGGTACTCGAGGCCGTCCGGCGTGACGGTCCAGGATTCGGCGGCGCCCGGGACCGCGGAGCCGTCGGCGGCGATGGCCGTCAGCCCCTCGAACAGGTCGCGCAGGATGTTGAACGCGGCGTCCGTGCGTGCCAGTTGCGGGTCGAGCGAGTCGGGTTCCGGCCCGTTGCCGCGTCGCAGCGTCGTCGGATCGGAGACGCCCGCCGCGGCCTTCGTCGGCGCGTTCGCGGCGGCACCCGGCGCCGCCCGTTCGTCGCCGCCACAGGCCGCGAGCGCGAGGCACGCGGAGGTCGTGACGACCAGCGCGCGCCAGCCGCGCAGGACGCAGC
>DASUMQ010000191.1:0-9618 GCA_036277615.1 Steroidobacteraceae bacterium
GGCGAAAAGCACAAGTTCTTCTACGTCTGGCTCGACGCGCCCATTGGCTATCTCTCGAGCCTGCTGCAGTACTGCCGCCGCACGGGCCGCGTCTTCGACCGCTACTGGAAGCCCGACAGCGACGCCGAGGTCTATCACTTCATCGGCAAGGACATCGTGTATTTCCACACGCTGTTCTGGCCCGCCGTGCTCGCGGGCGCCGGCTACCGCGCGCCGACCGCGGTGTACGCGCACGGCTTCCTGACCGTCAACGGCCAGAAGATGTCGAAGTCGCGTGGCACGCTCATCGGCGCGAAGGCCTGGCTCGAGCACCTGCCGGCTGAGTACCTGCGCTACTACTTCGCCTCGCGGCTCGCGGACGGCATCGACGACCTCGACCTCCGCCTCGACGACTTCGTCGCCAAGGTCAATTCGGACATCGTCGGCAAGCTCGTCAACATCGCGAGCCGCTGCGCGGGGTTCATCGTGCGCGGGTCGCAAGGCCGGCTCGCCGATCGACTGGCAGACCCGTCGTTGCAGGCCGAATTCGTCACGGCCGGCGAGCGCATCGCGGCGCTCTACGAGGGCCGCGACCTCGCCGGCGCGGTGCGCGAGATCATGGCGCTCACGGACCGCGCGAACCTCTACATCGACCAGCAGAAGCCGTGGCTGATGGCGAAAGACCCTACGCGCACCGCGGACGTGCAGGGCGTCTGCACGCAAGGACTCAACCTGTTCCGCGTGCTGGCGTTGTACCTGAAGCCGGTCATGCCGCGCCTCGCTGCCGGCGCGGAGAAGTTTCTCGGCCTTCCCGACCAGTCGTGGGCCGACGCGGCCAAGCCGCTGCTCGGCACGAACATCCAGGCGTACGAGCCGCTCGCGACGCGCGTCGAACCCGCCGCCGTCAGGGCCTTGCTCGACGCATCGGCAGAAAGCCTGAAACCCACGGGTGCGCCCACGACCGCCGCATCGACCGCCCGGGCCACGAAGCCGGCCGCCGAGCCGCAACCGGCGAGTCCGACGGAGGCGCCGGCACTCGACGGCGAGCCGGCGACGATCTCGATCGACGAGTTCGGCAAGGTCGACCTGCGCATCGCGCGGATCGAATCGGCCGAGCGCGTCGACGGTGCCGACAAGCTGCTGCGGCTCGGCGTCGACCTGGGCGACCTCGGCCGACGCACCATCTTCGCGGGCATCCGCTCCGCATACGAACCTGACCAGCTGGTCGGCCGGCTGACCGTCGTGGTCGCGAACCTCGCGCCGCGCAAGATGCGGTTCGGGACGTCCGAGGGCATGGTTCTTGCGGCGGGCCCGGGTGGCAAGGACATCTTCGTGCTGGCGCCCGACGCCGGCGCGAGGCCGGGCATGAAGGTGAAGTGACGCGCCCGCCGGGGGGCCCATGACCGAGCTGCTCCTGCTCGCGCTCGGGGCGAGCCTCGTCAACAACTTCGTCCTGACCCAGTTCCTCGGGCTCTGCCCGTTCGTGGGCGTGAGCCGCCGCTTCGAGGCGGCCGCGGGCATGGCGCTCGCGACGCTGTTCGTGCTGACCGTCGCCTCGGGCCTCAGTTTCACGCTGTGGCACTGGGTGTTGCAGCCGCTCGGGCTCGAGTACCTGCGCACGCTCGTGTTCATCCTGCTGATCGCGGGCGTCGTGCAGTTCACCGAGCTCATGGTCCGCGCGACGAGTCCGCTGCTGCACCAGGCCCTCGGTATCTTCCTGCCGCTGATCACCACGAACTGCGCCGTGCTCGGCGTCGCATTGCTCAACGTCAAGGGCCAGCACGGGCTGCTCGAGTCGCTCGTGTACGGCGCCGGCGCGGGGGCCGGGTTCGGCCTCGCATTGCTGCTGTTCGCCGCCCTGCGCGAGCGGATCGAGACGTGCGACGTGCCCGCGGCCTTTCGCGGCGCGCCGATCGCGCTGGTCACGGCGGGGCTCATGGCGCTCGCGTTCATGGGCTTCACGGGACTCGGCGCGCGATGAACCTCGACGCAATCCTGATCGCGTGCGTCGTCGCGGCCGCCCTGGCGCTGATCGTCGGTGGCGCGCTGGGGTGGGCCGCATCCCGCCTGCCGCCCGCGACCGACCAGCTGGTCGAGCGGATCGACGCCATGCTGCCGCAGACGCAGTGCGCGCAGTGCGGATATCCCGGGTGTCGGCCCTACGCGGAGGCCATCGCGCGCGGCGAAGCAGAGATCGATCGTTGCCCGCCCGGAGGCGACCACACGGTACGGGCGCTCGCGGAACTGCTCGACCGCGAGCCCCGCGCCCTCGATCCGGCCTACGACCGTCCCGACCAGGGCGCGCTCGTCGCGTGGATCGACGAGGAACGCTGCATCGGCTGTGCGCGGTGCCTGCCGGTGTGCCCCGTCGACGCGATCGTCGGTGCGCCGCGACACATGCACACGATCCTTGCGGAGCGCTGCACCGGCTGCGAGCTCTGCCTCGCGCCCTGCCCCGTCGACTGCATCGAGCTGCGACCCGCGCAGGCCATCCGACACCGCTGGCACCGGGCGGCGTGATGGCGTCCGCGCGCCACGCGTTTCCGGCCGGGCTCGTGCTCGATGCGCACAAGCGCCACGCCCTCGAGGCGCCGATCGTGCCACTGCCGGCCCCCGCCAGTGTCGTGCTTGCGCTCGATCAAGGCTCGGGCAGCGTGCTCGAGCCGGTCGTCGCGGTGGGGCAGGACGTCGCGCTCGGCGCAATCGTCGCCCGCGCAATCGACCCGTTCGGCGCCACGCTGCACGCGTCCGTGTCCGGCCGGGTCAAGGCGATCGAGACGCGCGAGTCGGCGAGCGAGTTCGGTGAGTGCGTCTGCATCGAGCTCGCGAACGACGGTCGCGACGCGCTCGAACCCGGGCTCCGGCGTCAAGAGGCCCTCACGCTCGAGCCGCCGGAACTGGTGGAGCGGTTGCGCGAGGCCGGGATCGCAGGCCTGGGCGGCGCGGCATTCCCGACGGCCACCAAGCTCGCCGCCGCGCGCGAGCGTGGGGCGCGGCGCCTGCTGCTGAACGGCGCCGAATGCGAGCCTTGGATCTGCTGCGACGACGCGGTGATGCGTGCGGAGGCCGGCGAGATCGTGTTCGGCGCGCGCGTGCTGATGCGCGCGCTCGATGCCGTCGAGTGCGTCATTGCCGTCGAGGACGACAAGCCCGAAGCGATCGAAGCGCTGCGGCAAGCGCTCGCCACGACCGACGCAGGCGGCGTCGCGGTGGACGTCGTGCCGGCCGTCTACCCGCGCGGCGCCGAACGGCAACTGATCTCGGCGGTGATGGGCGTCGAAGTGCCTGCGCGTGGCCTGCCCGCGGAGGTGGGCCTTACCTGCCAGAACGTCGCGACGGCGGCGGCGGTCGCGCGGTGGGCCCGCACCGGTGAGCCGTGCCTCTCGCGCGTCGTCACGGTCACCGGCAGCGGGGTCGCGCGACCCGTGAACGTGCGGGCGCGGCTGGGCACCCCGATCGCCGCGCTCGTCGCGGCCGCCGGTGGTTACCGGGGTGACCCGCTGCGATTGATCGCGGGGGGCAGCATGACGGGGCGCGCGCTGACCTCCGACGAGGTCGGTCTCACCAAGGCGATCAACTGCGTGCTCGTGGCCACGCGCGAAGACCTGGCGCCGCGACTCGACGCGTACGAACTGCCGTGCATCCGCTGCGGCGACTGCGCGACCGTCTGCCCGCCCGGACTGTTGCCGCAACAGCTCCACCGTGCCGTGCTCGCTGGCCAGGACGAGGCCGCCGTGACGCTCGGCGTGTGGGAGTGCATCGACTGCGGCTGCTGCGACTACGTCTGTCCGAGCCAGATACCGCTCGCGCTGCGGTTCCGCGAGGCGCGCGCGAGGCTGCGCGACCGCGAGGCGGCCACCGCCCGCGCCGCCGTCGCGCGCGAACGGTTCGAACGCCACGAACATCGCCTCCAAGAGGCCGCACTCGCCGAGCAACAGGCCTTCGATGCCGCGCGCGCCCTGGCACGCGGCTCCGGTGACCAGGGGGCGACGTGAAGTTCGTCACGTCGGCTGCGCCGCACGTGATCGCCGGCTACACCGTGCCGCGCGTAATGTTCCAGGTGCTGCTCGCGCTGGTTCCCGCAGGCGTCGCGCACGTGGCGCTGTTCGGCCCGGGACTGCTACTCCAGATCGCCGTCGCGAGCGTCACCGCCCTGGTCTGCGAAGCCGCGGCGCTGCGCTGGCGCGACCGTGACGTGCGTCCCGCACTGCGCGACGGCAGCGTGCTCGTCACGGCGTTCCTGCTCGCGTTCAGCGTCACGCCGCTGCTGCCGTGGTGGCTCACGGTGCTCGGCACCGCGGTGGCCGTGCTGCTCGGCAAGCACGCCTTCGGCGGCCTCGGGCAGAACCCCTTCAACCCGGCGATGGTCGGCTACGCCGTCCTGCTGGTGTCGTTTCCGGTCGAGATGACGCGCTGGCCCGTGCCGCTGGACGCAGGCGGCGCGCACGGCTGGGGCGAGCTCGCCCGCCTGACGTTGAATGCGTTCTACGGCGGCGAGCCCGGCGCCGGCTGGGACGGCTACACCGGCGCCACGGCCCTCGATTCGATCCGGACCGGCCTCGAGATGCGCTACACGATGGGCGAGCTGCTCGCACGCGACCAGATCGTCGGTGCGGTCGGCGCACGCGGTTTCGAATGGATCAACCTCGCCGCGCTGGCCGGCGGCCTGTACCTGCTCGCACGCGGCATCGTGCGCTGGCACATTCCGGTTGCCGTGCTCGCGGGCCTGCTCGTGCCGGCGTTCGTCGCGCACGCGCTCGACCCGGGCGCGCACTTGGGCCCGATGGTGCAGGCGTGCTCGGGCGCCACCATGCTCGGCGCGTTCTTCATCGCTACCGATCCGGTGTCCGCCGCGACGAGCGACCGCGGGCGTCTCTGGTACGGCGCCGGCGTCGGCTTCGTCACCTGGATCGTGCGCAGCTGGGGCGGCTACCCCGACGGGTTTGCGTTCGCGGTGCTGCTGATGAACCTCGCCGTGCCACTGCTCGACCGCTACACGGTGCCGAGGATCCATGGCCGCACCCGCTGATGCGGTACGCACCGGCCGTCCGTGGCGTGCCGCGCTGCTGTTGCTGGCCGTAGCCGTGGCAGCGTTCGGGCTCGTGTCGGTCGTGCACGAAGCCACGCGCGACGAAATCGCCGCCGCCGCGCGCGCACGTCAACTGGCGCGGTTCGCCGAAGTGCTGCAAGGCCAGCGCTTCGAGAACGACCTGCTCGCCGACGTGGTCGACGTGCGGGACGCGGAATTGCTCGGGACACCCGCCACGCTCAAGGCCTACCGCGCGCGCCGGGGTGGCGAGGCGATCGGCGTTGTGCTCGAGTGCGTCGCGCCGAACGGGTACTCCGGCGCGATCCGGCTGCTCGTGGGCATCGGGCCGGACGGCCGCGTGCTCGGCGTCCGCGTGAGCGAGCACCGCGAGACGCCCGGGCTCGGCGACGCGATCGAGGTGCGCAAGTCCGACTGGATCGAGCGCTTCACCGGTCGCTCCCTGCGCGACCCGTCGCCCGCGCGCTGGCGCGTGCGCAAGGAGGGCGGCGAGTTCGACCAGTTCACCGGTGCGACGATCACGCCGCGCGCGGTGGTCGGCGCGGTGGCGAACGCGCTCGTCTACTTCGAACGGCACCGCGACGAGTTGCTGGCGCCGCCCGCTACAATCCCGACGTCATGACCCCCGCCAGCATTCTGAGGAACGGCTTGCAGGACCAGAACCCGGGGCTGGTCCAGCTCCTGGGCCTGTGTCCGCTGCTCGCCGTGAGCACCTCGCTCGGCAGCGGTCTCGGGCTCGGCATCGCCACGCTGTCCGTGCTCGTCGCGAGCAACTGCGCGGCCGCGCTCGTCGGGCGCCATCTGCCGACCGAGGTCCGCATCGCGGTGTTCGTGCTGCTGATCGCGTCGCTCGTGACCGCGGTCGAGCTCGCGCTCGCCGCATGGGTGCCGGGCCTGCACACCGCGCTCGGCATCTTCCTGCCGCTGATCGTCACGAACTGCCTGCTGCTCGCGCGCGCGGAAGCGTTCGCACAGCGCCAGCCCGTGCACCACGCAGCGCTCGACGGTTTCGCGATGGGAATGGGGTTCCTGGCCGTGCTCGTCGTGCTCGGCGCGATCCGTGAGCTGGTCGGCCGGGGCAGCCTCGGCGGCGACCTGCACACGTTGCTCGGCACCGACACCGCGCTCGGCGTCCGCCTGTTCGACGCCCGCCACGGCTTCCTGCTCGCAGTGCTGCCGCCGGGCGCCTTCATCCTGCTCGGGCTGCTGCTCGCGCTGCGCCAGGCGCGGCGCTCACGTCGCGCGTCTCGAGCGACCCTGCCGGCCGGGAACGCACCCGCAGCGCTCACGTGAAGCCCACGCAGGTCCGCGAATTGTTCGAGCGTTTCAAGGCGCTCAACCCCAAGCCGGTCACCGAGCTCGAATTCTCGACACCGTTCGAGCTGCTGGTCGCCGTGATTCTCTCGGCCCAGGCCACCGACAAGGGCGTCAACCTCGCGACCCGCAAGCTCTTCCCGGTCGCGAACACGCCGCAGGCCTTGCTCGCGCTCGGCGCGGAGGGCCTCGCCGGGTACGTGCGCACGATCGGCCTGTATCCGACCAAGGTGAAGAACATCCTCGCGATGTGCCGGATCCTGCTCGACGCCCACGGCGGCGAGGTGCCACGCGACCGGGAATCGCTCGAATCGCTGCCGGGCGTGGGTCGCAAGACCGCGAACGTGGTCCTGAACAGCGCCTTCGGCGAACCGGCCATGCCGGTCGACACGCACATCTTCCGTGTGTCGAACCGGCTCGGGCTCGTGCGGGGCTCGAATCCGCGCGCGGTCGAGGAACAACTGCTGCGGAAGGTCCCGGCGGAGTACCTGCTCGACGCGCACCACTGGCTGTTGCTGCACGGCCGCTACGTCTGCAAGGCGCGCGTGCCGGAGTGTCCGCGCTGCCCGGTCGTCGACCTGTGCGAGTACCGCGACAAGACGCTGCCGTTGCCGGCCACGCTCCCGTTGCGGCAGCCTGCGACCGCGCCGACGAAGCGCAAGGGCCGCTGATGCCGTTCTTCCACGACCAGGACCGAGCGGCGCTGCGCCGGATGTATGCCGAGGCCTGGCGCAAACACCGTGAGTCGCTGCCGGTCGAGCCGGTCGAGGACCAGATCATCGGCGTGGTCGAACTGCACCCGGACTATGCCCGCGTACTCGAATCGGGCGACGACGCGCTCCAGCGCGACTACACACCTGAGGGCGGCCAGACCAATCCGTTCCTGCACATGGGCCTGCACCTGGCGATCCGCGAGCAGGTGGCGACCGACCGGCCGGCCGGCATCGCCGAAGTTCACCGCGCGCTGCTCGGGCGCCTGCGCGACGTCCATGCCGTGGAGCACGCGATGATCGACTGCCTCGGCGAGGCGCTCTGGCAGGCGCAGCGCTCGGGACTGCCGCCCGACGAGACTCGATACCTCGAAGCATTGCGACGCCTCGCCTAAAGGCCTGGCGAGCGCCCGCTCTACGCGCCGGCCGGTTGGGCGAGCAGCGCCTGCAGGCGCGCCTCGTGCGGCGCGAAATAGTCGCGCAGCCGCTCCTCAGTGGCCGGGTTCATCGGCGGATACTTCCGCGCGTTGCGCGCCTCGAGCCGCACATTTTCGATCGAAGGCAGGCCGAGAAACTCCAGGGTCCGGTCGAGCAGGGCCAGCGGGTCCCGCGCGAGCTCTTCGAACCGCAACACCAGCAGCCGCTCGCGCGGGTAGTGTCGCCACCACCGCTCGAGTTGCTCCGCATACCGTCCGCGCGCAAGGTAACTGAAGTGCTGGTGCGCGCGACTCTGCCTGAGCTCGCCGCGCGCGAGCCGCTGTTCGTCGTCCCCGAGGCGGGCCGGCTCGGCGGCGATCGCTTCCTCGAACGACAAGCTCTCGCGTTTCTTGTCGCGCTCGTGCCAGTAGTGCGAGTAGGCCCGACGCACCGGGTCGCGCAACAGCACGATCAGCTTCGCGTCCGGCACGAGCGCATGGGCGCGCTGCGGCGCCAGCGGATGAGCCAGGTAGTACGGGCTGCTGTCGAGGTTGAGGCCGGGCTCACCCACGCGGCCGAAATTGGCGCGGTACCAGCGCTCTCCGTGGTCGAACCGGACGTCGAAGTAATGCACTTCCTTGCGCAGCGGCGCGATCACGCCCGGGTGCTGCGTCAGGTAGTTGTGCAGCGAACTCGTGCCGCACTTCATCGCACCGATGATCATCGCCTGCGGCAGCGACCGCTCGTCCCGCAGGCGAAGCTGCAACTCGAGTCGTCGCCCGGACTCGAGCAGCCCGAGCAGTCGCAGGGTTTTGATCAGCGTCGGGTGCATGCTCCAGCGCGCTGGTCAGCGGGCAGGTACCTTCCGCTGCGAAACCTGGCGCGGAAGGTACAGGTCGGTCAGCGAACCGTCGAACGCCTCGGCCGCCATCGCCACGGTTTCCGACAACGTGGGGTGCGGGTGGATGGTGAGCCCGATGTCGGCCGCGTCAGCCCCCATCTCGATCGCGAGCATCACCTCGGAGATCAGGTCGCCTGCATTGGTGCCGACGATGCCACCGCCGACCACGCGGTGCGTCGCCGGGTCGAACAGCAGCTTGGTGAAGCCTTCGTCGCGACCGAGCGCAAGCGACCGCCCGCTCGCCGCCCAGGGGAAAACGGCCTTTTCGTAACCGGTGCCCCTGGCTTTCGCCTCGGTCTCGGTGAGCCCGGCCCACGCGATCTCGGGGTCCGTGTACGCCACTGACGGGATGGCCCGCGCGTCGAACATGCGCTTGTGGCCGGCGATCACTTCCGCGGCCACCTTGCCCTGGTGCGTGGCCTTGTGCGCGAGCATCGGCGGTCCGACGATGTCGCCGATCGCGAAGACATGCGGAACGTTCGTGCGCTGCTGCCGGTCGACCGCGATGAAACCGCGCTCGTCGACGACGACGCCGGCTGCCTCGCAGGCGAGGCGCTTGCCGTTCGGCGTCCGGCCGACCGCGATCAGCACCTTGTCGTAGAGCTGCGGTTCGGGCGCCTTGTCGCCTTCGAACGTGGCACGCAGGCCGTCCGCCATCGCCTCGACCTTCGCGACTTTCGTGCGCAGCAGGATCGCCTCGTACTGCTTCGCGATGCGCTTTTCGAGCGGGCGCACGAGGTCGCGGTCACAGCCCGGCATCAGTCCCTCGGTCATTTCGACGACGCTCACCTTGGCACCGAGCGCGGCGTAGACCGTCGCCATCTCGAGACCGATGATGCAGCCACCCACGACCAGCAGGCGCTTCGGCAGGTCCAGTTCGAGCGCGCCCGTGGAATCGATGAGGCGCGGATCGTCGGGCAGGCCCGGCAGGCGCAGCGACTCCGACCCCGCCGCGATGATGCAATGCGCGAAAGTGACCGTGGTCGTCGAGCCGTCGTCGGCACCCACGCGCACGGCATGATCGTTCTCGAACGTGCCGACACCGCGCAGCACCGTGACCTTGCGTTGCTTCGCGAGGGTCGTGAGGCCACCGGTGAGACGACCGACGACCTGGTTCTTCCAGTCGCGAAGCCGCGTCGCATCCACTTGCGGCGGTCCGAATGCGATGCCGTGCGCGGCCATCGCCTGCGCGTCCTCGATGACCTTGGCCGCGTGCAGCAAGGCCTTGGACGGAATGCAGCCGACGTTCA
>DASUMQ010000192.1:0-8626 GCA_036277615.1 Steroidobacteraceae bacterium
TGGGCGGTCGCTTGCTGCTGCGCCGCCTGCTCCTGCTTCCTGCGCTTCTCCGCTCCGCCTTTCAAGACGCCGACCGTGGCGCCGATCGCAGCGCCGTCGCTCGCGTCGTCATTGGCCACTTCACCGATGACCGCACCGGCGGCAGCACCCCGTGCCGCGCCACGCACACGTTCGCCACCGCCACTCTGGGCCTGCTGGGACGTCGGTGCAGGTGCCGCCGCCGTGGTCGCCGGCGCAGGTGCGGGCGCCATCGGATCGATGCCGGTCTGGCCCTTCGACCACGCGTAGCACTCGCCTTCGTCCTGGCTCTGCACCTGGGCGGTCTGGCCTTTCGCCGGAAACACCACGAGGCCCAACGAAGTCGAGAGCGGCTTGGCTGCCGGAGCGGGAGCCGGCGCGGGAGCCGGCTGTGCGGTTGCGCCACTGGCGAGCGCGAGTCCGACGCAGGCTACCAAGATGTCTGCAAGTATCTTCATGACAGTTCCCTGTGGGTGCATGTATCAGCAGGACGCGATGCGCTCGACATAGGCCGCCAGGCCCCGATGGTGTTCGGCGGAACGCGCCACATCCAGGCGGGGGTGGCAGTGCCGACGCTTACAAGGATACCGCGCAGGACCGCAGTCGACGCAAGCACTTGCCGATGAAGCAACACGAGCGGAACCGAGCCTGCAGGCAGGCCACCCTCTGCATGCGCGCACGCTCGGACGTCGCCTGCAGGAATACGGCACGACTTTCCAGGCCCTGCTCGACGACACCCGGACACGGTCAGGCACGCGATTGCTACGTGACACGCGGACTTCGATCGAGCGGATCGTTGCTTCGGTGGGTTAGCGCGACCCGGGTTGTTCACGCGTACTTCGGACGCGGGACTGGAATGAGACCGCACCAGTTCGGGCCCTGACGCGGGCACGACCGCGTGGCACTATTGGCCCGGCCTCTGTCCTGGATGGTTCAAGTGAGCATCGCGTTGCGCGTATGAATCGCGCAGGGTCGCCTTGCAGGAATCGTATCCCGCCGCCGGGCCGACCACCGATATCAAGAACTCGGCTTGAGGAAGTGCAAATGACAGACGCAGCAGTATCCGCCCGCGTGCTCGGCGCGGCCGTCCTGACTTTACTTGCCGGCGCGCCCGCGCTGGCCCAGCAAGCGAGCGCCGCGCTGGACCGCACGATCCTCCCCATCGTGCCGCCCAAGCTCGCTGCGATCACGGAATTCTCGGCGCGCAATGCCGATGCACCGCCGCATTTCCAGGTGAAGCCGCCGGCGGGCGCACCGAACGTCGTGATCGTCCTGATTGACGACCTCGGTTTCGGCGCCACGAGCACTTTCGGCGGGCCGATCGCGACGCCGACCCTCGAGCAGCTGGCGAGTGAGGGTCTCCGTTACAACAACTTCCACACCACGGCGCTCTGCTCCCCGACCCGCGCCGCACTCAAGTCCGGTCGCAATCATCACACGACCGACATGGCTTTCATCACCGAGATGGCGACATCGTTCCCCGGCGCCACGGGCCAGGTCCCGAATACAGTCGCTCCCGTCGCGGAAATGCTTCGCCTGAACGGCTACAGCACCGCCGCCTTCGGCAAGTGGCACGAAACCGCGGCATGGGAGACGAGCGTCTCCGGCCCGTTCGACCGCTGGCCGACGCACCAGGGGTTCGACCGGTTCTACGGCTTCCTCGGCGGTGAGACCAACCAGTGGGCGCCCTACCTCTACGACGGCGTCACGCAGGTCGAGTTGCCCGAAGACCCGAACTATCACTTCATGACCGACATGACCGACAAGGCGGTCGCATGGATCAAGTACCAGCAGGCGATCACGCCGCAGAAGCCGTTCTTCGTGTACTTCGCGCCGGGCGCGACGCACGCGCCGCATCACGTGCCGAAAGATTGGATCGCGAAGTGGAGGGGCAAGTTCGACCAGGGCTGGGACAAGCTGCGTGAAGAGACGTTGGCGCGACAGATCAAGCTGGGCGTCGTGCCACCGGGCACGAAGCTCGCGCCAAAGCCTGCCGCGATCAAGGACTGGGACGCGCTTTCGGCCGACGAAAAGCGGCTGTTCCTGCGACAGGTCGAGACGTTCGCCGCGTTCGTCGACTACACGGACCATGAGATCGGCCGGATGATCCAGGCGATCCAGGACGTCGGCGCGCTCGACAACACCTTGATCTTCTACGTCGCCGGCGACAACGGCACCAGCGCGGAAGGCGGCACGAACGGCCTGTTCAACGAGTACACCTACTTCAACGGCGTGCATGAGCAGGTCCCGGACATGCTCAGGAACATCGACAAGTGGGGCGGCCCGGAGACGTACCCGCACATGGCGGCAGGCTGGGCCGTCGCGCTGAACGCACCGTTTACGTGGGTGCAGCAGGTGGCCTCGAGCTTTGGCGGCACGCGGGTCGGCATGGTCGCGCACTGGCCGAAGGGAATTGCCGCGAAGGGTGAGCTGCGCACGCAGTTCAGCCACGTCATCGACGTGGCGCCGACCATCCTCGAGGCCGCCGGACTGCCGGAGCCTAAAGTGGTCAACGGCACGCCGCAGGTACCGATGGAAGGCACGAGCCTGGTCTACACGTTCGGCGACGCAAAGGCGAAGGAACGTCACACCACGCAGTACTTCGAGATTGCCGGCAACCGCGCGATCTACCACGACGGATGGCTGGCGGGCACGATCCACAAGGCGCCTTGGGAAGCGGCGCCGAGACGGCCGCTCGAAGAGGACGTCTGGGAGCTTTATGACGTGCGCTCCGACTTCAGCCTGTCGAACGACCTCGCCGCGAAGGATCCGCGGAGGCTCCGGGACCTCAAGGAACGATTCCTGGCAGAGGCAAGGAAGCACCAGGTCTTGCCGATCGACGACCGTTTCTTCGAACGCGCGCTCGCGGAGAAGGTCGGGCGTCCCGACCTGATGGGCGGTCGCACGTCGCTGACGCTCGCCGAAGGCATGACCGGGATGATGGAGAACGTCTTCATCAGCGTTAAGAACAAGTCGAAGACCATCACGGCCGAGGTCGACGTGCCCGAGGGCGGCGGCAACGGCGCGATCCTCGTCCAGGGTGGGCGCTTCGGCGGCTGGGCCCTCTACGTGCACGACGGCGTGCCCGCCTACGCCTACAACTTCCTCGGCCTGCAGCGCAGCAGCATCGTGGCGACGCGGCCTCTGTCCGCTGGCAAGTCGACGATCCGCTTCGAGTTCGTGTACGACGGCGGCGGCTTGGCCAAGGGCGGCACCGGCACGATCTTCGTCAACGACCAGAAGGTGGGCGAGGGCCGGATCGAGCACACGCAACCGGCGATCTTCTCGGCCGACGAGACGGCCGATGTCGGCATCGATCTCGGTACACCGGTCGTCGAGACGATCGGTTCGGAGGCGAAGTCGAAGTTCACCGGGCGCATCCCGAAGGTGACGATCGAGGTCCACGCCGTTCCACCGACGACGGCCGCCCTCGAGCAGGCATCAGGGATCGAACTCGCTCAACGGCGGTCTCTGGACTAGCCCGTCCGCTGACGGCCCACGATACGATCAGCGGGCGTCTCGGGGTAGCCGCCCTTGCGTGCGTCGCGAATCGTCACGCGACGCGTGCGCCATCGCGAGATGCGCACGAGGGGGGCTCGCGCGGTTGGGCCTGAGACGCGTGATCACGCTGCGGCGGGAGGGTGCCCTCCCGCCGCGGCGACATCGACTCAGAACGACGCCTTCAGCGACAGTCCATAAGTGCGCGGCACGTTGACCTGGCAACGCATGACGGTGCCGCCGCTGACCGGATCGCGCAGGCCGAGCAGGTTGTCGAACGGCTGGGCGACCTTGCCGGTGCAGTAGTTCTCGTCGGTAAGGTTGTCGCCCCAGAACGTCAACGCCAAGCGATGATCGGTACCGAAGTACAGCGAGAACCGCGCCGAGACCAGAGTGAAGGCCGGCTGGACGCCTTGCGGATTGTTGTCGTTGATCTGGTTGACGTTGATGTCGTCCATGTGGCTCACGTCGGTGCGCAACATGTACCCGACGCCGCTGGCGCCCAGGTTGCCCTGGACCTGCGCGCCGGTTGACGCCTGCAGTTCCGGCGCAAACACCGGCCGCTCTCCCGACAGGTCCTGCGTGCACGACGGATTGACCTGGGCGGGATAAGGCAGGCAGGACGCGTTCCGGTACTCGTCGAACTCGGCGTCGAGGTAGCCGAGCGACGCATACAGCGAGAGCCAGTCCTGCGGCGACCAGTCGGCGTCGACCTCGACACCCTGGTTCCTGACGCTGCCGGCGTTGATGACGTTGAAGCTCTGCCCGTCGAACGCGCGATCCTGGAAGTCGTCGAGCTGCATCAGGAACGCGGTGCCGTTCAGGTGCGCTCGGCCGTCGGCGAACGCCCACTTCGCGCCGGCTTCGTAGTTGTCCGTGGTCTCCTTGTCGAACAGGCGACGCTGGCCGAGCGCCACGTTGCCGCCGCCCGAGTTGAAGCCACCCGACTTGTAGCCCGTCGAATAACTGCCGAACACGAGCAGGTCCTTGTTCGGCGTCCAGTTCAGGCCGACGCGGTACGTGAACGCGTCCTCGCCGAGGTCGAGCGCCGAATTCTCCGCCGCGCGCAGCAGTGCACCGAAGGGGTTATTGACGGACTGCACGAAGGTCCCGGACTTGTCGTCGCGGGTCCAGCGCGCGCCGAGCACCAGGTCGACCGAGTCGGTGAGGCCGATGTCGCTCTGCGCATACGCGGCGAGGTTCTCGGCGTCCTGGTCGAAGTCGAGCATGGTCGCATTCGACTTGTTGGCACTCGCGGCACACGCCGGACGCTGGGCCGCGGGCACGAGCCCGCAGAAGTTTGCGCCGAGGCCGAACTGCTCGCCCACGAAATAGTCTTCCTGGAAATGGTACAAGCCGGCCACGTAGTCGAGCCGGCCGTTCCAGAGCTCGTCGGTCGGCGAGATCAGCTGCAGTTCGTACGACTGGCTGGTGCTCTCGAACCGACCCGTGCGAGCGAGGAAATCGGCGGGCATGAACAGCACGTCGGACTCGAGCTGCTCATTGTCCCAGCTGCGATAGCCGCCGAGGAAGCGCACGGTGTGGCCGTTGGCGAGTTCCCAGCTGAGGTCGCTGACCAGTCCCCACTGGCCATCGTCGACGTCACCCGTGATGCGCTGGTTGCTGTGCCGGTCGAAGGCGTCGTCGAGGTCCGGCGGATTACCGCCCGTGATCAGCGTCAGGCGCGCGCGCGACGCGTCCGTGAGCGTGTCCGGGTCGATTTCCAGCTCGGCCTTGCCGTCGCCCTGCAAGCGCGAGCGGTCGTACTTGAGCGTCCAGGTCACGTCGTCCGTCACGTCCCATTTCGCACCGATGCGGAACGCATCCGACTCGAGCGTCGCGAACTTCCTGTTGTCGTAGCGATTGTGGGCATAGCCGTCGCGCGAGTCCGTGAGGCCCGCGAAGCGCAACGCGAAGCGGTCGCCAATGGGCGTGTTCAGCACGCCGGCGAACTTGTGCTCGTTGTAGTTCCCGTACGTGAGTTCGGCACTGCCCTCGAAATCGTCGTGCGGGCTGGCGGAACGCAGCAGCACGGCGCCGACGGTGGAGTTGCGCCCGAACAGCGTGCCCTGCGGGCCGCGCAGGACCTCAGCGCTCGAGATGTCGTTCATCGCGCCGAACAGGGACCCGGGCCGAGGCACGTACACGCCGTCGACGAACGTGCCGATGCTCGGGTCGATCGCGCTGTTGCTGGAGGCACCGACGCCGCGGATGCTCAGGCGCACGTTGGCGGTCTGCGTGCCACGCATGGCGTTGAAGTTGGGCGCGAGCCGCGGCAGGTCGAGCACGCTGCTGACACCGGCGGCGACGAGCGTCTCGCCGGTGAACGCCTGCACCGAGAGCGGCACGTCCTGGATGCTCTCTTCGCGCCGCTGTGCCGTGACGACGATCTCCTCGACACCGGCCGCGGTGTCGAGCGTGCCGGGCACGCCGGCGTCCTGTGCTTGTGCGGCGTGTCCCGCGGCCAGCACGGCCGCCACGGCCGCGGCCACCGATGTGATCCCGATCCTTCTCATCTCGTGTCCCCCACGCGTGTGCGTTTGCGGATATGCAGCGCTCGTCGCGCCGCAGTGAACGTTGAACTCTGTGTTGCCGGGCCGCCGTTCGTCTGCGTCGAGGCAGCGCCTCGCCGGCTCGACGAGCTTCGGTCCCGACGGCTAGAACGGCTTGTCGCCGACGATCCCGGCGCGCTCCATCCGGCGCACCGCGGGCCAGTAGTCCTGGACGGCGTAGTGCTGCGTGCAGCGGTTGTCCCAGATCGCGACGCTGTCCTTCGTCCAGCGCCACCGCACCTGGTAGTCGGGAATGCCGGCGCGCCCGATCAGGTACTCGAGCAGGTGGCTGGCGCCCGGGGAGTAGTCCTGCCCGTGCCGGACGTTCGCGGGCGTGTGGAAATCGACGAGGTGCGTCGTGAAGGCGTTCACGAACAGCACCTTCTCGCCCGTCTCCGGGTGCGTGCGAACGACGGGGTGCTCCGCGTCGGGGAAGCGCGCCTTGAGCGCGTGCCGCTGCTCGATCGGCAGCTTCGCGCCGAAGGTGGCCTCGATGCTGTGCCGCGCGTGCAGGCCGTCGATCTGCGTCTTCACGTGCGCGGGCAGGTCGTCGTACGCGGCCACCATGTTTGCCCAGATCGTGTCGCCGCCGACGTCGGGAGTCCCGACACAGCGCAGCACGCATCCCATCGGCGGCGCTTCACGCCAGGTCGCGTCGCAGTGCCAGGCGTTCTCGTAATGCTCGGGCGGCGAGTCCAGGTCCTTGTAGATGCGGACCAGGCCCGGATGGTCCGGATCGCTGCCCGCGACCGGGTGGTCCTCGAGCTCGCCGAAGCGACGCGCGAACGCGACGTGCTCGGCGCGCGTGATGTCCTGGTCACGCAGGAACAGCACCTTGAACCTGAGCAGCAGCGACTTGAGCTCGGCGAAGAGCGCGGCGTCGCGGGCGGCGTCGCCCAAGTGCACGTTCCACACCCGCGCGCCGATCCGGCAGGTCAGCGGCTCGGCCTGGACGGACCCCAGGCTGCTGCTGCGGACGAGCGCCGGGGCTTCGTAAACCTGGTTCGCCATGTGCACTCTCAGACGACGAAAATCGACGAGCCCGTCGTCTTGCGGGCCTCGAGGTCGCGGTGGGCCCGCGCCGCCTCCTCGAGCAGGTAGCGCTGGTTGATCTCGATGCGGATGCGTCCCGTGGCGACCAGCCCGAACACTTCCTCGGCCAGTGCCGCCTTTTCGCGCGGGTCGGCGATGTAATCGGCCAGCGCCGGTCGCGTCACGAACAACGAACCCTTCATCGCGAGCTGCATCGCTTCGATCGGCGGAGTCGGGCCCGAGGCCGTGCCGACGCAGACGAGCAGTCCGCGCCGCTGCAGGGAGTCGATCGAGCCGGCAAACGTGTCGCGGCCGACGCTGTCGTAGACGACACGCACGCCGGCGCCGTACGTGATCTCGCGGACGCGCGTCGCGACGTTTTCCTTGTGGTACAGGATCACGTGGTCGCAGCCGTGCGCATGCGCGATCTGTGCCTTGGACTCCGACGACACGGTGCCGATCACGTTGAGCCCGAGCAGCTTCGCCCACTGCGACACGATCAGTCCGACCCCTCCCGCCGCGGCGTGCAGCAGGATCCAGTCGCCGGACTGCAACGGCCAGAGCCGCCGCAGGAGGTACGCGGCGGTCAGCCCCCGCATCGTCATGGCCGCCGCGGTCTCGAAACTGATCGCCGCGGGCAGCCGGATCAGCGGCGCGGCCGGCATCAGGCGTTCGGTCGCGTAGGCGCCGAGCGTGTTGACGAACCCCGTGTACGTTACGCGGTCGCCCGGTTGCACGTTCGTCACGCCGTCGCCCACGGCATCCACGACACCCGACGCTTCCACGCCCATGCCGGCCGGCAGCGGCACCGGATACAAGCCGGTGCGGAAGTACGTGTCGGCAAAATTGAGCCCGACCGCGGCTTGACGCAGGCGCACCTGCCCGGGGCCCGGCGCGCCAACTTCCACGTTCTCGAGTTCCAGCACCTCGGGCGCGCCGGTGCGGTGCAGGCGGATGGCCTTCGCCATGATGACTCCTTTGCTCGTCAGGCCGTGGCGCGCAGCGGAACCTGGCGCACGGCGGGCTGGCGGTTCGGCGCAAAGCCGTTCTCGCGCAGCGCTTCGTCGGCGTCGCGGTAGAACGTGCCGAGCTTGTAGATGCGGCGCGCCTCGCGGGCGTTCGCTACGTCGCGGCCGAGTTCCCGTGAGATGCGCACGAGCTGCTCGACTTGCTCGACGGAGGTCATCCGGCGCGAGCGATCCTGCGTCCAGATGTTGTCCTCGATGCCACAGCGGACGTGCAGGCCGAGCGCGATCGCGATCGTGTTGATCGGCAGCACGTTCAGCATCGACGTCTCGAGCGTGAGCACTGCGCCGTCGGGCACGGCGCGCACGAAGTTCGCGAGGTTGTAGATGTTCGGCGCGTCGAAGCCGCCGCCGATCGCGACCCAGGTCAGGACCAGCGGCACGTTGCAGGCGCCACGGCGCATCATTCGTTCGACGGTCTCGAGCTGGCAGACGTTGGCGAGCTGGAAGTGGGTCTGGATGCCCTTCGCGCTCAGCCGCCGGATGTGCTCCTCGACCCAC
>DASUMQ010000193.1:0-6574 GCA_036277615.1 Steroidobacteraceae bacterium
CCCGATCCGGCAGACGATCCGGTTCTCCATGCGCGGGCGATCGTGGCGGAGTTGAAGAAGTTCAGCGCCGAGCTCGCGGCCCGCGAGCGCTGGCTCGTGCTCAACAAGATCGACCTGCTGGAACCCGCCATGGCCGAGAAGCGTTGCCCCGAGATCGTGCGACGACTGCGCTGGAAGGGGCCGGTGTACCGTATTTCTGGCGCCACGCGGCAGGGTACGCAGGAGCTGTGCCGCGACATCATGCGTCGGTTGGAGGAGGTCGCTGCCCCCGCGGCGGCAGAGGGCTAGCGTTCGCCGCGATGCCGGTTGCCCGGTGGGCTCTGCCCAGCAAAAAGCCGGCGCGAAGCCGGCTTTTTTCGTGCGCTGGCGCCGGCGAGGGATGCCGGCGTCGGGCAGGATTATTTCGCCGCGGCGCCCAAGGCCTTGATCTTGGCGTTCAGTTCGCTCTTGTGCCGGGCCGCCTTGTTGGCGTGGATGATGCCCTTGGTCACCATCGTGTCGATCACGGGCCGAGCCGCCTTGAACGCCGCCGCGGCCTCGTCCTTGTTGCCGGCGCCGATCGCGGTCATGACCTTCTTGATCGAGGTGCGCAGGCGGGAGCGGGCGGCCATGTTGTGGGCACGACGCTTGACCGCCTGCCGGGCGCGCTTTTCTGCGGACTTGATGTTCGCCACGGATTCGAGCTCCTGGGCCGGCGTGCCGCGCTGCGGACGGCCGACCTCGGGTAATCGGTTTAAAAGAGCCGCGTATTTTGGCGATCCGGGGCGGCAAGGTCAAGAAGAAGGGGTTAGGGGGTAGGGGATAGGGGATAGTGAAAGAGCGCGCCGCGCGCGTTCGGAGCCGCAGGCGTTTCCGCCACTAACCCCTATCCCCTAACCCCTATCCCCTTCCTCCTCTATGATTTCGCGCTTCATGCATCCGACCCGGACTTTCCCTTGAGCGGCGGCGGTTTTTTCCGCAGCACCTCCATCGTCGGCGCGTTCACGCTGATTTCCCGCGTGTCCGGCCTGCTGCGCGACATGGTCTATTCCCGGATGTTCGGGGCCGGCCTGCTCATGGACGCGTTCCTGGTCGCGTTCAAGATCCCGAACTTCATGCGCCGGCTGTTCGCCGAGGGCGCGTTTTCGCAGGCGTTCGTGCCGGTCGTCTCCGAGTACAAGGTGCAACGGTCGCACGACGAGGTGCGCGAGCTCGTCGACGGTGCGATGGGCACGATGGCCTGGTTCCTGTCCCTGGTCACGATCGTCGGCGTCCTGGCGGCCCCCGTGTTCGTGCTGGTTTTCGCGCCCGGATTCCGGCTCGACGGCGCGCGCTTCGACCTCACCGTCGACATGCTCCGCTGGACGTTCCCGTTCATCCTGTTCATCTCGCTCGCCGCACTGGCCGGGGGCGTGCTGAACAGCTACGGCAAGTTCGCCGTGCCGGCGACGACGTCGACGCTCATGAACGTGATCATGATCGTCTTCGCCGCGTTCATCGCGCCGTACTTCCGCGAACCGGGCATCGTCCTCGCGATCGGCGTCTTCGTCTCGGGGCTCGTCCAGCTCGGCTTCCAGCTGCCATTCATGATCAAGCTGGGCCTGCTGCGGCGCCCGCGGTGGCGATGGGGCCACGAAGGCGTGCGCAAGATCGGCCGGCTGATGTTGCCCGCAATCTTCGGCTCGTCGGTGTCGCAGGTGGCGCTCCTGCTCGACACGCTGATCGCGTCGTTCCTCGTGACGGGCAGCATCGCCTGGCTCTACTACGCCGACCGCCTCGTCGAGTTTCCGCTCGGCGTGTTCAGCATTGCGCTCGCCACGGTGATCCTGCCGGGGCTGGCGGCGCACCATGCCTCGCAGGATCCGGACCGCTTTGCTTCGACGCTCGACTGGGCGGTCAAGCTCACGATGATCATCGTGCTGCCGGCGACGCTCGCCCTGCTGCTGCTCGCGGGACCACTCACGGTCGCGATCTTCCACTACGGCAAGTTCGACGAGCAGGACGTCCACATGTCCACGCTCGCGCTGATGGCGTATTCGCTGGGACTGCTCGGGTTCAGCATGGTCAAGGTGCTCGCGCCGGGATATTTCGCGCGCCAGGACACGCGGACGCCCGTGAAAATCGGCATCCAGTCCCTGAGCCTCAGCATGGCGCTCAACGTGCTCATCGTGCTGCCGCTCGCGTTCGTGTACCCCGGCAGACCCGGCCTGCACGCGCTGCTCGCGCTCACCAACGGGATCGGTGCGTGGTTCAACGCGACGATGCTCTATCGCGGGCTGCGCAGGCAGCACGTGCTGCATCACTCACCGGGCTGGACTCGCACGCTCTGGCAGGTGCTCGCGGGCAACGTCGCGATGGGCCTGTTTCTCTGGTTCGTGGCTGGCGACACCGAGCGCTGGATCGGGATGGACGCCTGGCGCCGCGTCGGTTGGATGACCGTGCTGGTCGGCGGCGGTGCCGGCATCTACTTCGGCGTGCTGTACGTGCTCGGCATGCGCGTGCGCCACCTGCGCGTGCAGCGCGTGACGGTGCCGCCGCGCCACGTGGACTCGGCGCCGTGAAGGTCAAGATCCGGTGCGCCTGGGAGAACATCTCCTGGGTTCGCGAGATCGAGCTGGTGCGCGGGCTGCACAACCTGCGCGAGTCGCACCGCGGCTGCGTGGCGACGATCGGCAACTTCGACGGCGTCCACCGCGGGCACCAGCAGATGATCTCCGCCGTGCGCAAGCGCGCGCGCGAACTCGAGCTGCCGGCGACGCTGATCACGTTCGAGCCGACACCGCGCGAGTACTTCCAGGACATCAAGGCGCCGGCGCGACTGATGCGCATGCGCGAAAAGCTCGAGGCGCTCGCGCTGTACGGCATCGACCGCGTGGTGGTGCTGCGGTTCGACGAGCACATGCGCAACATGAGTGGCCGCGAATTCGAGACGTTCCTGCTCGCCGACAAGCTCGGCGTGCAGCACATGGTCGTGGGCGACGACTTCGCGTACGGCCGCAACCGCGAGGGCGTGGTCGCGACGCTGCGCGCCGCCGGCGAGCGCCACGGGTTCACGGTCGAGCAGGTGGCGTCGTTCCTGGTCGATGGCGAGCGGGTCAGCAGTTCGCTCGTGCGCGAGGCGCTAGGCGAAGGCAACCTCGATCGGGCGGCGGCGTTGCTCGGGCGACCGTACCGGATGACTGGTCGCGTCCGCCGCGGCGCGCAACTCGGCCGGACGCTCGGTTATCCGACCGCGAACCTGGGGCTGCACCGCAAGGTCGTGCCGCTCTGGGGCATCCTCGCCGTGCGGGTGAGCGGTGCGGGATTCGCCGATCACCCGGCCATCGTGAGCCTCGGCACCCGGCCGACCGTGAACGGTGTCGAGCCGCTGCTGGAAGTCCATCTGTTCGACTTCGGCGGCGACCTCTACGGCAAGTACCTGAGTGTCGACTTCGTGCGCTGGCTGCGGTCGGAGCGCAAGTTCGACTCCCTCGACGCGCTGGTCACGCAGATGAACTGCGACGCGCGGCAGGCGCGCGAGGTGTTGACCAAGTCCGAGGTGCATCCGTGCTGAGCCGTGTGTGCGGCGGGATCAAATCGCTGAATTCATTTACAATTTCGGGTTCCGTGCCCGCGTGCGCCCCAGGCTCCCCGACGCTCCATGGCTGACTACAAGAACACCGTGAACCTGCCGGAGACGGCCTTCCCGATGAAGGCCGACCTCGCGCGCCGCGAGCCGGAGATGCTCGCCTGGTGGGAGCAGCACCGCACCTACCAGAAGCTGCGGGAGATTGCCGGGGGTCGTCCGACGTTCGTGCTGCACGACGGCCCGCCGTACGCGAACGGTGCGATCCACATCGGCCACGCGGTCAACAAGATCCTCAAGGACATCATCGTCAAGTCGCGGTCGATGGACGGCTTCGACGCGCCATACGTGCCGGGCTGGGACTGTCACGGCCTGCCGATCGAGCACGCGGTCGAAAAGGTGCGCGGTCGCGAGGCGAAGCAGCTCGACGCGAAGGCGTTCCGCCAGGCCTGCCGCGAATTCGCGCTGGAGCAGATCGACGTCCAGCGCAAGGACTTCATCCGGCTGGGCGTGATGGGTGACTGGTTCGACCCATACCTGACGCTCGCGCCGGGGTACGAGGCCGAGCAGCTGCGGGCGTTCGCGCAGATCATCCGCAACGGGCACCTGTACAAGGGCTTCAAGCCCGTGCACTGGTGCCTCGATTGCCGCTCGGCGCTCGCGGAAGCCGAGGTCGAGTACGAAGAGCGGACGTCGCCGTCGATCGACGTCAAGTTCCGCGCGGCGGATCCGGTGGAGCTCGGGCGGCGATTTGGGGTGGATAGCCACCTGCCGGCCGAAGCGAGTGTCGTGATCTGGACCACGACGCCGTGGACCCTGCCGGCCAACCAGGCCGTCGCGGTGCACGCGGACTTCGACTACTCGCTCGTGCGCGCCATGCGCCGCGACGCTGGCGCGGACGAGGTGCTCGTGCTCGCGAGCGAGCTGGCCAGTGCCGTGCTCGGCCGGGCAGGACTGCAGGGCGCGCAGGAGCTCGGGCGCGTCAAGGGCGCGGCGCTGGAGGGCCTGCGTCTGCATCACCCGTTCTACGATCGCGTCGTGCCGGTCATCCTTGGCGAGCACGTCACGCTCGAGAGCGGGACCGGCGCCGTGCACACCGCCCCGGGCCACGGCCAGGAAGACTTCGCGATCGGCAAGCGCTACGGGCTGACCGTCGACAACCCCGTCGGCAACGACGGCCGCTTCCTGCCGTCGACGCCGATGTTCGCCGGGGAGAAGGTCTTCGACGCGAACAAGCACGTGATTGCCGTGCTCGAGGAGCGCGGCGCGCTGCTGCACCACGAGCCGTTGCGCCACAGCTATCCGCACTGCTGGCGCCACAAGACACCGGTGATCTTCCGCGCGACGCCGCAGTGGTTCATCTCGATGGAGCTCAAGGGCCTCCGCAAGGCCGCCCTCGAGGAGATCGGCAAGGTCGAGTGGACACCCGACTGGGGCGAGCAGCGCATCTACAGCATGATCGAGGGTCGCCCGGACTGGTGCATCTCGCGCCAGCGCACCTGGGGCGTGCCGCTCACACTGTTCACGCACAAGGAGTCGGGCGAGTTGCATCCACGCACGCCCGAGCTCGTCGACCGCGCTGCAGCGCTGGTCGAGAAGGACGGCATCGACGCCTGGTTCGACCTCGACCCCGCCACACTGCTCGGCGCCGAGGCTGCGAGCTACGACAAGGTCACGGACATCATGGACGTCTGGTTCGACTCGGGCATCTCGCACCACAGCGTCTCGAAGCTGTTCCCGGCGGTGCGCACGCCCGCGGACCTGTACCTGGAAGGTTCGGACCAGCACCGCGGCTGGTTCCACAGTTCGCTGCTGACGTCGGTCGCGCAGAAGGGCCACGCACCGTACAAGGGTGTCCTCACCCACGGCTTCACCGTGGATGACAAGGGCCGGAAGATGTCGAAGTCGCTCGGCAACGTGATCCTGCCGCAGAAGGTCATGAGCACGCTGGGCGCCGACGTGCTGCGCCTCTGGGTCGCTGCGACCGACTATGCAAACGAGATCGCCGTCTCCGACGAGATCCTGAAGCGCACCTCGGACTCCTACCGCCGCATCCGCAACACGGTGCGTTTCCTGCTCGGCAACATGGCGGGCTTCGATCCGTCGCGCGACGCCGTGCCGGTCGAACGGATGGTTGCGCTCGATCGGTGGGTGATCGTGCGCACAACGGAGTTGCAGCGGGAGGTCGTCGAGGCCTACCGCAATTACGATTTCCACCTGATCTACCAGAAGCTGCACAACTTTTGCGTGGTCGACCTCGGTGGTTTCTACCTCGATGTCCTGAAGGACCGTCTCTACACCACACCGGCCACCGGGCACCCGCGTCGTTCGGCACAGACCGCGCTGTACTGGATCGCCGAGGCGATGGTGCGCTGGCTCGCACCGATCCTCTCGTTCACCGCCGAGGAAATCTGGCGATTCATGCCGGGTGAGCGCCGCGAGTCGGTCTTTTTCGAAACCTGGGCATCGCTGCCGACGACCGCCGCGGCCGGCGACCCGATCGACTGGCCGAAGGTGCTCGAAGCCCGGGCCGCCGTGCTGCGCGAGCTCGAACGCCTGCGCGTCGCCGAGCAGATCGGCGCGCCGCTCGACGCCGCCGTAGCGCTCTACGGCACGGAAGAATGGACACGTGCGCTCGCACCGCTCGGCGACGAGTTGCGCTTCGTCCTGATCACGTCGGAGGCCAGCGTGGCCGACGCGTCGGCGCGTCCGGCGGACGCACTGCCGGCGGACGGCGAGGGCAAGAGCGGTCTCTGGCTGCAGGTTTGGCCGGTCGACCAGCCCAAGTGCGTGCGTTGCTGGCACAAGCGGGCGGATGTCGGTACCGTGGCGGCGCACCCGGAACTGTGTGCCCGCTGCGCGAGCAACCTGGACGGCCCCGGCGAATCGCGCCGGTTCGCCTGACTCGAATCCGCGACATCGCGATGGCCGCCAACCCACGCACCCACGACGCATGAGCACGACCGCGAGTCCGCCCACCCCGCCGCCGCAGGAGCACCGACGTCGTGCGTCGGACCAGCCCGGCCATCC
>DASUMQ010000194.1:0-7317 GCA_036277615.1 Steroidobacteraceae bacterium
CCGGCCAACTACGGCCTGTACGGCAAACCCACCACGATCAACAACGCGCAGAGCTTCGCCTCGGTACCGACCATCCTGCGCAAGGGGCCGGAGTGGTTCGCGGGCCTGGGGCCGCAGAACTCGGGTGGCACGGTGATCTTCTCGGTCTCCGGACATGTGAACAAACCCGGCAACTTCGAATTGCCCATGGGTATTCCTTTCGCCGAGCTGCTGGAGATATCCGGTGGTGTTCGCAACGGCAACAAGCTCAAGGCGGTCATCCCCGGCGGTTCGTCGGTGCCGGTGGTGCCGGGCGACGTGATGCTCGGCGCCAACATGGACTACGACTCGCTCAAGAAGGCGGGCTCGTCGCTCGGCTCGGCGGCGGTCATCGTCATGGACGAGACCACCTGCATGGTCAAGGTGCTCGAGCGTCTGTCGCGGTTCTACCACGCCGAGTCCTGCGGCCAGTGCACGCCGTGCCGTGAAGGCACCGGCTGGCTCAACCGCACGCTGAAGCGGATCCTGGCGGGGCAGGGCAGGCAGGCCGACGTCGACATGCTCGTCGACGTGGCGAACAAGATCGAAGGCCACACCATCTGCGCCCTCGGCGACGCCGCGGCGTGGCCGGTGCAGAGCTTCGTCAAGCATTTCCGGCACGAGTTCGAGTACTACGTCGAGCACGGCCACAGCATCGTCGCGGCCCAGAAGGCGGCGGCCTGATCGAGCACGCAATGAGCGAAGAGCTGGTCAACATCGAAGTCGACGGCGTGCCGATGAAGGCGCGCAAGAACGCCATGATCATCCACGTCACGGATGCGAACGGCGTGTACGTCCCGCGCTTCTGCTACCACGACAAGCTGAGCATCGCGGCCAACTGCCGCATGTGCCTGGTCGAGGTCGAGAAGGCGCCCAAGCCGATGCCTGCCTGCGCGACGCCCGTCGCCGAAGGCATGAAGGTCTTCACCAGGTCGCCGAAGGCGATCTCGGCGCAGAAGGCCACGATGGAGTTCCTGCTGATCAACCACCCGCTCGACTGCCCGATCTGCGACCAGGGCGGCGAGTGCGAGCTGCAGGACCTCGCCATGGGGTTCGGTCGCGACGTCTCGCGCTACAGCGAGCGCAAGCGCGTGTTCAAGGACCAGAACCTCGGCCCGCTCATCTCGACGGACATGACGCGCTGCATCCACTGCACGCGCTGCGTGCGTTTCGGCCAGGAAATCGCCGGCGTCCCGGCCCTCGGCACGATCGGCCGCGGCGAGATGACGCAGATCTCGACGTTCATCGAGCAGAACATCGAGCACGAGCTGTCGGCGAACATCGTCGACCTTTGTCCCGTAGGCGCGCTGAACAACAAGCCGTACCGGTACCGTGCGCGCGCCTGGGAGATGACGCAGGCGCCGCTCGTGTCGCCGCACGACTGCGTCGGCACCAACCTGCACGGTCACGTGCTGCGCGGGCGCCTGATGCGCGTGGTGCCGCGGGCGAACGACGCGATCAACGAGACCTGGATCGCCGACCGCGACCGGTTCAGCTACGAAGGCTTCTATGCGCCCGATCGGGCGTCGCGGCCGATGGTCAAGGACGCCGGCACGTGGCGCGAGGTCGACTGGGAGACGGCGCTCGAAACCGCTGCCAAGAGCCTGCAACAGGTCGTGCGGGAAGCCGGCCCGGCACAGCTCGGGGTCCTCGCGTCGCCGATCAGCACGCTCGAGGAGCTCGCATTGACCGCGAAGGTCGCGCGCGGGCTCGGCACGCAGAACGTCGACCACCGGTTGCGCCGCGTCGATTTCCGCGACCAGGCCAACGACCCCGTCGCCCCCACCCTCGGCTGCTCGATCGCCGAGCTCGAGCAGGCTGCGGGCGTGCTCGTGGTCGGTTGCGACGTGCGTAAGGAAGTGCCGCTGCTGGCGCACCGCATTCGCCAGGGCGCGGTCCGACGTGGCGCCAAGGTGGCGTTCATCAATCCCCGGTCGCTCGACTTGCGGTTCCCGGTCGTGGCCCAGCTCACGAGCAACGGCTACGGCATGGCGCAGCACCTCGCGGCGGTGCTGCTCGCGGCGCTGCGCGCGGCGGGCAAGCCCGCGCCGGCCACGGTCGCGGCGTCGCTCGAAGGCATCACGCCGGCGTTGCAGCACGAAGCGGTGGCCTCCGCGCTCGGCTCCGGTGAGCTCAAGGTCGTGCTGCTCGGCGCACTCGCGCAGCGGCACGTCGCGTATGCCGAGCTCCGTTCGCTGGCGCAGGCGCTCGCGGCGGTCACGGGCGCGAAGCTCGGCTACCTGCCCGAAGGCGGCAACGGTGTCGGCGCCGCGCTGGCGGGCGTGCTGCCGCATCGCACGGCCGGCGGCCGGCCCGTCCCGAACCCGGGGCTCACTGCGGTCGAAATGCTCGCGGCGCGGCTCAAGGGTTACGTGCTCGTGGGCGGTATCGAAAGTGGCGACGTGGTGCCGGGCCTGACCAGCGAGGCATCGCTCAAGGGCGCCGACTGTGTCGTCGCGATCACGCCGTACGCCAGCGAGGAAATCCTGTCGGTCGCGAGCGTGATCCTGCCGAGCGCGGTGTTCGCCGAGACGTCCGGCACCTGGATCAACGTGGAAGGGCGCTGGCAGAGCGTGACCGGCGCCGCGCGCCCGGCGGGCGAGGCGCGCCCCGCGTGGAAGATCCTGCGCGTGCTCGGCAATTTGCTGGGCCTGGCCGGCTTCGACTATGCGAGTTCCGAAGAGGTCCGCGACGAGTTGCAGCGTGAACTCGCAGGCTACGCCGGGGGCATCGCGGCGGCGTCCGCGTTCTCGCCGGGACGTCTCGCCTCGATGGACGTGACACGCGAGGTGGGCATCTACCAGGTCGACGCCGTCGTGCGCCGTTCGGCACCGTTGCAGGCGACGGCGGACGGGCAGGCGACCGCCGCGCCGCGGGGCGGTAACGCATGATCGACTCGATCGTCTCGTTGTGGTTCGCGCAGCCCGACTGGTTGCGCACGACGATCGTCACGGTCGCGCAGATCCTCGCCATCACGATCACCGTGATCCTGAGCGTCGCATACCTGACGCTCGCCGAGCGCAAGGTCATCGGCTACATGCAGGTGCGCATCGGCCCGAATCGCGTGGGCCCGTACGGCCTGCTGCAGCCGTTCGCCGACGTGATCAAGCTGCTGCTCAAGGAAGTCGTGATCCCGGCGCGGTCGAACCGCTTCCTGTTCGTGGTCGCGCCGCTGCTGACGCTGACACCGGCGTTCGCGGCGTGGGCCGTGATGTCGCTCTGGCCGGGCTTCTCGGTCGCCGACGTCGACGCGGGCGTGCTCTACATTCTCGCGCTCGCGGGCTTCGGCGCGTACGGAATCATCCTCGCCGGCTGGGCCGCGAACTCCAAGTACGCCTTCCTCGGTGCGATGCGCTCGGCCGCGCAGATCGTCGCGTACGAAATCGCGATGGGTTTCGCGCTCGTCGGCGTCGTGATGGCGGCCGGCTCGCTGAACCTCGGTAAGATCGTCGCGGCGCAGTCGGGCGGGCCCCTGAGCTGGTACTGGTTCTGGCTCGCGCCGCTGCTGGTCGTCTACTTCATCTCGGGCGTGGCGGAAACGAACCGCGCGCCGTTCGACGTCGCGGAGGGTGAGTCGGAAATCGTTGCCGGGTTCCACGTCGAGTACTCGGGTATCGCGTTCGCGCTGTTCTTCCTCGCCGAGTACGCGAACATGATCCTGATCGCGGCGCTCGCGGCGACGTTCTTCCTCGGTGGCTGGCTGTCGCCGTTCGAGGGGTACCCGCTGCTCGGCGATATCACCTGGCTCGCGGCACCGGGCCTGCACTGGCTGGTGCTCAAGATGGGGTTCTTCCTGTTCTGTTTCCTGTGGTTCCGCGCGACGTTCCCGCGCTATCGCTACGACCAGATCATGCGGCTCGGCTGGAAGGTGTTCATCCCGGTCACGCTCGTGTGGCTGTGCGTGGAGGCGGTGCTGTGGATCTACAAGGTCGGCCCCTGGGCCACGTGAGGTAGCGGGCACGTGCGCAGCTTGATCAAGACGTTCTTCCTCTGGGAACTGCTGCAGGGCCTGCGCGTGACCCTGCGGGCGTTCTTCGCGCCGAAGTTCACGGTGCATTACCCGGAGGAGAAGACGCCGCAGTCGTTCCGCTACCGCGGCATCCATGCGCTGCGTCGCTATCCGAACGGCCAGGAGCGCTGCATCGCCTGCAAGCTCTGCGAGGCGGTGTGCCCGGCGCTCGCGATCACGATCGAGTCGGACGTGGGCGCCGACGGCACGCGCCGCACCACACGCTACGACATCGACCTGTTCAAGTGCATCTACTGCGGTTTCTGCGAAGAGGCCTGCCCGGTCGATGCGATCGTGGAGACGCGCATCCACGAGTACCACATGGAGAACCGCGGCGAAAACATCATGACCAAGGACAAGCTGCTCGCGATGGGCGAGCGCTACGAGGCCATGATCGCGGCCGACAAGGCCGCGGACGCGCGGTACCGCTGACCGAGGCGCCCACCGATGATCGTCAACGTGCTCTTCTACGTGTTCGGCGCGATTCTGGTCGCGACCGCACTGGGCGTCATCACCGCGCGCAACCCGGTGCACTGCGCGCTTTTCCTGGTCGCAGCCTTCCTCAACAGCGCGGTGATCTGGCTGCTGCTCGAAGCGGAGTTCCTCGCCGTCACGCTGATCGTCGTGTACGTCGGGGCGGTCATGGTGCTGTGGCTGTTCGTCGTCATGATGATGGACGTGGACCTCGCAAAGCTCCGGCAGGGGTTCACGCGCTATGCGCCGCTCGGGGCGCTGATCGCACTGATCGTCGTCGCGCAGATCGGCGTCGTCGTCTACGTGAAGCAACTCGGGCTCGACACCTCGGCGGTCCCCGTGCCGAAGCCGCAGGGCTACTCGAACACGCTCGAACTGGGCAAGCTGCTCTACACGCAGTACCTGTACCCGTTCGAGGTGGCGGCCGTGATCCTGCTGGTCGCGATCGTCGCGGCGATCACGCTGACGATGCGCCGGCGGGAAGGGCAGAAGCTGCAGGACATCTCGAGACAGGTGGCCGTGCGTGCGAAGGACCGCGTCCGGGTCGTCAAGATGGACGCGGAGGTGGACCAGTGATCCCGCTGTCCCACGTGCTGCTGCTGTCGGGCATCCTGTTCAGCCTGAGCGTCGCGGGCATCTTCCTGAACCGGAAGAACGTCCTGCTGCTGCTCATGTGCATCGAGCTGATGCTGCTCGCGGTCAACTTCAACTTCATCGCGTTCTCCCACCACCTGGGCGACTTGGCCGGACAGGTGTTCGTGTTCTTCATCCTGACGGTCGCGGCCGCCGAGTCCGCGATCGGCCTCGCGATCCTGGTCGTGCTGTTCCGCCAGCGCAACAGCATCAACGTCGAGGACCTCGACGCGATGAGGGGCTGAGCCGTGGAACAGACGCTCCTCGTCATCGTCCTCGGACCGCTGCTCGCGTCGATCGTGGCAGGCTTGCTGGGCAAGTGGGTCGGCCGCGTCGGCGCCCACTCGATCACGATTGCCGGTGTGGCGCTCGCTTGCGCGCTCTCGTTCAAGGTGCTCTACGGATTGCTGAACGGGGCCCCGGTGTTCGACGGCCCGGTCTACACCTGGCTCGTCAGCGACGGCATTCGGATGGAAGTCGGCTTCCTGGTCGACAACCTCTCGGCGCTGATGATGTGCGTGGTGACGTTCGTGTCGCTGATGGTGCATGTCTACACGATCGGCTACATGCGGGACGACCCCGGTTACACCCGCTTCTTCAGCTACATCTCGCTGTTCACGTTCTCGATGCTCATGCTCGTGATGTCGAACAACCTGATGCAGCTGTTCTTCGGCTGGGAGGCGGTGGGTCTCGTCTCGTACCTGCTGATCGGATTCTGGTACACGCGCCCCTCGGCGATCTTCGCCAACCTCAAGGCCTTCCTCGTCAACCGGGTCGGCGACTTCGGCTTCCTCCTGGGCATCGCGGGCATCGTCTACCTGACGGGCTCGCTGCACTATGCCGAGATCTTCGGCCAGGCCGACCGGATCGCGGGTGCCACGTTCGAGCTGCTGCCGGGCCAGGCCTGGCAGGCTGCCACGGTGATCTGCATCTGCCTGTTCATCGGCGCGATGGGCAAGTCGGCGCAGGTGCCGCTGCACGTCTGGTTGCCCGACTCCATGGAAGGCCCGACGCCGATCTCGGCGCTGATCCACGCCGCGACGATGGTCACGGCGGGCATCTTCATGGTCGCGCGCATGTCGCCGCTGTTCGAGTTGTCGGAAGCGGCACTCAGCTTCGTGCTGGTGATCGGCGCCACGACCGCGCTGTTCATGGGGTTCCTCGGCATCGTCAACAACGACATCAAGCGGGTCATCGCGTACTCGACGTTGTCGCAGCTCGGGTACATGACGGTCGCGCTCGGTGCCTCCGCCTACGCCGGCGCGATCTTCCACCTGATGACGCACGCGTTCTTCAAAGCGCTGCTGTTCCTCGCAGCCGGCTCGGTCATCATCGCGATGCACCACGAACAGGACATGCGCCGGATGGGCGGGCTGCGCCGGTACATGCCTGTCACCTACTGGACGGCGCTGGTCGGCACGCTCGCGCTGATCGGGTTTCCCGGTTTCTCGGGCTTCTTCTCCAAGGATGCGCTGATCGAGGCCGTGCACGGCTCGTCGATACCGGGCAGCGGCTACGCCTACTTCTGCGTGGTCGTCGGCGTGTTCGTGACGGCGTTCTATTCGTTCCGGCTGCTGTTCATGACCTTCCATGGCGAGGAGCGATTCGCGACGACCACGGAGGCAAACCACGGCGCCGCGGAGGGGACCCACGTCGACACCGACGCCGACGCCGGTCACGAGCCGGAGGTCGCGACCGACGACGCCCACGGCCACGATCACGCCGGGCCGCCCAGGGAAAGCCCCTGGGTGGTCACGCTGCCGCTCGTGCTGCTCGCGATTCCGTCAGTGATCATCGGGTGGCTCACGATCGAACCGCTGCTGTTCGGCGGGTTTTTCGGCGACGGCATCCGCGTGGCGGAAGAGCACGACGTGCTGCATCACCTGGGCGAGGAGTTCCACGGTCCCGCTCAGTTCGTGCTGCACGGCGTGATGGGACCGGCGGTGTGGCTCGCAGCGGCCGGTGCCGCGCTGGCGTGGTTCCTGTACCTGAAGCGACCGGACATCGCCGTAACATTGCGCGAGAAGGCGGGTGCGCTCTATACGCTGCTCGTCAACAAGTACTACTTCGACTGGTTCAACGAGAAGGTCGTCGCGGCCGGCAGTCGCGCGCTCGGCCAGGCGCTCTGGAAAGGCGGCGACGTCGCGGTGATCGACGGCGCGGCCGTGAACGGTTCGGCGCGG
>DASUMQ010000195.1:0-7408 GCA_036277615.1 Steroidobacteraceae bacterium
TGCACACGGACGACGGCATCGACCCGCCGAATTCCGGCCCGGGCGACTATCGGCTCGGTGAGATCCGCGGCCAGTTGAAATGACGACTTGCCGGCCTGGGCCGGCTTGCCAGCGGCCCTGACCCAGGGCCCAGATGCCACCCCCCCTCCCGCGCGGGAGGGGGCGTGGTCAGAGACGGAACACCCGTCGCGCGTTTCCCTCGAGAAAGAGCGACTCGAGCTCTGCACCCAGTTCGAGCGAGGGGAGCGCTTCGAGCGCCTTGGCCGGCGGCACCATCGGCCAGTTGCTGCCGAACAGCACCTTGTCGCGACCGTGCCCCCGCAGGTAATCGACCAGCGCGCGGGGATAACGCGCGATCGTATAGGCCGAAGTGTCGATGTAGACGTTCGCGTGCTTGGTGGCGACCGCGATCATCTCGTCGGTCCACGGGTACCCGATGTGGCCGCCGACGATCACCAGTTCGGGGAAGTCGATCGCGACCTGGTCGATGTAGGGAATCGGCCGGCCGAACTCCGACGGCATCAACGGCCCGGTGTGACCGACCTGCGTGCAGAACGGGATCCCGAGCTCACAGCACTCGGCATACACCGGGTAGAAGCGCGCGTGCGTCGGCGGCAGTTCCCAGAGCCACGGCAGCACGCGCACGGCCCGGAAGCCCAGGTCGCGCACGCAGCGGCGCAGTTCCCGGACTGCGTCGCGTGGCCGCGAGATGTCGAGCGAGCCGACGCCCACAAGTCGATCCGGCGCCTCGCGCACGAACGATGCGACCTCGTCGTTCGAGATGAGGTCGCCGCGGGGCCCGACCCACGCACTGATGAGACTGACCGACACCCCGCCCGCGTCC
The DNA here is from genome assembly GCA_036277615.1 of Steroidobacteraceae bacterium. Taxonomy (GTDB): domain Bacteria; phylum Pseudomonadota; class Gammaproteobacteria; order Steroidobacterales; family Steroidobacteraceae; genus RPQJ01. The sequence goes on from DASUMQ010000195.1 coordinate 845, forward strand.
ATCGCGTCGAGCGTGACTGTCACGGGCCACTGCGCCGCGGCGGCGAGCGCGGGCCCGCCGAGGCCGCGCGTCCAGCGACGCAGCGACTCGAACATCGGATGGTTCAGGTGGCGCGGCGTGGGATGCTGCGCCCACGCGTCGATGACGGTGCGTCCCAGGGTGCCTCCGGCTACTTTCCTTCGACCGTGAACGCGAGCAGCACGTTGCCCGGCAGGTGGAAGTAAATATTGTAGCCAGAGTTCACGAGCAGCATGCCGTCCTGCACGACGGGGCCGCCACCGCCCATCGAGCCGCCGCGTGCCTTCTCTCCCGACACCGTCGGGAGCTCCTGCCGCGTCTGGTATTCCCAGAGTACCTTGCCGCTCGATTCGTCGTAGGCGCGTAGGCGCCCGTCCATGTGGCCGGCGAACACGACGCCCGGCATCGACGTGATCGCGGCGAGAATCCCCGGGTCGCACGCAGGCTCGCCCTTGCAGATGTCGTCGGCGGGGTTGGCCCACAGCACCTCGCCGGTGAGCGGATCGAGCGCGTAGAGGCCGCCGCGGGGCGGTTCGGCGTACACCTTGCCGTCCTTGGAGTCGGCCATGTCGGCGATCGGCACGTACACCCGCTTCGCATCCGCGGTCATGCCCCACTGCACACCGCCCTGGATGCTGCCGCGGCCGACCTTGCGCTCCCACAGCGGCCGCGTCGGCTTGTCCGGATCGACCGCAACGACCGTACCGTCCTTGCGCCCGGCGACGATGACCTGCCGGCCCGAGGCGGTCGTGACGAGGATCGCACCGGCGCCCATGTCGAAGTCGGGACCGGGTTCGTCGGGACAGTTGGCGTTCTGCAGCATGCAGGCGACGTTCCAGGCGTCCGCCTCGAACGACTGCCAGCTCCAGCGCACCTTGCCGGTGACCAGGTCGAAGGCGACCACGGCATCGCTCAGGTCCGTGGCCGGCGCCGAATAGTTGTTGCCCGTCGTGGCGTAGAGCACACCGCGTTTTTCATCGACGGTGAGCGCGCTCCAGATCGGCGCGCCCGAAGGCGCGAACCGCGCGGTGCCTGCACGCGTGGTGCCGACGCGCTTCGGCGCCTCGTCGATGGTGTAGGTCTTCCAGCGCGTCTGGCCGGTCTGCGGGTCGAGCGCCAGCACGGAGCCGCGGAACGTGCAGCACTCGTACGTCGGATCGGCCGACGCTTCCTCCAGCGAGGACACCGGCACGTACAGCGTGCCCGCGTGGTATTTCGGTGAACCGGTGATCGTCGCGCTCGGGTGATCGTCGGCCTTGATCTTCCAGCGCAGCTCGCCCGTGACCGCATCGACGGCATAGACGCGGCCGACCAGGTCGCCGAAGAACGCGAGCGGGCGCGTCGGCGCCTTGCCACCGACCCACGGCTCGATCACCACGGGCGTGCGCACCTCGGCGGTCGCGCGGAAGGTCCAGCGCACGCAGCCGCTGCCGGCGTCCAGCGCGTAGACCGTGCCGTCCTGGCTGCCGACGTAGACGGCGCCCATCGCGAGCGTCGGTTGCGAGCGGGCGCGCTGCGCACCGGGATAGGCGAATGCCCATTTGAGCGCGAGTTTCGGCACCTCCGCCGCCGGCAGTCCCGCGACCTCGGCCGACACCCGCCGGGAATTGATGGCGTCGATGCCCCAGCCCTCGATGCGTGGGCCGCGCGCGAGGTCGAACTTCGCAGTCGCGCCGACGCAGCGCGGCGCCGGCCGCGGTGCCTTGTACTCCGCCAGTGTGATTCCGGCCAGGTACTCGGCGACCTGCTGCTTCTGGTCGGCCGACAGCATTTTCGCCTGCTCCTGCATGACGCCGTGCGTCATCGCGCCGAGGATCGCGTCGGGCGCCATCAGTTGCAGGAACGTCTTGGCGGGGGCCTTCGCCACCTGCCGGTCGTGGCATTGCGCGCAGTGCGCGCGATAGGCGACCGCGCCCGGCGCGCTTTCGCGGTCGGTCGTGCGGTACGCCTTCTCGGCTTCGGATCGCGCCTGCTCGACGTCGGCCGCGTTCGCGACGGACGCCGAGGCGAGCCCCAGCAGGGCGAGCAGTGTGACGGTACGCAGCATCGGTTCCCCCGCAGCGTGGCCCGGCCGGTCGAACTATTTGTTGTCGGCCAACAAGCAACGTCGCTATATTCGTCCGGCCTGCCCTCTGCAGGCAAGTGCTTTCGGGGGAAGTCGTCCATGGTCCTGCGTGCGCTCACCTGCTCGATGCTGCTGCTCGGTGCATCGTCCGCCTGCATGGCACAGGCGCCCCTCCAGGTCGCCGTCTACACCGAAGCGCAGGCCGTGCGCGGCAAGCAGACGTACGACCGCTACTGCGCCCAGTGTCACCACCTGACTCTGCGCGGCACCGGACACGGCACTGCCCTCGAAGGCAAGCCGTTCCTGCAGCGCTGGGGCACGCGCACGCTGGGCGAGTTGAGCACGTACATCGGCAAGCAGATGTCTTCGAACCTGCCGCGCGACACGGCGCCCGGCACCTACGACGACCTGGCGGCGCACATCCTGCGCGTGAACGGCGCGACTCATGGCGAGCAGGAACTGGTCGCGACGAACACGGTCGTCGTCGGCGCCGCCATCATGGGCGCCGCGTGGGATCCGGCGACGCTCCAGTCGGGAAGCGGGGCCGGCGGCCCGAAGCGCGAGAGCTGGAGCGGCGCCGCAACGATCGCGGAAGCTGCGCAGAAGGCCGGCACCTGGAGCAACAAGGAGACGCCGGCGTTCTCGCCGGTCACCGACGAGACGTTGCGCAGTCCGCCCGACGGCGACTGGCTCAGTTTCCGTCGCACGCTCGACGGCTGGGGCTACAGCCCGCTCGACCAGATCAACCGCAGCAACGTGAAGAACCTGCGCCTCGCGTGGGCGCTCACGATGCGCGAAGGCAGCAACCAGCCGACGCCGCTCGTGCACGACGGGATCATGTTCCTCACGCACCCGGGCAACGTGATCCAGGCCCTCGACGCGACCAACGGCGAGCTGATCTGGGAATACCAGTACGAGTACCCGCCCGAATCGCAGACGCTCGGCGGACCGACGCGCAACATCGCGATCTACGAGGACAGGCTTTTTCTCGCGACCTACGACGCCGCGCTCGTCGCGATCGACGCGCGCACGGGCAAGCAGCTCTGGCGCACGGTCAAGGCGGACTACAAGAAAGGCTTCACGCACACCGCCGGCCCGATCATCGCCGACGGCGTCGTGATCAGCGGCATCAACGGCTGCGAGCGGTTCAAGCCCGAGGGCTGCTTCATCACGGGCCACGACCCGGACACCGGCCGGGAGCTGTGGCGCACCTCGACGATCGCGCTGCCCGGTGACCCGAACGACCGGACCTGGGGCGGCGTGCCCGTGAGCCGGCGTGGCGGTGGCGACAACTGGTTCGCGGGCAGCTACGACCCGGCGAGGAAGCTCTTCTTCCTCGGCACGTCGCAACCGAAGCCCTGGGTGGCCGCGAGTCGCGGCATGTCCGCGCGCGATGCCGCGCTCTACACGAACTCGACGCTCGCACTCGAGCCGCGCACGGGACGGCTGCGCTGGTATTTCCAGCACGTGCCGGGCGAGACGCTCGACATGGAGACCGGGTTCGAGCGCGTGCTGGTCGACGTCGACGGCAAGCCTTATCTCTACACGGTCGGCAAGGACGGCATCCTCTGGCGGCTCAACCGCGAGTCCGGCCGCTTCGCCGGCTTCGCCGAGACGCTGTACCAGAACATGTTCGAGCCGCTCGATCACAGGACGGGCAAGCTCGAGTACCGCAAGGACATCGTCGACGCGAAGATCGGCGATCCCGTGTCCGTCTGCCCGAGCATCTACGGCGGCCACAACTGGCAGGCCTCGGCGTACAGCCCGCAGGCGCAGTCGCTGATCATCCCGTTGCACCAGCTCTGCGTGGAAATGATCGGGCGCGAGGTCGACCTCGGCGAAGGCGGCGGCGGCTACGGTGGCGAATCGACGGTCTCGCCGATGCCCGGATCGAACGGAATGCTCGGCCGGCTGAGTGCGTACGACGTGAAGACACTGCAGCCACGCTGGTCGCACACGCAGCGAGCCATGTTCCTGACCGGCGTGCTCACGACCGGCGGCGGGCTCGCGTTCGTCGGCGACCTCGACCGCTGGTTCAAGGCCTTCGACGCCGAGACGGGCAAGGTGCTGTGGCAGACGCGTCTCGGCTCGGGCCTGCACGGCTTCCCCGTGAGTTACGCCGCCGGCGGTAAACAGTACGTCGCCGTGCCCACGGGCATGGGGGTCTTCCGGCTGATGACGGCGCGCCAGGCACCGGACATCTACCAGCCGAACGGCGGCAACATGCTGTACGTGTTCGAACTCGCCGAGTGACTGACGGCCCGTTTTGCGTTGCAGCGGGAAATTGCGATTTCCCTGCCGTACTCTCGGCTCATCGGGTCGGCCGCTCTACGCTTGCTAGTTGACAACAAGTGTTTTAGCATCGGTCGCGAGTCGAGGACCGACGACCCTTCATCCGTTCCATCCAGGGGGACTAGGACATGCGCGCTGGCTTGCTGATGGTGTTTCAGAATTTCATGGACACGATCACCGACAGGGAGGCGTACGAGCGCGACATCCATCTCGCCGGCCTCGCCGAACCCCTGGGTTTCGACACGGTGAGCGGCGTCGAGCACCACTTCTTCAACTACGCCATGGCGCCGGACCCGACGCAGTTCCTCAGCTACATGGCGGCCAGGACGGAGCGCATCGGCCTGCTGACCGGCGCGGTGATCCTGCCCTGGTGGCGGGACCCCATCCGCGTCGTCGAGAAAATGACGCTGCTCGACCACCTGAGCAAGGGACGCGCCCTCTTCGGCATCGGTCGCGGCCTGGCGCGGCGCGAATACGACATTTTCGGCATCGACATGAACGAGGCCCGCGACCGCTTCGACGAAGCGGCGGACATGATCATCAAGGGACTCGAAACGGGCATCGTCGAAGGCGACGGCAAGTTCTTCAAGCAGAAGCGCACCGAGGTCCGGCCGGGCCCCTATAAGAGCTGGAAGGGTCGCTTCTACAGCGTCGCCATGTCGTCGGATTCCGTGCCGGTCGTCGCGCGGCTCGGCGCCAAGATGATGACGTTCGCGCAGAAACCGTGGGACCAGATGGTGCCGCACTTCGAGTCTTACCGCGCGCTGTACATGCAGCACCACAAGGCGCCGCCGCCCGCCCCGGTCTGCGTGGACTTCCTCTGTTGCCACGAGAGCGCCGAGCGGGCCGAATCGCTCGCGCGCGAGCACATGTCGAACTACTACGTCACGGTCATGCAGCACTACGAGATGGCGAGCGAGCACTTCAGGAAGATGAAGGGCTACGGCGACTACGCCAACAACGCCGAAATGCTGCGCAGCGTCGGCATGGAGGAAGCCGGCAAGGCATTCACCGACATCAACACCTTCGGCACGCCGAAGCAGATCCTCGAGAAGCTCGACCAGCGCCGCCGCACGATCGGCGACTTCGACCTCACGGTGCAGGTGAGCTACGGCGGCATGTCGTGGAAGGACGCCGAATCGAGCATCAAGCTGTTCGCCAAGGAAGTGCTGCCCGAGTTCCAGTCCTGGAAGCCGCGGGAAAAGGCAGCCTGAGGGCAAGCCACCGGGCGCGCTCCGTGCGCCCAGGCACGAAGAAGCCGGGCCCTGCCCGGCTTCTTCGCTTCACGCCGGCGAACGTTGCCTCATCGCCGGCGCAGCAGCCCGCGCAACGGCAACGCCAGTGCGAGCACCGCGTAGGCCGCGAACAGCGACCTGGGCGAGATCCGCGACTCCCAGCCGGGCGTCAGCCGCTTCGGCACGACGTGGTAGTCCGTGACGTAGGCCGCCGCGGCGACGATGCCGCCGCCGAGCAACGCCATGCCGACGTCGCCGCGGTTGGCGGCGCGGCCGAAATACTTCTCGTAAAACGTTGCCCAGAACACGCAGGCGCCGGCGTTGAGCGCCGCACCGAGCAGCGTGTGCCGGGCATCGACCGTTTCCACGGCTCCGGCAGACTCGCCCCACGCAATGTGGCTCGTGGCATTGATCGGTGCGACGGCGCTGCCACTGTCCCGCACGCCCGCGACCGCGACGCACGCGGTCGTGGCGCCCGCTGCGATGCCGCCCGACAGCGCAGCGCTGCGCAATGCGTCGCCCCAGTCGCTGCCGTTCCCGCGCATGGTCCGCTGCAATCGCGGTGCACCGCGCGCAATCGCGTTCTGCTTCATCCTTCGACCTCCAGCGTGTGTCGCGTCACGGGATCGCGTCTGCACGGCATCGTGCCGGCCGGCCGCCGCAGGTCGCAAGCGCGGCGCGGCTCCGAGCGCTGTAGGCGTTGCCCGTGTGTCGCGACGTCCTCGCGCTCGCAACGCAGCGTGCATTGCCGCGGCTCGGAGGACTGCGTTACTTCGTGATTTCGATCGACAGCTTCCCTTCGCCGAACTGGCGACGAAGTTCCTTCTTGTCGATCTTGCCGACGCTGGTCTTCGGCAACGCATCGGTGAAGGCCCAGCGCTCGGGCAGCCAGAACCGTGCGACACGCTCCTCCAGGAAGGCCCGCAATTCCGGCGCGCTCACCGGTTCACCCGG
>DASUMQ010000196.1:0-18060 GCA_036277615.1 Steroidobacteraceae bacterium
CGCGACGGCAGACCTGTTCCCACGTTTCACGCTCGGCGGTCTCGTCGGTACCCAGGCGCTCGAGAGCAGCGCTCTGTTCTCGCGTGACAGCGAGACACGGTTCGTGGCGCTCGGCGTCGACTGGTCGTTCCTCGACGTCGGTCGCGTGCGTGCGCGGATTGCCGCGACGGACGCTGCGGCGTCGGGGGCACTCGCGGAGTACGAAAGCACTGTCCTGCGCGCGCTCGAGCAGACCGAGAATGCGCTCGTGAGCTACGGGCACGCGCGTCTGGAAGACGCTCACCTCGAGCGTTCCGCCAGCGAAAGCGCGCGCGCTGCGGAACTCGCTCGCGTGCGCTTCGACGCCGGCGCAGCCGACCTGCTCGACGTGCTCGACGCCGAACGCTCCCAGTTGCAGGCGCAGGACGCGCTCGCCGACGGACGGACACGCAGCGCCACCGCACTGGTCGACCTGTATCGAGCGCTCGCCGGCGGGTGGCCGCAGCGACCTCCCGAACGCGAAAGACTCAGCGCCCGCTGAGCGCGCCCGGACTGCCGGACGAACGCGGGTTCGCGACGACGGCATCTCGGCGGGGCGCTGCGTCATCGCATAACGCCCAAAACCTCCCGGAACCGGTAGGTCCCAGCTCCATCCGAAAGTGGCATCGTCCACCCCCACCGACGCAAGGGGGACAGGACGGTGCACAAGCAATTCACTTCGATGGCAGGCCTGGGTGCGCTCCTGCTCGGCGGCGCCACCCTGCTCGCACCCGCCGGCACGACGCTGGCGGTAGACGCCGCCGAGACCTCTGTCGACCCCGCTGCGGGCCTCGAGGAAGTCGTCGTCTCCGCGCGCCGGCGCGAGGAGAGCCTGCAGGACGTGCCGGTCGCGGTCAGCGCCGTGGGTGCGGAGGAGTTCCAACGCGCCTTCGTGACCGACACCACGCAGCTCGCGCAGTTCGCGCCGAATGTCGTGCTCGACAAGGTCGAGGCAGGCACGGCCGGCGGCGCCGCGTTCTCGATTCGCGGCATCAGCTACCAGGACGTCGAGCACGCGTTCGACCCCACCGTGCTCGTCTTCGTCGACGAGGTCGCGATCGGCACGGGCACGGGCAACGTCATGAGCCTGCTCGACATCGAGCGCATCGAGATCCTGCGCGGTCCGCAGGGAACGCTGTTCGGCAAGAACGCCGTCGGCGGCATCGTCAACGTGCATCGCAAGAAGCCCGAACTCGGCGCGACGGGCGGCAAGGTGCGCGCCACGTTCGGCGACTTCGACACCCAGAACTACGAGGGCTACGTCAATTTCGGCGGCGAGACGGCCGCGCTCAAGCTCAACGCGGCCCGTCTCGAGCACGACGGCTATTACTGGAACGAGACGGTCAGGAAATGGCAGGACGATCGTGAGGAGGACCGTTACGGGGCCCACGTGCTCTGGCAGCCGAGCGACAGCCTGACATTCGAGCTGCAGGGCAACTACATCCGGCAGGAGGGCACCGCGAACCCGGTCCTCAACATCTCCGACGACCCGGCCGTCGACGGCTCCGGTGACACGTTCTGCGCATTCCTCGGGCAGTGCTCGGACGGCGCCGGACAGCCCCAGTCCGGCGACAAGCAGGTGGCGGTCGGCGACGGCCTGGACTACCTCGAGCTCGACATCGACTCGTACATCGCCAACGTCACCTGGGACATCAACGACACCTACGCGCTCACCTATATCGGCGGTTACCTCGACAGCTTCGACGACACGGCGTTCGACTTCGATGGCAGCCCGGCGACGATCTACCACGCGCGCAAGGAGAGCGACTACACCCAACGCAGCCATGAATTGCGCGTCACGCGCACCGGCGAGGTCGTGAGCGGGCAGGCGGGCCTGTACTTCTGGGACGCCGACTCTTACTCGATCAACGTCGCGCCCGCACTGTTCGACCGCGCGTGGACGAGTTCGAAGTCGTTCTCGGTCTACGGCGAAGGCGATTTCCGCTTCATGGAGCGTAACGTCCTGACCGCAGGCTTCCGCTACATCGAGGAGGACAAGGAGCTCGAGAAGTACGTCGACGATGGCCAGGGCAACGCGTCGATCCCGCCGGGCACGAAGGCCAAACGCACCGACGACGACGTGATCTGGCGGCTCGGACTGCGCCACGAGTTCGAAGGCGGCAACATGGTCTACGCCACGTACTCGACGGGCTTCCGCAGCGGCGGCTTCTCGCCGCGCGCGGCGACCGTCGAGGTCATGCAGCGCGGCCAGGACCCCGAATCGCTGACGAACTACGAGGCCGGCCTTCGCTCGCGCTGGCTCGACAACCGGTTGCAGCTGAACTTGACACTGTTCCACATGATCTACGACGACATGCAGATCGAGACGAGCCTGCCGTCGGACAATCCAGACAACCCGCAGCAGCAGGGTTTCGACAACGTCGGCAAGGCGACGATCGACGGCGTGGAGCTCGACTTCGTCGGTCGTGTGACCGACGACTGGACGTTGAGCGGCAGCCTCGGTCTGCTGGACGCCGGCTACGACGAGTTCTACACGGACCTCTTTGCGACCGGCACGCCCGAGGATTTCACGCACCTCGAACTGCGCCGCGCACCCGACGTGACCTACACGGTGGCGTCGGACTACGCCCGCGACATCGGCCCGGGCAACGCGCATTTCCGCGTCTCGTACAACTGGCGCTCGGACTATGAGGGCACGCTCGACAATCACTCCGGCACCGCGATCGATGCCTTCGGCGTGCTCGATGCTTCGCTCAGCTACTCCTGGGGGAACTGGACGGCTGCACTTTTCGGCACCAACCTGACCGACGAGGACGCCTACTCGCACACCTACGCCGTCGTGCCGAACAGCCTGGGCGGCACGCTCTGGAAGTTCGCGACGCCGCGCGTGCCGCGCAACTACGGCGTGCAGGTCACCTACGAGTTCGGCCGCTAGCCGCGCCGCGATCATGGCCGGCGACCCACACGACCACGACCCGCGGCGCCGAAATCAATGCCACCTAACGTCCGAGAGGAATCCCCATGGCTCGCCCCATGAGTCTGCCGCCCGAGATCACCGATTACCCGCTCACCGCGCAGACCCGGGCGTTCCTGTCCGACACGCCGTTTGGGCACGTGATCGACGGGCGCATGGTGCCCTCGCGCACCGGCGCCACGCTGCCGGTGATCGAGCCCGCCACCGGCCTGGAGTTCGCTCGCATCGCCGCCGGCGACCGCGACGACGTCGACGCCGCCGTGCGGTCGGCGCGCAAGGCGTTCGACGACGGTCGCTGGCACCGGCTCCCGCCGGCGCGGCGCGAGCGCTGCCTGCGTCGACTGGCGCAGTTGCTCGACGCCCAGCGCGAGTTGCTGAGCGACCTCGACGTGCTCGACGGAGGCGTGCTGCGGGGCTACTCGGGCTTCATGGTCCAGCTCGGCATCGACATCGTCGAGTACTACGCCGGCTGGCCTACCAAGATGGACGGCTCGCTGCCCGCGAGCGCCCCGGACATAGTCGTGCAGGTGACGCGCGAGCCCATCGGCGTCGTCGGGGTGATCCTGCCATGGAACGGGCCCTCGGCCGTGCCCCTCGGCGTCGTTCCTGCGCTCGCCTGCGGCAATTGCGTCGTGCTCAAGCCGTCCGAGGAAACACCGCTGACGGCCGTGCTGCTCGCACGGCTCTGTGTCGAGGCCGGCATTCCGCCTGGGGTTTTCAACGTGGTGCAGGGCGTCGGCGAGGTGGCAGGCGCCGCGCTGGTGGAGCACCCGTTGGTCGACGCGATCAGTTTCACGGGGTCGGTCGAGACCGGACGGCGCATCCAGGTGGCGGCGGCCGCACGCCTGAAACGCGTCTCGCTCGAGCTCGGCGGGAAGAGTCCGCAACTCGTCTTTGCCGACGCGGATCTCGACGCCGCGGCGGCCACGTGCGCCGCGGCCGTGTGGGGGCATGCGGGCCAGGTCTGCGTGGCCGGCACGCGCGTGCTGGTCGAGCGCAGCATCCACGATACGTTCGTCCAGCGCATGGTCGAGGTCTCGCGCAACCTGCGCATCGGGTCGGGCTTCGATCCGCAGAGCCAGCTCGGCCCGCTGATCTCGCAGACGCAACTCGACCGCGTCAGCCGCTACGTCGACATCGGGCGCAACGAAGGGGCGAAGGTCGCGCTCGGCGGCTCGCGCCATGGCAGCCGCGGCTACTTCCACCAGCCGACGATCTTCACGCACGTGCACAACGACATGCGCATCGCGCGCGAGGAGATCTTCGGACCGGTGATGGCCGTCATGCCGTTCGACACCGAGGAGCAGGCCTACGCGATCGCGAACGACACCGAGTACGGCCTGGCCGCCGGCGTGTGGACGCGCGACCTTGCGCGCGCGCACCGGGCGTCGCAGCGGCTCGACGCCGGCACCGTGTGGGTCAACACGTACCTCCGGGTCGATCCGGGCGTACCCTATGGCGGCGTGAAGCAGTCCGGGTTCGGGCGCTCGCTCGGTGCGGCATCGATCGAGGAACTCACGCGTCTCAAGAGCGTCTGGCTGAACATCGCGTGAACGACATGGACACCGACGTGCTCGAGCGAGTCGACGAGATGTACGCGGTACGGCTCGGGCTCTGCCGGCGCATGGTCGAGCATGCGCGCAACGGCACGACCGACCTCGCCCCCGGCGTCATGTTCAACGACGTCGCGGCCTACACCGATGCGCAGCGTTTCGAGCTCGAGTGCCGGGGATTGTTCCGCGACCTGCCACAAGTGGTCTGCTTTTCGTCGGACCTGCCCGAACCGGGCAGCTTCCGCACCTTCGACGAGACCGGCGTGCCGCTCGTGGTGGTGCGCGGTCAGGACGGACACGTGCGCGCGTTCCTCAACGTCTGCATGCACCGCGGCGCGCGGCTCGTGCGCGAACCGCAGGGCAGGGCGCGCGGGTTCACCTGCCGGTTTCACGGCTGGACGTTCGACGCGTCGGGACGCGCCAAGGTGCTGCCGCAGGAAAAGCACTTCTGCGGCGCGGTCGACGACCGCAAGCAGCTGGTGCCGTGCCCGGCCGCCGAACGTCACGGCCTGGTGTTCGTCCGTGCGGTGCCGAACGCAGCGATGGACCTCGACGACTGGCTCGGGCCGTTCGGGCCTGAACTCGCGCGACTCGATCTCGCCCAGGCGCGCCGGGTCTGCGAGCGCGAACTCGTGGTCACGTGCAACTGGAAGTACGCGCTCGACACGTACTTCGAGAACTATCACTTCGCCTCGCTGCACAAGACGAGCCTGTTCCCGCTGTTCCCGAACAACATGTCGCTCTACGACACGTGGGGCCCGCACCACCGGCTCGTGTTCCCGTCACGCACGGTCTGGGACTGGGTGAACCTCCCCGAGGCCGAGTGGCTGGTGGACACGATCGGCACGCCGTATTTCGTGTTCCCCAACACGATCGTCTACGCCGGCTCGCTGCGGCCGGACCAGGCTTACCTCACCTGTTTCCAGCTCTATCCGCGCGCGGTCGGCGAGACCGTGACGAAGATGTCGATCTATGCGCCCAAGGGCGTGGACACCGCGGAGAACCGCGCCGAGATCGAGCAGGCGTTCGATGGCATCGTCGGGCTGGTGCGCGACGAGGACTATTCCGTCACCGGCGAGAGCTGGCGCAACCTGCAGCACCTGCCTGCCGGTTCGCGCATGGTCTACGGGCGCCAGGAGCTCGCGCTGCAGAACCTGCACCGCTGGATCGCGCGGACGCTCGACCTGCCGGCGCCGGAGGTGGTAGCGCCGCCCGTCTCAGGCGACTGACAGGACCGCCTGCGCACCGGCGCGATACGCGCGCGGCGAACGGCCGAAGCGCGCGGTGAAGCGCCGGCTGAAATGCGAGAGGTCCTGGAAGCCGAGCGAAAATGCGATCTCGGAGATCGTGCGGCACTGCACGCCAGGGTCGCCCAGCATCTGGCTGGCGCGCTGAAGGCGCTGCTCCAGCACGAAGCGACCGAGTGTCGTGTCGGCGGCATTCATCACCATGAACAGATAGCTGCGCGAAATGCCCAGCGCAGCCGCGATCGATTCGGCGCAGAGGTCCGGATCAGTCAGGTGCTCCTCGACGTAGGCCCGTACCCGGAGAAAGTGCGCCTTTATCGAGCGCGAGTCGATCTGCGCGCAGGGCGAGCGTTGCCGGAAGCAGGCACCGATCAGGTGGATCATCGCCATGGCGAGGTCGTTGTAGACCGGTCCGCCGAGCCCGGCGTGCGACTTCCAATAAGCCGTGAGGCAGTCGCGCAGCAACGCCGACGAACCGTCGGTCGTTGGCATCGGCAGCAGGCACCACTCGTCGAGTTCCGCATAGTGCAGGCGCAACATCGGCGCCGGAATCGAAACTGCCAGCGAGTGCCCCGGTGTCTCCTGCTGCGTTTCGAGCGCATGGTCTGCATTGAGCAGCACGAGGTCACCCGAGCGTGCGACCACGTTGCGCTTGCCGCGCAAGTGCACTACGCCGTCCTCGACGACCATCAGCACGTACGCGTTGCGTTCCTCGCCGCGCTTCGCGCGGAGCTTGCCGCCCGCGAACGAATTGCCGACATGGGTGCGCGACAGTCGCAGTGCGCCGATGCGGCCGGCGGCCGCCGCACTGTGGAATGCGTCCGGCGCCTGCACGCTGTGCACGACGTAGGGAAAGAAGTTCGCGGTGATCGCGGACTGGAACCCGCGGACACCGCCCGGGATCACGGACATCGTGGGCGCGATGCCGGCCTGCTGTACGTCACCCACCTGCTGGTCCTCCACGACAGTCGGCCTGGCCACGGTTCGACCGACGAGTCGGTTGTCTAAACTCCTCACGCGGATCTGTCAACCATGCCGCGTGCTGCGCGCGCGGCCAGGCACGGGTTTGACCCAGAGTTCAAAGCGATTGGCCCGAGCCACTCAAGACCTGGCCGCGGCGCCTGCCGAAGAATCGGTGGCCAAGGGCGTGTCGCCCGGATCACGCACTTCCGCACTCGCCGCACGCAGGTCGCATGTCACTACAGAGTTTCGCTTGTTCGTTGTCGGCCTCGCTCGCCCTGGCGTTCGGCGCAACGGCGGAGGCCGCGCAGCTGGGCGAGGTCCGGCCCGTCACCGACGCGATGCTCGCCGCCCCAGCGGGTGCGAGTTGGCTCGGCTACCGCGGCAACCTCGCGAACTGGGGGTTCAGCAGCCTCGACCAGGTCGACGCGTCCAACGTCGCGCGGCTGACGCTCGCGTGGTCGTGGCCACTCGATCCGGGCATCAACGAGACCACGCCACTCGCTCACGACGGCGTGCTTTACGTCGTCAACCCCGGTGGTGCTATCCAGGCGCTCGACGGACGCAGCGGCGACATGATCTGGGAATATCGCCGCAAGCTGCCCGCCGACATCGTCGGCGGCATCGGCGCCCCGATCCGCAGCCTCGCGCTCTACGAGGACAGCCTCTACTCCGTCACGGTCGACGGCTACCTCATAGCGCTGGACGCGAAGACCGGAATCCTGCGCTGGCAGCAGCAGACCGGCGACTACCGCACGATCATGCAGAGCACCGGACCGCTGGTGGCGCGTGGCAAGGTCTTCACGGGTCGCAGCTGTACTGCCGTCGTGGCGGGCAGCTGCTACATCCTTGCGAACGACGCCAGGACCGGCAAGGAGCTCTGGCGTCGCTATGTCGTGCCGCGACCGGGGGAACCGGGCGACGAGACCTGGGGCGGCCTGCCGCTGGACCAGCGTCGGCACGTCGGCGCGTGGGGGCCGGGCTCGTACGACCCCGAACTGAACCTGCTGTACTGGGGCACCTCGATCCCGGCGCCGTCGAACGAGCACGTCCGTGGCACGCCCGGCGCGAGCATGCTCTACACCAACTCGACACTCGCGCTGGATCCCGACACCGGCCGCATCGTCTGGTACTTCCAGCACCTGCCGCGGGACAACTGGGACCTCGACCATGTCTCCGAGCGGATCCTCGTTGACAGCGAGGTGCGCCCGGACGGCCAGGCCGTCTGGAAGGCGAATCCGCGCGCCAGCGCGGGCGGACGACTCCCGTTGCTGACCGGCATCCCCGGCAAGACCGGCATCGTCTGGACGCTCGATCGGCGGACGGGCGAATTCCTCTGGGCGCGCGAGACCGTTAGGCAAAACGTGATTCGCGACATCGACGCGAAGACAGGCAAGGTAACGGTCAACGAGGATGCCATCCCGGACACTGCCGAAGCCGGGTCCGGGCTCGTCTGCCCGTCGAACAAGGGCGGCAAGGTGTGGCAGGTCGGCTCGTACAGCCCGCGAACACGAGCCATGTACATGCCGCTCCAGAACATGTGCATGGAGCCGCAATCGACGGGCGCGAATCCGACGGCCGCGGACGGCTACGGCCTGTTGTTCAACATCGACCCGGCGCCTGGCGCGAATGCGCTGGGCACGCTGCAGGCGATCTCCGTCGAGACCGGCAGGACGTTGTGGAAATACGAGCAGCGTGCCGGCATGTTCAGCGTCCTGGCAACCGCCGGCGACGTCGTCTTCGCAGGCGATGCCGACCGGCGTTTTCGCGCGCACGACGCCGCCACCGGCCAGGTGCTGTGGGAGACCGTGCTCCAGGGCCCGGTGACTGGCACGCCCATCGCATTCGAGGTGGACGGCAGGCAATACATCGCGGTGGCAGCGGGCGGCGGCGACTGGTTGTCGGTCGCGTACAACGCGGCCGTCGGCCTTCCGACGGTCAACGTGAACAACATGCTGTACGTGTTCGCGCTGCCCGGCAGCAGCCCCGCGCGCGACCAGCGCCTGCCGGCGGCGCGCGCCGTTGCCGCGGAGCCCGGACGTGCGCCGCATTACACGCCTTCCCAGGCCGACCGCGGCGCCACGGTTTACGCCGAGAAGTGCCTGATGTGCCACGGCCCGGAGATGAAGGGCACGTTCGTCGGCCCCGCGCTGCGGGGCGCGTTCTTCATGCGCCGCTGGGGCAATCGCCCGCTCGGTGACCTCTTCAGCTTCATACACAAGTCGATGCCGATGCAGGCGCCCGGCAGCCTCGATGGCAACGCGGTCGACGAGATCCTTGCCTACTGGGCGCGACTCAACGGGTATGCGGCGACGGACGTCGAGCTCGACCACAAGAGCGCGGAGATGGGTGTCATGCGCATCCAGCCACGTGAATGACCGAACGCCCGCACATGCGACAGGCATTGAGCACTCACAGCCAAGAGATTGCGGAGTGGTGGACAAGCCGACCACACGCTGCGACGCATAGAGTCGTACGCGAGGCGAGCGCCGCGAGGCACGACGCCGGATCGGACCGAAGCAGGGGGAAGTTCGCAATGCATCCGTTCGTCGCGTCGACGACGCTGGACCTTGCCGTGCACCGTGCATGCTGCCGCGCAGTGGCGACGTGCGCCTTGCTGGCCGTCACCTCTGCCGCAGCCCTGGCGGAGCAGGCTGCCGGCACGACTTCCGGCGCACCAGCGGGAGATGGCGGCAGCGCGACGGGCCTCGAGGAAATCGTCGTCACGGCGCGCAAGCGCGAAGAATCGCTCACCGAGGCGCCCGTGGCGATCTACGCGCTGGGCCGGGCCGATCTCGAGCGCTACGCCGTCGGCGATGTCGTCGCGGCAGCCAAGCTGACACCGGGCCTGCTGCTGTCACGCTCGACCGACAACAGCAGCGCAAACATCTATCTGCGTGGCGTGGGAACTTCGTTTTCGAGCATCTCGTTCGAGCAGGCTGTCGCCACCAACATCGACAACGTCCCGATCAACAAGGGCCGCGCGATTTACCAGGCGCTGTTCGACACCGCGCAGATCGAAGTCATGCGCGGGCCGCAGGCCCTCTTCTTCGGCAAGAACAGCACGGCCGGCGTCATCGCGATCAGGACTGCGAACCCGGGCGATGCGCCGGAGCTCTCGGCGCGAACCGGCTACGAGTTCGAGGGCCGTCAGGCCTATGGCGAACTGATCGGCTCGACGCCCCTCGGCGAGACGCTGGGCGTGCGGGTGGCGCTCCGTGGCAGCACGATGGACGGCGGCTTCTTCGAAGACATCGGCGAGGAACTCAACGGCATCCCGCGGGACCGCGACTCGCCGAGCGAGGACGAGTTCGCAGGGCGCATCACGCTGGTCTATCGTCCTTCGGACAGCTTCGACCTGAATTTCAAGTTCGCAGGCAGCGATCTCGAGAACGACGGCATCCAGGCATACACGCAACTGGTGCACTGCCAGGGGCCCGACGGCACGCCGCAGCCGATCCTGGGGTTCGTGCCGAACCAGGCGGACGGCTGCAAGAAGGACAAGGTCACGAGCCAGGTCGCGCTCGACCCGGAGGTCGCTGCGGATTTCCCCGGCTCGCGGGGCGGCGACCCGTACTCGACCTACACGGGCTACGTTGGCGCACTGACCGCCGAGTATCGCTGGGACGCGGTGTCGCTGACGTCCGTCACGGGCTATTACGACTACGACACGCAGAGCTTTGCCGACTTCAACCTCGGCAGCGCCAGCCAGACGTTCGGCCGGGAACTCGTCGACTACAGGTCCCTGTCCGAGGAACTGCGTCTCGCTTCGCGGTTCGACGGTCGGTTCAATTTCACGACCGGCCTCTATTTCGACGACACCACGCTCGACTTCAGCCGCGCCGTGCGGCTGTTCGAGGCGCCACCGGATCCCGAAACGGGACGCACGGACAGCTGGGACACCGGCGGGACGACCGACGGCAAGACGTTCTCGGTGTTCGTCCAGGCGGAGTTCCAGGTCACGCCGACAATCGACGTCTCGGGTGGCGCGCGCTATTCGCGTGAAGAAAAGGACACGACGCTCGAGGCGTTCTATGCCTCGGCCTCCACGGGCCTGCCCTTCATCGATGAACCCATCCACGACGCGTTCGACGATGACAACGTGTCGCCCGAGGTCACGCTGCGGTGGCGACCGCGAGACGGCCTGGCCGCGTTCGCCTCGTACAAGGAGGGCTACAAGTCGGGCGGCAGCAACCTGAGCGAGATCGCTTTCGCAGGGACGACGTCCGACACGATCCACTTCGAGAGCGAGACCGCCGAAGGCATCGAGCTGGGCATCAAGGGCGTGACATCCGATCGCGCGATGTCCTACTCGTTCGCGGTCTATCGCGACACGTACGAGAACCTGCAGGTCTCGATCTTCGACCCGGTGGCCGTCACGCTGCACGTCGGCAACGCAGGCAAGTATCGCGTACAGGGTGCCGAGCTCGACCTCGCCTGGGAGGTGCCCACCGTCGACGATCTCGGACTGCGTGCCTCTGTCTACTACAACGACTCGGAATTCAGCGACTACATCGGCGCCTGCTACACCGGGCAGACGATCGCGCAAGGCTGCGACGAAGCCTTCAATGCGGCGACGGGCGCGTACACCTCGCAGGACTTCGAGGGTCGCCCGGGGAGCCATGCGCCCGAGTGGACCGTGCTGGTCGGCGCCGACTACGAATTCGCGCTGATGGGTGGCGGCCTGCGCCTCGGCATCGGTGTCGATTCACGCTACACGAGCTCGTACTACCTCGGCGAAACGCTTTCGCCGCTGCAGCGACAGGAGGAATACGTCGACCTCAACGCCGCGCTCCGGCTCATGAACGCGACCGGCAGCTGGGAAGTCGCGCTGATCGGCCGCAACTTGCTCGACGAACTGGCCGGCGCGAACGCGATCGACCATCCCCTGACCGGTTCGGGCACCGGCACCGACATCGGTACGCGGGCAGATACGTCGCTGGTGACGGGACGTCCACTCGAGATCGCGCTGCAAGGCACGGTCCGCTTCTGACCATCATGCATCGCGCCACAAAGGTGACTTTGCGCGGTTCCCATCGGAGGTCGCAGCGCGGGAGGTCTCAGCGCGTCGTCATCCTCGCCGCACTCGCACTGCAGACGCTGGGCGCAGCGAGCGCCGTCGCGGCACCGACCGCGCAGCTCCCCGTCGTCGCTGACGCGGTGAGTGGCGTCGTGACCAGCGGACACGGTCCCGAGGCGGGCGTCTGGGTGATCGCCGAGTCGACGAATCTGCCGACGCGCCACGTCAAGATCGTCGTGACCGACGACGCAGGCCGTTACGTGCTCCCGGAACTGCCCGAGGCCCAGTACAAGGTGTGGGTGCGCGGTTACGGCCTGGTGGATTCGGAGCCGGTCGCGAGCAGTCGTGGCAAGCGTCTCGACCTCCGCGCCAAGGTCGCCCCCAGCGCCGCCGCCGCCGCCCAGTACTACCCGGCGAGCTACTGGTATTCCCTGATCGAGCCGCCCGGCGTGCGGGACTTCCCGGGCACCGGCCCGAACGGCAACGGCATCGGCGAGAGCATGCGCACGCAGCAGCACTGGCTCGCGATGCTCAAGGACGGCTGCGTGCTGTGTCACCAGCTCGGCACTTCGCTGACGCGAACACTTGCGGACAACACCGCGGACGGCTGGAAGGCCCGAATCTCCAAGGCCCAGCCGTTGGGGAGCGAGTTCATCGGCGACCAGGGTCCCGGCATGGCGGCCTACATGGCCGTCACGATGAACGAGTTCGGCTTCGAGCGCGGCGTGCAGATGTTCACGGACTGGACTCGGCGCATTGCCAGCGGCGAGGTCCCGCGCGAGACGCCTCCGCGACCGACCGGACTCGAGCGCAACGTCGTGATCTCGCAGTGGCAGTGGGGCAAGCGTCATTTCCTGCACGACATCATCACCACGGACCGGCGCAATCCGACGCTCAATGCCAACGGGCCGATCTACGGCGCAGCGTCGAAGCACGGCTACATCCTCGCGTTCGATCCGAAGACGGCGACGACGCGGGCGATGCCGCTCCCGACCGGACGGATACCGCACGACTACCGCGGCGCCTACCCCCACACGCTGATGATGGACTCGAAGGGTCGCGTCTGGGACGCCGAGCTCGCAGGCCGCTTCTGGCCGTTGCCGACAACGTGGCCCGATCAGCCGCCGTTCTGCACGGAGGGCTCGCTGAACCCGTTCGCTGCGTATTTTCCGATGCCGGGCAAAGATGACCGCGCAATCTACATGTACGACCCGGCGCGCGACCGGATGCATCGCATCGCGAACTGCTATGGCGGTCACCACCTGCAGTTCGGCTACGACCGCGACGAAACACTCTATTTCAGCGGCGACGGGGCGGTCGTCGGCTGGTTGAAGACCGCCGTCTGGGACCAGACGCAGGACCCCGCCAGGGCGAACGGGTGGTGTCCGCTCGTCGTCGACACGAACGGCAAGGCCACCGACGGTTACGCGATTACGCCCGACCGCACGCAGTGGAACGAGCCGGGGCAGCCGATCGATCCGTCGAAGGACACGCGACTTGCCTTCGAGCGATTCCTCTATGGCATCGACACGAACCCGGTCGACGGCAGCATCTGGGCGGTCAGCTTCATGCCGATGGTGCCGAGCCGTCTCGTCAGGCTCGACCTGGGCAGTCAGCCACCCCGGAGCTGCGTCGCCGAAGTGTACGAGCCACCGAAGCTCGCCGACGGCCGCTATGCCGCGTTTGGTGGCCGCGGCGTGGCCATCGACTCGGCCGGCATCGCCTGGGTCGCGTTCGACGACGGACACGTGGGTCGTTTCGACCGTCGACGCTGCAAGGCGCTCAAGGGCCCGGCCGCCATGGGCCAGCATTGCCCCGAGGGCTGGGACATCCTGACGACGCCCGGCCCGACATTCCAGGGCGTCGATGCTTCGCAGGGCAACACGGACTACCTGTACCAGCCGTGGGTCGACCGCTTCGACATCCTGGGGCTCGGCAAGGACACGCCCGTAGTCACGGGCACGATGTCGGATTCGCTGATGGCGCTCGATCGGAAGACGCAACGGTTCTGGACGCTGCGCGTGCCGTACCCGCTCGGTTTCTACACACGGTGGCTCGACGGTCGCATCGACGACCCGAAGGGAGGCTGGAAGGGCCGCGCGTACTGGGCGACGTACGCCAGCATGGGCATCTGGCACCAGGAGAACGGTGAAAAGGGTTACGGACCACAGCTGGTCAAGTTCCAGCTGCGGCCGAATCCGCTCGCGCATTGACGCTCCACGCATTCGCAGGGGAACGATGAACATGTCCGACAAGTCGCGAATCGCCCAACGTGCCGCGTGGTCCGCGTCGCTGCTGCTGGCCGGCGCAGCATCGGCCGCGGCCCAGGACGTACCTGCCGGGCTCGAGGAGGTCGTCGTGACCGCCACGAAGCGCGAACAGGCGATCAACGACGTGGGCCAGAGCGTCGTCGCGCTCGACGGCGATTTCATCGCCAACCAGCGCATCTCCTCGCTGAGCGACGTGACGCAGGCGGTGCCGGGACTCGCGTTCGCCGTGACGAACAACAACACGCCCGTGCTGACCCTGCGTGGTATCGGGTTCTATGACTCCTCGATCGCCGCATACCCCGCGGTCAGCGTTTACGTCGACGAAGTCCCGCTGCCGCTGCCGATCCTCGCGAGCCGTGCCACGTTCGATCTCGAGCGGATCGAGGTCATGAAGGGCCCGCAGGGCACGTTGTTCGGACAGAACTCCACGGGCGGTGCAATCAATTACATCGCGGCCAAACCTAGCCAGGAGTTCACGGCCGGCGCCGACCTCACCTACGGTCGCTTCGACACGATGGAGCTGAACGCCTTCGTCGGCGGCTCGCTCGGCGCGACCGTGACGGCGCGGTTTGCCGGCCAGGTCGTCGACGGCGACGGGTGGCAGCAGGGCTATTCGCCGGGCATGAAAGGCGAGGAAAGTGGCGATTCGGAAAGCTACGCGGGTCGTCTGCAGCTCGGATGGACACCCCGCGACGATGTGAGCGTGTTGTTCAACGTCAACGCCTGGGCCGACAAGTCGGATCCGACGGCGCCGCAGTACATCTGGCCGAACCCGCAGCAGCCGTGCTGCGGCATTCCCGAAGTCGTGGCTTACCCGCTCGCCCCGCGTGACGCGCGCGCGGCCGATTGGTCCTCCGACACGCCACTGCGCGCCGACAACCGGCTGACTCAGGTCTCGCTGCGGGCCGACGTCAGTCTGCCTGCCGAGCTGACCCTGACCTCGCTGACCTCGTACATCGACTTCGACCTCGACCAGACTCCCGAGGGCGACGGCACGGCGTTCCACATCCTCGACGTTGTCGAGCACCAGGGAACGATCCAGAGCTTCTCGCAGGAATTGCGACTCACGAACGACGCGGCTTCGGACCTGCGCTGGGTACTGGGCGCGAATTTCGAGGATACCGACGTCGAGGAAACGGCGACCAACAACTTCGTCGACTCGTCGACGTTCCCCGCGCTCGGCATCTGGAGCGCCGGCTTCACGAGCGACCAGGCCATGCAGAACCATGCCGGCTTCGGCCACGTCGAGTACGACATGGGCGATGCAGTGACGCTGAAGGCGGGTGCGCGCTACACGAAGTCCACGCGTGACGCGGTCAACTGTGCGTTCGGTGCCGACGACGGTGCGACCAACGGGTTCTTCACGTTCCTGAGCGGCCTTCTGTCGGGGCAGGACGTGGAGCCGTTGCGACCGGGCGACTGCTTCAACATGGATTCCGAGTTCATCGCGGGCGAGCCATATGCCAGCAGCCTCGACGAGGACAACACGTCGTGGCGCGTCGGGCTCGACTATCGCGCGACGAGTGACGTGCTGCTTTATGGGAATGTCTCCAAAGGCTACAAGGCGGGCAGCATTCCGACGCTCGCCGCAGCCACGAACACACAGTTCGCGCCGGTCGTGCAGGAGTCGGTGATGTCGTACGAGCTCGGCGTCAAGGCGTCGCCAGCCGCCTGGCTGCAGGTCAACGCCGCTGCGTTCTACTACGACTACGAGGACAAGCAGCTCAAGTCGAAGGTGCAGGACCCGGTGTTCGGATTGCTCGATGCCCTAGTCAACATCCCGAAATCGAAGGTCAGGGGCGCGGAGCTCGAAGTGACCGCTGCCGCGGCCGCGGACCTGACGTTTCGTGCGGCCGTCTCCTATACGAAAGCGGAGGTTGAGGAATACACGGGGATCAATGCCGCCGGTGTCGTCGCGGACTTCGAGGGAGCGAGCGTGCCGTTCACCCCGGAGTGGCAGGCGAAGCTCGTGGTCGACAAGGAATGGACGCTCGATGAAAGCTGGGCCGTGTTCGCCGGCGCGACGCTGACGTACAGCGACGAGGCCGTGGCCATCGTGGACGGCGAAAACGTCGTCCTCGGAGGCAACGACGACCTGTACGTGCTGCCGAGCTACACCTTGTTCGATCTTCGGGCGGGCTTCGCGACCGCCGACGAGCGCTGGCGCGTCACGCTCTGGAGTCGCAACCTGGCTGACGAGTTCTACGTGCAGAACGCCTCGACCGACTCGGACGCCATCGTGCGCTACGCCGGTCGTCCCCGGACGTATGGCATCACCGTCGCGTACAGGCCCTGATCATGCTCGACATCGAGGCCGGCGTTGCCCTGCGTCGCGACAACATCGATGCAGTGCAGGCCTATCTCGAGGCGATCAACCGTTGGGATTTCGCCGCGATGCGAGGGCTCCTGCATCCCGCGGTCACCTACGCCCTGCCGTACGCGCCGCCAGGTTTCGCGCGGCGTACCCAGGGTCGCGATGCGGTCATGGCCTTCCTCGAGTCGATCCCCGCCACGGTGGTAGACGGTTCAGAAAACCTGCAGGACTTCCGGATCGAGGCGTTCGCCTCCGACCCGAACGAGCTGCTCGCCGAGTACACGAGCGACATGAAGTTGATCCCGACCGGTCGCCGCTACCGAAATGAATACCTGACCCGACTCACCATGAGCGAGGGGTGCATCCTGCACTTCCGGGAATACTTCGATCCGATCCGGCTCGTCGCCGCGCTGGAATCCGGACCGCAATAGGCTGCCCGGGCGCAGCGGGCGCGGGGTCTGCGACGAGAGCCGTTTTCTACCGTGTCGAGGAGACCAGCGTCGCGTTCCCCCCGCCCGTTCGGTCTCCTCGATGCGGCCCTGATCGGCCCGGTCACCGGCTCGCCGGCCCAACAATTAGTCGACCGACTGGACGGCCGACATGAACTGATCTACCCTTGTGCGTGCGCCGGCTCCGTGCAGCGCCGCAGGGGGATGGATGAACGCTCGAGTCGAGACCCGGCCTGACGGGTCGGCCCGCGTCGGCAAGTACCGGTTCGTCGTGATGTCGGCGCTCTGGATCACGGGCGTCTTCCTGTACCTGGACCGCGTCGCGATGTCCGTCGCGGCGCCGAAGATCATGGACGAACTGCACCTGAGCGGTCTCGAGATGGGCTTCATCCTCGGGACGTTCTTCTGGGGCTATTCATTCGGCCAGTTGATCGGCGGCGTCGCCTCCGACCGACTCAAGATCCGGACCTGGACCCTCGTCACCTACCTGGTCTGGTGCGTGGCGGTCGCCGGCACGGCGTTCTGCCACACGATTGCCCAGTTCACCGTCGTGCGCTCGGTGTTCGGCTTCGCCGAGGGCGCCGTGATCAATCCCGTCACCAAGCTGCTGAACCATTGGGTGTTCCCGCGCGAACGCGGCATCTCCCAGGGCGTGCAGATCGCCTCGGCCTACATGGGGCTCGTGATCGGCCTGCCGTTCATGGCCTGGATCGTCACGATCCTCGGCTGGCGCGCGATGTTCATCATCGTCGGCGTGCTGACGCTGCTCGGCGCGTTCCTGTTCTGGCGGCTCGTGTACGACCATCCGCGGGAGCACCCGCGCATCGGCCGCGCCGAGATGGAGGCCATTGAGGGCGCGCTCGAACGGGACCGCGTCACGTTCGATCCGTCGGGCCGGACGCCGCAGGAACTCGGCTTCAGGGAAGGTTTGCAGCTCCTCGCGCGGTCGCCGCACTACTGGCTGATCTGCGCCGCGTTCTTCTTCATCTCGGGCATCTACTACACGAACTTCAGCTGGCTGCCCGGCTACCTCGTCAAGGAGCGGGGCTACACCGCACTCGGCAGCGGCATGGCGCTCTCGCTGCCCTATGCAGCGGCTGCGCTCGGCGCGCTCCTTTCCGGCTATCTCGCCGACAAGCTCGGCCGGCGCACGCCCGTGCTGATCGCCTTTGCGGCGCTGACGATCCCGGGCATCGTCGGCCTGCTGCTCGTGGACCAGCAGCCGCTCGTGATCGCGATGCTGTGCCTGATGCTCTGCTGCAACGGCGCGGCGATCGGCCCGTTCATGGTCCTG
>DASUMQ010000197.1:0-14897 GCA_036277615.1 Steroidobacteraceae bacterium
CCTCGTCGACGGCTCGTCGTACCTCTACCGGGCCTTCCACGCGCTCCCGCCCCTCAGCAACTCGCGGGGCGAGCCGACCGGCGCCGTGCTCGGCGTGCTCAACATGCTGCAACGCATGCTGCGCGAGCAGAACCCGCGCCATGTCGCCGTCGTCTTCGACGCCCCAGGCCGGACGTTCCGCGACGACCTGTTCGCCGAATACAAGGCGCATCGGCCGACGATGCCCGACGACCTGCGAGCGCAGGTCGAGCCATTGATCGCCGCGGTAGCGGCCCTTGGGCTGCCACTGCTGCGCGTGGCCGGCGTCGAGGCGGACGACGTGATCGGCACGCTCGCGCAGCGCGCGGCGGCCGGCGGCCGTCCGGTGCTGATCTCGACCGGCGACAAGGACATGGCGCAGCTCGTGACGGACCGCATCACGCTGGTCAACACGATGACCAACTCGTCGCTCGACCGCGCCGGCGTCAAGGTCAAGTTCGACGTCTACCCCGAACAGATCGTCGACTATCTCGCGCTCGTCGGCGACGCGACCGACAACATCCCGGGCGTGCCCAAGGTCGGACCGAAGACGGCGGCCAAGTGGCTCAACCAGTACGTCACGCTCGACAACCTGCTCGCGCACCAGCACGAGATCGAGGGCAAGGTCGGCGAGAGCCTGCGCGACTCGCAGGCGGACCTCGCGCTCTCGCGCCAGCTCGCGACGATCCGCTGCGATTGCGAGCTGCCGTTCGGGCCACAGGACCTCGAGCGGCGCGAGCCCGACGCCGCGCGCCTGCGCGAGCTCTACACCCGGCTCGAGTTGCGTTCGCTGCTGCGCGGCCTGGACGCCCCGGGGACGGGCCCCGACGCGGCCGGCGATGGATCGACTGACGTTGCGCGGCGCACCGGTCCCGTCGACGTGTCCCGCGGCGCGCTGCCCGGCCAGCCGCCGGTGGCCGCGGCCGACGGGGTCGCCGCGCCCAGCGCCGCGGACCGGGCGGCCCGCTGGGCACCCGGTCGCAACTACGAGCTCGTCCTGACGCCCGACCGCTTCAATCACTGGCTCGAGGTGCTGCGTGGCGCCGCGCTGATTTCGTTCGACACGGAGACCAGCTCGCTCGATTACATGCAGGCGGAGATCGTCGGCGTCTCGTTCGCGGTGGACGTGGGTCACGCCGCCTACGTGCCGCTGGCGCACACCTACCCCGGCGCGCCGCAGCAGCTCGACCGCGACGAGGTGCTGCGACTGCTGCAGCCGCTGCTCGAGGACGACGGCCGCGCCAAGCTCGGCCACGACCTCAAGTTCGACGCCCACGTGCTGCGCAACCACGGGATCGAGCTGCGCGGGATGCGCTTCGATTCGATGCTGGAGTCGTACGTATTGAACAGTGTCGCGAACCGTCACGACCTCGACGCGGCCGCGCTGGCCTACCTGGGGCTCGAGACGATCCGGTACGCGGACGTCGCGGGCAAGGGCGCGAAACAGCTCGCGTTCAACGACGTGCCGGTGGAGGCCGCCGCGGAATATTCCGCCGAGGACGCCGACGTCGCGCTGCGGCTGCACCGCACGCTGTGGCCGCGGTTCGAACAGCTGCCCGGGCTCGCGCGGCTGTACGTGAACATCGAACAGCCGCTCGTGCCCGTGCTGCTCGACATGGAGCACTGCGGCGTGCTGGTCGATGCCCAGATGCTCCGGCGGCAGAGCCAGGAGCTCTCGCACGGGCTGGTCGAACTCGAACGGCGCGCGCACCAGATCGCCGGCCGCCCGTTCAACGTCGAGTCGCCGAAGCAGCTCCGCGAGGTGCTGTTCGGCGAACTCGCGCTGCCCGTCAAGCGCAAGACACCGTCGGGCGACCCGTCGACCGCGGAAGACGTGCTCGAGGAACTCGCGGAAGAATTCGAGCTGCCGCGCGTGATCATGGACTACCGCGCGCTCGCGAAACTGCGCTCGACCTACACCGACCGGTTGCCCGAGCAGGTCAACCCGCGGACGGGACGCGTGCACACGTCTTACCACCAGGCGGTGGCTGCTACCGGCCGCCTGTCGTCGACCGATCCGAACCTGCAGAACATCCCGATCCGCACGCCCGAAGGTCGCCGGATCCGCCAGGCGTTCGTGGCGCCGCCGGGCCACGTGCTGCTCGCGGCGGATTATTCGCAGATCGAGCTGCGCATCATGGCGCACCTCTCGGGCGACGCAGGGCTCATGGAGGCGTTCGCGTCGGATCGCGACATCCACCAGGCCACCGCCGCCGAGGTGTTCGGGGTCGGCACCCCCGAGCAGGTGACGGCGGACCAGCGCCGCGCGTCCAAGGCGATCAACTTCGGCCTGATGTACGGCATGTCGGCGTTCGGGCTGGCGCGCCAGCTCGGCATCGAGCGCGGCGCTGCGCAGCGGTACATCGAGCTCTACTTCAACCGCTACCCGGGCGTTAAGCGCTACATGGACGAGACGCGCCAGATGGCGCGTGAACAGGGGTTCGTCGAAACCGTCTTCGGTCGCAGGCTCTACCTGCCGGACATCCGCTCGCGCAACGCGGCGATGCGCTCGTACGCGGAGCGCAGCGCGATCAATGCGCCGATGCAGGGCACGGCGGCCGACATCATCAAGCGCGCCATGATCGAGGTGCACCGCTGGCTCGCGGGCATCCCGCACGCCCGGCTGATGATGCAGGTGCACGACGAACTCGTGCTCGAGGTGGCCGAAGACCGCGCGGCGGACATTGCGACCGACCTGCGGGGCCACATGGCGGCCGCCGCCGACCTGCGCGTGCCGCTGCGGGTCGACGTGGGAATCGGTCGCAACTGGGACGAGGCGCACTGACTCCAGTCCGCGTTGGGCCCATTCGTTCCGGCCAGCGGAAGCTCGAACCCGTTGCGCTGCAGCAAATGTGCGAATGATTGCAAGTGCTTGTTGCTACAATGCAACCCAGCTCGCAGCTATGCATTTTCCCTCTGCTGTCAACCAATCCCCGCCTGTAGCATTTTTGCCATCGGGAGGCGAATCCGGTGACCGATTGGCGCCGGTCCCGGTGATCGGCCCCCGCTTCTAAGGAGTCGAGATGAAGAAATATCTGTTTGCGGCAGTCGCATCGATGTTCCTGGCCGCCCCGGCGATGGCAGCCGACGACGGCGGCATCTACGTCGGCGCAGGCGTCGGCAGCATGGGCGTCGACATCGGCGGCTTCAGCGGCGACGACATCGGTTTCAAGGTGTTCGGCGGCTGGATGTTCAACCCGTATGTCGGGGCCGAACTCGAGTACTTTGACGGCGGCACGGCCGAGGACCGCGGGGTCGAGGTCGACATGTCGGGCTTCAACGCCTCGTTGCGCGGTGCCTACCCGATCAGCGATCAGTTCAGCCTCTTCGCGAAGGTCGGCATGGTCTTCTGGGAGGCGGACGTCGACGCGTTCGAGATCAGCGGCAGCGACGACGGCGAAGACCTCTCCTGGGGCGTCGGCGCCGGCTTCGACTTCACCGACACGCTGGGCATGACGGTCGAGTATCAGGGTTTCGACATCGAGGACACCGACACGGTGGACCTGATCTCGGCCAGCCTCATCTGGAAGTTCTGACGCCCCCGGCGTCGCGGACGGGCCCGCCGTGTGGCGGGCTCGTCATTTCTGCAAACCCGCGCGTGCAGTCTGCGAACTTCGCTCGGCCGGGCCCCGTCCTACCGGGGAGCCGAGTGCAGCCTCGACGCGGTTCAGATCACTTTTAGCTCTAAGATCAAGGAGTTTGGAATGCGGAAATCTTTGCTGGGTCTCGTTGCCGCCTCGCTGGCCGTGTGCCCACTGCTCGCCGCCCAGGCGGAAGACATCAGCTACACGTACGTCGACCTCGGCTACGTCACGACCGACCTCGACGGTGTCGACAAGGACCTGGACGGCTTCGTGCTGCGCGGCTCGTTCGAAGTCGCCGACGACTGGTTCCTCTATGCGCGCTACCTCGACCAGGGAGTCAAGGTGGCGGGCGTCGACTTCGACGTACAGCAGTACTCGATCGGCGGCGGTTACGCGTGGTCGTTCGCGGACAACATGGACCTGTACGGCAGGCTCGGTTACACCGAGACGGAACTCGAAGTCTCCGGTGGCGGCTTCGGCGGGTCCGGGGTGGACGACGACGGGTATGAACTCGGCGTCGGCATCCGCGCGCGACCGGTCGACGCGCTCGAGCTCGAGGGCGCCATCAACTACGTCGACCTCTCCGACTCCGGCGACGACACGTCCTTCGGCGTGGCGGCGCGCTGGTTCATCACCGATGTGTTCGCGCTCGGCGTCGAAGGCGACTTCGCCGACGATGCCGACACCTACGGCATCGGCTTCCGGCTGCAATTCGGCAACTGATCCACCGATCAAGGAGCGATCCATCATGCGCAGGACCACGGCACTGGCCGCCACGGCGGCCCTCGGACTTCTCGCCGCCCCCGCCTTTGCGGCGGACAACGGCATCTACCTCGGCGCGAGCGTCGGCCAGAGCGGCGTGAGCTTCGAGGACACGATCGCAGGCGAGGACGTCGACTTCGACGTCGACAGCACCGGTTTCAAGGCCATCCTCGGGTGGCGCTTCGTGGACTGGCTCGCCGTCGAGGCGAACTACGTCGACCTGGGCTCCGGTGACGACCGCGTCGCCGGCACCAAGATCGAGACCGACGTGAACGGGTTTACGCTTTCGGCCGTCGGCTTCTTGCCGGTCGGCCCGGTGGACCTGTTCGCGCGCGTGGGCGTCATCGACTGGAAGGCTGACGTCACGGCCCCGGAGTTCGACCTGGAGTCGAACGACGACGGCACGGACCTCACGTACGGCATCGGCGCCCAGTTCCGGGTCTGGAGCCTGGGCGTGCGCGCCGAGTACGAGCAGTTCGACATTTCGGACGCCGACACGGTGGACATGGTCTCGCTCGGCGTGACCTGGACGTTCCTGTAAACGTAAGTACTTGAGTTGAAAAGGGCCTGAAGCGGCCCGGGCAGCACGGTGAGTGCGGCGGCCCCGTGACGGGAACTTTTCACGGGGTCGCCCGTTCTAACTTTTCGAGCGTCCACGACGCTCCGCGTCGGCCTACCTCCCTGGGCGCGACGTGTGCCCGGTCATCCCCCAATACCGGGTTTACTTGCCCCGGCCGGATCCGCTGGTCCCGCCGGGGTTTCTTTTATGCGGCGTCCGTCGAGCAAGCGCTCCAGCGCACCGCGCGCTTCGGCGAGGCCGGTGCCCGCAAGCGCGGAAAAGAGTTGCACCGTGACCGCCGCGCCGGCGGGCAACTGGCGCCGCACTGCCTGCAACACATTCGCGGCCGCGCCGCGCCCGAGCTTGTCGGCTTTCGTAAGCAACACGTGCACCGGCAGCTGCCGAGTCGACGCGAGCTCGAGCATGCTCCAGTCGTGCTCGGTGAGCGGATGACGGACGTCCATCACGACGATGGTGCCGCGCAACGACTCGCGCTTCGCGAAGTAACCCTGCAGCAGCGTCCCCCAGTGCGCGCGCAGGTCGCCGGAAACCTTGGCGAAACCGTAGCCCGGGAGGTCGACGATGCGGCGCGCGGGCTCGAGCTCGAAGAAATTGAGCAGCCGCGTCGCGCCCGGGCTCTTGCTCGTGCGCGCGAGGCCTTTGCGCTGCACGATCGAATTGATGGCGCTCGACTTGCCCGCGTTGGACCGCCCGGCGATCGCCACCTCGGCTCCCGCGTCCGGCGGCAACTGGTCGAGCTTGTTTGCGCTCGTGAGGAAACGAACGTGGGTGTAAGCAACCATGCGAAGTGCTTGCCGGCGCGGTCCCGGTCCATGCGCGAAGTGGGCCTTAGTGTACAATTTGCGGCCCGCCCGGCAGGTCCGTCGCAATGACGCCGGGCATTCCTGCGCCTGACCCACTAGGCGCTCGTTCGACCGTTTTCGGAGTGGTTCCAAACATGACCGCGAAGTTCGTCGCCGCGTTGGGCCTGTTCGTCGCGCTCGCCTGGAGCGGCAATGCCGCTGCGGCCGGCAACAAGGAGGCCGGCCAGGCCAAGTCCTCGACCTGCATGGCGTGCCACGGCATGGACGGCAACAGTGCGAACCCCGAGTGGCCGAGTCTCGCCGGTCAGCACTCGAGTTACATTCTCAAGCAACTGAAGCACTTCAAGGCGGCCGACCGCAACAACCCGCTGATGATGCCGATGGCGATGATCCTGTCCGACCAGGACATGGAAGACCTCGCCGCCTACTTCCAGTCCCAAACACCGCGACCGACCGGCGAAACGGAGCCGTCGAAGCTCAAGCTCGGCGAGAAACTGTACCGCGGCGGCAACGCGGCCCGCGGCGTGCCAGCCTGCGCCGGTTGCCACGGCCCTGCGGGCGCAGGCATCGCGGGCGCGGCTTATCCGCGCATCGGCGGCCAGCACGCGACGTACGCCGCGCTGCAGTTGCGCGCTTACAAATCGGGCACGCGCGCGACCGACCCGAACACGATGATGCGCTCGGTCGCGTCGAGGCTCAGCGAGGACGAGATCGACGCGGTCGCCTCCTACCTGCAGGGCCTGCGTTGAACCAAGCCGGCCACCGCGAGTCAGTAGCCACCATGAACACGCGAACCGTCGTTTCCCGATTCCGGCAGGCCCTGCTGGCCTGCGCGATGCTCGCGGTTGCGAGCAGCGCCACGGCCGCTGTCCAGTTGCAGCAGGGCGTCAACTTCAAAGTGCTGCAACCCGCGCAACCCACCAACGTCGCGCCCGGCAAGGTCGAGGTCGTCGAGGTGTTCTGGTATGCCTGCGGTCACTGCTACCTGCTCGAGCCGAAGCTCGAAGCCTGGAACCGCAACGGCCGACCGGCCAACGCCGAGCTGGTGCGCCTGCCGGCGACGTGGAACAACGTGCTCAAGACACATGCCCGTGTGTTCTACACGATGGAGCTGCTGGGCAAGCCGAACCTGAATCCCGAGATCTGGCGCGAGATCAACGTCAAGGGCAACCGGCTCGACGCGCCCGACAAGATCGAGGCCTTCTTCACCTCGCGCGGCGTCAGCAAGGCGGATTTCCAGAAGACGTTCGCGAGCTTCGCAATGGACAGCAAGGTCGCGAAGGCCGAGGACCTCAATCGTCGCTACAAGATCACGGGCACGCCGACGATCGTCGTCAACGGCAAGTACGTGACCGACGTGAGCATGGCCGGCAGCGAAGACAAGCTGTTCGAAGTGGTCAACGCCCTGGTCGCGAAGGAAACGCGCTGAGCGGGTCGCGCAGTACCCATCCCGTTGCAGGAAGCCGCCCCGGTCCGCCGGGGCGGCTTTTTTTATGGCCGCTCGCGTTCGTGTCGACGTAACCACGGAGCCTTGGACTTTACATAAGACCCAACCCGTGGGACGTTATGGACGGGGCACGACGTCAGGGACGTCGAGAACGACCAAGAACGCACGAAGGGAGCGTCACGATGCAAAAGACCTTTGCGGCAGCCCCGCGGCTGATCGTCGCGGGCATCCTGCTGCTGACCGCCGGAACCCAGTCCGCTCGCTCGGAAGAGCCGCCGACAGCCTTGCTCAACGAGTGGTGGCAGTGGGCCCTGTCGATTCCGTCCGCCGTCAACCCGATCCTCGACAACTCCGGCCAGCGCTGCACGATCGGCCAGCGCGGCAACCTCTGGTTCCTTGCCGGCAACACCGGCGGGCGGACCGTGCGCGAATGCACCCTGCCCGCGG
Organism: Steroidobacteraceae bacterium; assembly: GCA_036277615.1. Classification (GTDB taxonomy): domain Bacteria; phylum Pseudomonadota; class Gammaproteobacteria; order Steroidobacterales; family Steroidobacteraceae; genus RPQJ01. The sequence goes on from DASUMQ010000197.1 coordinate 7,642, forward strand.
GCTCGAGGGCGTTGATCCCGTTGCACAACACGTTCTGTTTCCCCGATGCGCACCTCACCGAGCAGCAGTGCCTCGAGGCCGTCGTCGCGGACTGGGATTCGTTCACGTTCGCCGAGGCAACGCTCAATGGCGTGCCGCAAGCCGTGATCGACCAGCCGGCGGTGCCGGGCGACTCCGCATTCACGTTCACCGTGCCTCGCAACGGCCTCTTCGGTCTCAAGCAGGGCCTGTACCGCGCGACGATCTCGGCGGGACGCTGGGCGATCGTCGACGTGCCTGCCGGAGTTCACACGCTGCGCGTCCGGGCCCGGAGCACGTCGGGATTCGCGCTGGACGTGACGTATCTGCTGAGCGCGGTCGAGGTGCACTGAGAGACGACGCGGGGAGCCCGCGCGAAGGATTTTTCTGCGGGGGACGTCCCGCCCGCACGGCTCGTGTCTGTGCTAAAAAGCCCCGCACCTCGCAGGGCGGTCCGTTCGAATGCTTCGACTCCTGATCCCCACCGGCAGCGGCTACACCTGGGTCGAACACGTCCCGCCCGCGCCGTTCCCGGACGAATTCCTGTGGGCCGACCTGTTCGAGCCGACGGCCGACGAAGAGCGCGCCGTCGAGGCGTTGCTGACCGTCGACGTGCCGACGCGCGACGAGATGAAGGAAATCGAGACGTCGAACCGCCTGTACGAGGAAGGCAGCGCGGTCTACATGACGGCCACGGTCGGCGCGAAACTCGACAGCGAGCGGCCCGAGAGCAGTGCGATCACGTTCATCCTCGCCAATGGCCGCATGATCACGAACCGCTACGTGGACCCGACCCCGGTGCGGCGGTTCATGCAGTACGTGGAACGCTCACCGACCGCCTGCACTTCCGCGCCGACGCTGTTCGCCGGGCTGCTCGAGGCGTTCGTCGAGCGCATCGCCGACCTGCTCGAGCGCGTGCAGGTCGAGCTCGACACGGTGTCGATGTCGATCTTTCCCCGCAACGGCGGCGTCGCACCGAGCGGCGCCGACCTGCACGCACACATCAAGCAGATCGGTGCCGACGGCGACCTCGTCTCGAAGGCGCGCGAAAGCCTCGTGAGCTTCCAGCGCATCCTGATGTACGTGCAGCAGAGTTCGGTCGTCTCGCTGTCGCAGGACCAGCGCGGTCGCTTCAAGTCGACCCTGCGCGACGTGCAGTCGCTTTCGGACCACGCCTCGTTCCTCAACACCAAGATCCAGTTCCTGCTCGACGCCGTGCTCGGGCTCATCAACCTCGAGCAGAACAACATCATCAAGATCTTCTCGGTGGCGGCCGTGATGTTCCTGCCGCCGACACTGGTCGCGAGCATCTACGGCATGAACTTCCAGTTCATGCCCGAGCTCGACAAGCACTGGGGTTATCCCATGGCGCTGCTGGCGATGGCCGTCTCCGCCGTGGTGCCATACATCTACTTCCGTCGCAAGGGCTGGCTGTAGCGGCCCAAGCATGACCCTCGGTGCCCTCGTCGCGCTTGCGGCGACCTTCGCGGTGTTCGCGCTGACGCCCGGCCCGGCGGTGACCGCGATCGTCGCTCGCGCGATCACCGACGGCGCGAAACCCGCGCTCGCGTTGAATGCGGGGGTGGTCACGGGCGAACTGCTGTTCCTGGGCCTGGCTGCGGCCGGCATGGCCGCGGCGGCGAAGTCGCTGGGCGAGCTGTTCACGGTGTTGCGCTGGCTTGGGGTGATTTACCTGCTCTGGCAGGGGCTGGCGCTCTGGCGCACGCGTGCTCGCGTGGCGGTGTCCGTCGGGACCGCCGGCCACGAGACGCATTTCTGGCGCAATTTTGCCGCCGGACTGCTGCTGATGCTCGGCCACGTGCAAGCCATCCTCTTCTACGCGGCGTTGTTGCCGGGCTTCGTCGACTTCGCGAACCTGGCACCCGCTGAACTCGGCCTGATCGCGGCGCTGCAGCTCGTGATCGTCGGCGGCGCCAATTCCGCGTACGCGCTGCTCGCGGCTCAGGCGCGCGGTTTTTTTGCCAACGAACGAGCCCAGCGCGCGCTGCACCGAGTGGCCGCCGCGATGATGGGCGTTGCGGCCGTGCTGGTGGCGACGAAAGTGTAGGATTCCCTCAGGAACCTCTGATCCACACCCATATGCCCAAGCCCGCAATCAACAACATGGCGGTGTTCTGCGACTTCGAGAACGTCGCCCTCGGAGTGCGCGACGCGCGCTACGCAAGGTTCGACATCGACGTCGTCCTCGAACGGCTGCTGCTCAAGGGCAGCATCGTCGTCAAGAAGGCGTACTGCGACTGGGAGCGCTACAAGGAATTCAAGGCGCCGATGCACGAAGCCTCGTTCGAGCTGATCGAGATCCCGCACGTGCGGATGTCCGGCAAGAACTCCGCCGACATCCGCCTCGTGGTCGACGCGCTCGATCTCTGCTACACGAAGTCGCACGTGGACACGTTCGTGATCGTGAGCGGCGACTCGGACTTTTCGCCGCTGGTCAGCAAGCTGCGCGAGAACAACAAGATCGTGATCGGCGTCGGCGTGAAGAGCTCGACCTCGGACCTGCTGATCGCCAACTGCGACGAGTTCATCTATTACGACGACCTCGTGCGCAAGGAGGAACAGCGGCGCGGGCGCCGCAAGACGGTCACCGCCGCGACGTCCAAGGCGCCGATGCCCTCGACGGCGCGCCCGACGTCGGCCGCGCTGGTCGAGACTCCGGCCGAGCAGCCCCCGGCGGCCGTCGTCGCCGCGCTCGGCAGCGATGCCGGCCCGGTCACACCCGAGGCAGCAGCGACACACGGCCGCCGGCAGCCGTCGCGCAAGAAATCGGAAGCGGAGAAGAAACAGGAGGCCTTCGACCTCGTGCTCGCGACGATCGATGCGCTGGCGGACGAGCGCGACGAAGGCGACAAGATCTGGGGCTCGATGATCAAGCAGACCTTGAAGCGCCAGCGGCCGGGTTTCAACGAGAGCTACCACGGCTTCCGGAGCTTCAACCAGCTGCTCGAGGAAGCGCAGTCGCGCAAGCTGCTCGAGCTCGAGAAGGACGAGAAATCGGGCGGCTACGTGGTCAAAGTCGCCAGCGCCTAGCGGCCGCCGAGTCGGCACGGGATTCGCAACCGGCGGCACGGTCGGGCGACGAGCTCGCGTCGCGGCGCTAAAGTGTTCCCCATGTCGTCGGAATAAACCGTTACCCAGGTGTCCGGTTTAGACCCACGCGGCAATGGCGCGCCCGACAGGATTCGAACCTGTGACCTTCGCCTTCGGAGGGCGACACTCTATCCAACTGAGCTACGGGCGCACGGTCGGACCCGAAAAGGGGCCGGAATGATAGCTTCCAGGTACACGCCCGTCCATTTGCCCCACCGGGTGCCGGGCGCGCCCTGGACGGACCGCGGGTTATACTTTGCGGCCCCGTTCAACGCCTGAGCCTCCCGGAGTCCGTCACGTGAGCGCTGCCCACGATCGCAAGTTCTTCGACACCTTCATGCTGGTCCTCGGCATCCTGGCCGCCGTGACCATCGGCCTGATGATCCTCGCGGGGATCGTCTCCGACCGCACGGCGAAGGTCTTCAGCGAAGAAGACCCCCTGCGCCAGCAGGAAACGACGGAGCGCATCCATCCGGTGGCTCGTGTCGCCGTGGCCGGGCAGGACAACTCTGCGCTCGCTCCGCCTGCGGAGGCCGCGGCCACGGCAGCGACCGACATGGCCGGCGACCAGGTTTACCAGCAGGTCTGCACGGCCTGTCACGGGGACGGCCTGGCCGGGGCGCCCAAGACGGGTGACAAGGCCGCGTGGGGCCCGCGGCTGGCGCAGGGCGTCGAGACGCTCAACAAGCACGCCATAGAAGGCTACCAGGGCAAGGCCGGCTTCATGCCGCCGAAGGGCGGCCGCACCGACCTCACGGATCAGTCCGTCGTGAACGCAGTCGAATACATGGTGGCCCAGACGAAATAGCCACCGCGACGGGGACACGGCTCAGGACAGGAGACGACTCATGGACGACTCGGACTCTCGCAGCACCCGACCACGATCGCGCGCAACGGACGGCGCGCGGCTCGTGTCCGCCGATCGGCCCCTCGCCCTGCTGCTCGCGATGGCGCTCCTTACTGCGGGGTGCGCGTCGTCATCGCCTGCAGAGCCCGAGTCGATGCGCGATCCGCAGGCCAACTTTGCCTCGTACCAGACGTTCGGCTGGAACGCGGGCGTCGCGCCCACGTCCGACGATGCGCCGCTCAAGCTGCTGGACTCCAACATCCGCGCGGCAATCGCGAACGAGTTGAAGAAACGCGGCTATGGCGAAGCCCCGGCCGGCGTCACGCCGGACCTGCGAATTGCCTACGAGACCGCGAGCGCCGACAAGCTCGAGAACAATCCGGTGCGCGTCGGCGTCGGCGTCGGCTCCTGGGGCGGCAACGTCGGCGGCTCGGTCAACGTCGGCAGCCCGAGCGTGCGCAACTACAAGGAAGGCACGCTGGTCGTGCACGCGATCGACACTGCGCGCAACGCGGAGGTCTGGCAGGGCCGCGTGTCGAAGAAGATCACCAAGGGCAGCGTCGAGCCGGCCGCGATCGCGCAGGCCGTCGCGTCGGCGATGGAAGACTTCCCGGCGCGGCAGTAGGAAGCGGTTAGCGCTTAGCGGTTAGTTTTAATCGGAGCGGCCGCGCTGCGGCTCCTGCTAACCGCTATTCACTATCCGCTACCCCGCCTGTCGTCAGTCCTCGGACTGACGAAAGTCCACTCCCAGGCTGCGGAGCTTGCGGTACAGGTGCGTACGCTCCATGCCGACGCGCTTCGCGAGCTGGCCCACCTTGCCGCCGCAGAGTTGCAGCTGCTGCGTCAGATAGGCCCGCTCGAAGTGCTCGCGCGCCTCGCGCAACGGCAGTGCGAGCAGGTCCTGTTTGACCAGCGGCTCGTCGACCGGTGCCTGCGATGCGATCTCCTGCTCGATCTCCTCCAGACGGATTTCCTCGGAGCCGCCCTGGATCAGCAGCCGGTGCACGAGGTTCTTGAGCTCGCGGATGTTGCCGGGCCACGGATAGTTCCGCAGGCGGTTCTGCGCGGCCACGCCGAAACGCCGGAACGGCAGGCGTTCGTCATCGACGAGACGATCCACGTAATAACGCAGCAACTCCGGGACGTCCTCGGCGTACTCGCGCAGCGGCGGGACGCGCAGCGTCAGCACGTTGAGGTTCGACAGCAGGTCGAGCCGGAACGGCACGATGCCCCGTGTCTCGAAACCCGGCTGCGCCGAGGAGACGATGCGCGCGTCGAACCGCAGGGGCGCGAGGCCGCCCTTGCGCATGAACGTGCCCGATTCGAGCGTCGCGAGCAGCAATCGCTGCGCCCCCGGCAGCATGTCCTCGAGGCCATTGATGAACAGCACGCCGCCCTGGGCCTGCTCGAGCACGCCCGGCGAGGCGCCGCCCCCGCCCGCTGAATCCGTGCCGTACAGGATTTCCTCGGCGTTGCTCTCGGTGATGGAGCCGGCCACGAGGTTGATGAATGGCCCGGTCGAGCGCGCACTCATCGTGTGGATGTACCGCGCGAACGCCTCGCGACCCGTGCCGGGCTCGCCGAGCACCAGCACCGGCGCCTCGTGCGGGGCGATCTGCTTCACCTGCTCACGCAGGTCCCGCATGAGCCGGCTGCGACCGACCGGTGCGATCAGCGGCGGCACGAGCGTGCGCGTCGCGCGCGCCCGGCGCTTGCCTTCGTCCAGCGCACGCTGGACGGTGCGCAGCAGTTTCGCGAGCGACAGCGGCTTCTCGACGTAGTCGACCGCGCCGAGCCGCGTGGCTTCAACGGCCGTCTCGACGGTGCCGTGACCGGACATCATGACCACCGGCGCCGTGAGACCCTGCGACTGCTGCCACTCGCGCAGCAGGCTGATGCCGTCCGTGTCCGGCATCCAGATGTCGAGCAGCACGAGGTCGGGCGCCTGCCGGGCGCAGGCGGCACGCGCCTCGGCCGCCGTCCCCGCCGTCTCCACCGCATATCCTTCTTCCGACAGGATCTCCCTGACGAGTTCACGGATGTCGTTCTCGTCGTCGACGACGAGGATGCGCGCGTTAGTCATGCGCGTTCTCTCCTTGGCTCTATGGTCCCGCGCCCCGCGGCGTTGTTGTTGCTGCTGCTGTCGGTTCCGGCGTCGTGCAGCGGCAGGTCGACGCAGACGCGTGCCCCGCCGGTCGCGCGGTTGTCCGCCTCGATGTGCCCGCCGTGCTCTTCGACGATCTTGCGCACGATCGCGAGGCCGAGCCCGGTGCCCTTGACCTTGGTCGTGACGTACGGGTCGAAGACCTGGCCGATCATCTCGCGCTGGAAGCCCGGACCGTCGTCCTCGACGGCGATCTCGGCCACTTCGGTGTCGCCACGCAACGCGCGCCGGGTGGTGACCGAGATCGAGCCCTGTCCCTGCCCTTCGAGCGCTTCGACGGCGTTCGTGAGCAGGTTGTTGAGCAGTTGGCGCAGGCGTCCCGCGTCGGCGACCACGGAATCGATCGCCGGGTCGAGCTGCACGTTGAGGCGGATCCCGCGCATCGCGCCCTGCGCGCGGTAGAGGTCGCTCACCTCGGTGACCATGCGGTTGAGGTCGATGACCGCCATCTCGAGGCGTGGCGCGCGCGCATACTCGCTGAAGGCGTTGACCATCTCCTTCATCGCCTCGACCTGCTGGACGATCGTCTCGGTCGCGCGTTCGAGCATCTGTGCGTCCTTCGGGTCGCTCATTGCCGGCAGCAGCTTGTGTCGCAGGCGCTCGGCCGAGAGGCGGATCGGCGTGAGGGGATTCTTGATTTCGTGCGCGAGGCGCCGGGCGACCTCGCCCCACGCGGCCTCGCGCTGTGCCTGCAGCATCACCGTGATGTCGTCGAACACCAGCACGTAGCCGCCGGGAATGTCGCCCTCCGCGGGCAGCGGCGTGCAGGCGCACATCAGGATGCGGCGACTCGTCCCGGCGACGAAACTGAACTGCTCGCGCCACTCGGTCGCGCCGCCGTCGAAACGCTGCCGGCACGCCGCGGCGAACTGCCGCGCGAGTCCCTGTGGCTCCGTCCCGATCGCGTCGAACTGGGTGCCGACGCGCGTCTCGATGTCCTCGCCCACGATCATGCTCGCCGCACGGTTGGCGGTACGGATGCGCCAGTCGCGCTCGAGGGAGATCACACCGGTCGAGAGACGGGCGAGGATGACAGCGAGGTTGGCGCGCTCGGTCTCGACGGCCTGCTGGGCTCGATGCGATTCCTCGCGCGCGCGCCGCAGTCGCTTGGTCATG